>NZ_JBEZIX010000012.1:0-188214 GCF_040651315.1 Streptomyces sp. NPDC048506
GAGTTCTCAAGGAACGGACGCTTCCTTTGTGCCTGTTTCACCAGGCTCTCCGGGCGCTTCCCTTCGGTCTTGCGTTTCCGACTCTATCAGATCCTTGCGGCTCCGATTTTCGCCGGTGCGATCCGGCCTTTCGGCTTTCTCGCGGTTCCAACCTTACCAGATCCGTTTCCGTCTCTGACTCCCTGTTGGAGCGGGAGTGGCCGGTTCGCTTTCGCTTTTCGGCCTTTCCGACTCTATCAGAACTTGTTCGTTCCGTTGCCGGTCCGAATTCGTTTCCGAATCCCCGTCGGAGGGGGTTTGCCGGGGTGCGGCCTTTTTACTGCCGCGCCTTTCGGCGGATCACTACGTTAGCGGAATTCCTCGTCGGCGCATAATCGCGCCACGGTCGAATTTCGGCATGCCGAAATTGTTCCCGGTGAGGGGCCGTGCAGTAGTGGTGTGCCGCGATGCGGCGGGATGGCTGCCGCAGAACCGTTCCGGCGCTGTGGCAACTCGGAGGACACTACAGATCGGGCGGGGCCGTGTCAACCCGCGTCAGTCGAGATCACTCAGACGCCCACCGGCGTCCGGTTGGGCCTCCTCGACGCGTCGTAGGACACGGGTCAGCACCTGGCCGAGGAGTTGACGCTCTTCGCTGGAGAGGTCCTGGAGCAGCTCCTCCTCGAAGACCGTCGCCATGCGCATCGCCTCCAGCCACTTCTCGCGGCCCTCGTGGGTCAGCTCGACGATGACGCGGACGCGGTTGTTCTCGTCGCGCTCGCGGGTGACCAGGCCCTCGCTCGCCATGCGGTCGATGCGGTGGGTCATCGCGGCGGGGGTGAGGCCGAGGCGCTTGGCCAGCTCGCCGGGGCCCATGCGGTAGGGGGCTCCGGAGACGACGAGGGCCTTGAGTACCTCCCACTCGGCGTTGCTCAGGCCCAGGGTGGCGGTCTGCCGCCCGTAGGCGACGTTCATCCGTCGGTTGAGGCGCTGAAGTGCGGAGACGACCTGCTCCACCTGGGGGTCGAGGTCCTGGAATTCGCGCTGGTAGGCCGCGATCTGTTCCTCAAGGCTCGGCTCGGCAGTCGCGTCGGCCGCATCGGAGGGCTCAGGCATGCGGCGCAGTATGACACGAAAGTGATTGGCGTTGAAGTTCTTCTCCGTGTACTCTTTAGCTTCGAACTTTATGGTTGAAGTCTTCAGGGTGAGACTGTCCGGATGGGAACTGTCCGTCGCACGGTCTCGCCCTGACGTCTGGGGCGTCGCGGCAGCTCGTCGGTTCGCCCCCGCTCTTCTTCTCTGTTGTTCGTGTTCGTTCTTGATCGTCTGATGACCTGACCTAGGTAGGTGAGTGTGACCACCGCGATGGGCGCCGCGCTGCGCCGGATCCAGCTGGGGAACGCGCTGAGCGCGTTCGGCAACGGCTTCACGGTTCCGTATCTGTACGTCTACGTGGCGAAGGTGCGGGATCTTGGTGCCAGTACGGCCGGTGTCGTACTGGCGATGCTGGCCGTGGCCGCGCTGGTCGTGCTGCCGCTGACCGGTCGGGCGATCGACCGGCGCGGCCCCCTGCCGGTGGCCATCGTCGGTACGGTCTCCGCCGCCCTCGGTTCGCTGGGGATCGGCCTGTCCGACAGCGAGCCGCTGGTCATCGCGGCCGCCGCTGCGCTCGGTGCCGGTATAGCCGTCATCCAGCCGGCGCTGGCGACGATGATCGTGTGGTGCTCGACGACGGTGACCCGGTCGCGGGCCTTCGCCACCCAGTTCTTCCTGAACAACCTGGGCCTCGGTGTCGGTGGCCTGGTCGGCGGGCAGCTGGTCGACGAGTCGCATGCGTCGAGCTTTGTGCGGCTGTTCGCCATCGAGGCCGTGATGTTCCTGGTGCTCGGGGTGACGGTGGCGACCGTACGGCTGCCGCGGGCGCCGAAGGTCGAGGACCGGGTGCCGGGCGACGAGCGGGCCAAGGGCGCCTGGCGGGTGCTGTTCGCGGACCGGCGGATGGTGTGGCTGTGCGTGCTGGGGTTCGTGCTGTTCTTCGCCTGCTACGGGCAGTTCGAGTCCGGGCTGGCGGCGTATGCGACCGAGGTGACGCGGATACCGCCGGCGAGCCTGGGCCTGGCGCTCGCGGCCAACACGGCGGCGATCGTGGCGGCGCAGTTCGTGGTGCTGCGGCTGGTGGAGCGCCGGCGGCGCAGCCGGGTGATGGCGCTGGTCGGGCTCATATGGACGGTGGCGTGGCTGGCCGCCGGGCTGTCCGGCCTGGTGCACGGTGCGCAGGCGGTGGCGACGACGCTGCTGATCTCGACGTATGCGCTGTTCGGGATCGGGGAGTCGATGCTGTCGCCGACGGTGGCTCCGCTGGTGGCGGATCTGGCGCCGGCCTCGCTGATCGGTCAGTACAACTCGGCGTTTGCGCTGGTCAAGCAGCTGGCGCTGGCCGTTGGGCCGGCGGTGGGGGCCTTGATGGTCGGCCATGGGATGTACGTGGCGTACATCGGGATGCTGGTGGTGTGCGCGGTGGGGATCAGCGTGCTGTCGCTCCGGTTGGGGCGGATGCTGCGGCCCGCGCAGGACAACCCGCACCGGGTGCCCGTCGCCGTGCCGGCAGCGCGGGTCCCGGCAGAGGCGGAGTCGGTGGGCTGCCCGGCCTGAGTCCGTGGCCGGTTCGTCCTGAGTCCTGTGCCGGTTCGGCCTGAGTCGGGGCCGGTTCGGTGGCTGTGGTCACCGAACCGGCCCTTCGGCTATCCGCGGGGCAGGGCGAATTCGCACCACACCGCCTTGCCACCGCCCGGGGTTCGACGGGAACCCCAGGAGGAGGCGATCGTGGCGACGATGGAGATGCCGCGCCCGGCCTCGTCGGCCGGTTCGGCGCGACGGCGGCGCGGGAGGTGGTCGTCGCCGTCGGTGACCTCGATGATCAGGCGGCGGTCGGTGCGGCGCAGGCGGAGGCGCATGGGTGGATGGCCGTGCTGTAGGGAGTTGGCGACCAGCTCGCTGGCAGCCAGGACACCGAGGTCGTGCAGCTCGGGCGAGAAGCGCCAGGAAGCCAGGACGCCCGAGGCAAAGGCGCGGGCGCGGGGCGCCGCTTCGGTGCCGCCGTGGAGTTCGAGGGCGGCGTTGTGGAAGAGCTCGGCGTCGTGGCCGGTGCGCTCGGGGTGCTGGAGGACGAGGATCGCGACGTCGTCGTCGTGGGTGGCGGTGATGCCCAGGGAGCGCAGCAGGCGGTCGCAGACGATGTCGGGGGCGCCGGCCGCGCCGGCGAAGGCGCGTTCCAGGGCCTCGACGCCGTCGTCGATGTCCTTGTCACGGCGCTCGACGAGGCCGTCCGTGTAGAGGACGGCGCTGCTGCCGGGTCCCAGCGGGACGGAGCCGGAGGTGTGCAGCCAGCCGCCGGTTCCCAGGGGCGGTCCGGTGGGTTCCTCGGCGCGGTGGACGCTGCCGTCCGGGTCGCGCACGAGGATGGGCAGGTGCCCGGCCGAGGCGTAGACCAGGCGGCCCTCGTTGGGGTCGTGGACGGCGTAGACGCAGGTGGCGATCTGGTTGGCGTCGATCTCGGCGGCCAGGCCGTCGAGCAGTTGCAGGACCTCGTGGGGCGGGAGGTCGAGGCGGGCGTAGGCGCGTACGGCGGTGCGCAGTTGGCCCATGACGGCGGCCGCGCGCACTCCGCGGCCCATGACGTCGCCGATGACCAGGGCGGTACGGCCGGCGCCGAGGGTGATGACGTCGTACCAGTCGCCGCCGACCGCGGCGTCCGTGCCGCCGGGCTGGTACGTGGCGGCCACCCGGAGGTCGTCGGGCTGCTCCAATTCCTGGGGGAGCAGGGAGCGTTGGAGAGTGACCGCGGCCTCGCGCTGGCGGGCCTCGCTGGCGCGCAGCCGTTCGGCGGACTCGATCTGGTCGGTGACCTCGGCGCCGAAGACCAGGACGCCCTTGTGCGGTGCGACGCAGGCGACCTCGGGATCGGGCGCCGGTCCGCTGGCGGCGACCTCGATGGGGGTGCAGGTGAAGGTGTAGTAGCCGTCGCGGGTGCGGTCACCGCCCGCGCCGCCGGGGACCTTGCGGGACTTGACGGTGCGCGGCTTGCCGCTGCGCAGGACCTGGTCCATCAGGGGCAGCAGGCCCAGCGCGTCCAGTTCGGGGAGGGCTTCGCGGGCGGTCTGGCCGGCCGGACGGGGGCCGAAGACCCCGGCGTAGGCGCCGTTGACGTAGGCGAGGCGGTGCTCGGGGCCGTAGACGACGGCTACGAGGGCCGGGATGGTGCCGAGGATGTCGTGGACGGAGAGGGCGTCGACGGTGGGCGGCAGGGCCACGTGGACGGGCTCCTGGGCGCATTCCGTGTCGGCGCGCTCGGCGCGGGCCGGGGGGACCGAGCCGGTGGTGGCGCCGGTCGGGGCGGTCGGCGTGTCGTCCGCCGCGGCGGGCGTGTCGGCACCGGCCGGGGCCTCGGCGGGCGGTGCGGCCGGCGTGCCGGGCGCGGGGCGGGATGCCGCACGGTCGGCCCGCGCGGCGGCGCGCCGCTGCGTGCCGGGGAACTTGGCGCTCCAGCGCGTGAAGATCACGGAGGGGTACCTCTTACTTCGCGTCGCGCGGGATCGGGCCGTCGGCATGGCGGGGCCTCCCGGCCGGGGGCCGGTGGAGGGGCGGCTGGGGGCACTCTCGGCACCCGTTTACGGAATGCAGCAAACGTCCAGAATCCTCGTGGTTGTCACTCTTTGCAGATACGAGCCCACCCATGGTCACACGTCCAGTGTGGCCGACCGGACGGACATCCGTCAGACGCCCGGTGACCGGTGTGGAGTTCCGCACTCCGCGACCTCCGGCCGCCGCAGCGCCGGCGGTGTGTCATCTCTCCTGGTGAGCGCGGCGCGTCACAGGACTTCGTTGTGCCGGCCGGTGTCCGCGGCGAGTTCGAACTCGGCGCGCGGGTTCTCCAGCGAGCCGAGCGAGACGATCTCGCGTTTGAACAGGCCGGCGAGGGTCCATTCGGCCAGCACCCGGGCCTTGCGGTTGAAGGTCGGCATCCGGCCCAGGTGGTAGGCGCGGTGCATGAGCCATGCCGGATAGCCCCGGAGCTTGCGCCCGTAGATGTACGCGACGCCCTTGTGCAGGCCGAGCGAGGCCACCGAACCGGCGTACTTGTGCGCGTAGTCCACGATCGGGCCACCGCGTACCGCCGCCGCGATGTTCTCGGCGAGCACCCGGGCCTGGCGCAGGGCGTGCTGTGCGTTGGGTGCACAGGTGGGGTGCGGCTCGTCGGGCTTGGCGGGCGGCCCGGCCGTCAGGTCGGGCACGGCCGCCGCGTCGCCCGCCGACCAGGCGTGTTCGACGCCGTCCACCTGGAGTGCGGCGGTGCACTTGAGGCGGCCGTGGCCGTTCAGCGGCAGTTTGGTCGCGGCCAGGATCGGGTGCGGTTTGACGCCGGCGGTCCACACCAGGGTCCTGGTGGGGAAGCGGGAGCCGTCGCTGAGCACCGCGATGCGTTTCTCGCAGGACTCCAGCCGGGTCTCCATGCGTACGTCGATGTTGCGGCTGCGCAGCTCCCGTACGGCGTAGCGGCCCATCTCGGGGCCGACTTCGGGCAGGATCCGGTCGGTCGCCTCGACCAGGATCCACTTCATGTCGTCGGGCGTGATGTTGTGGTAGTAGCGCACGGCGTAGCGGGCCATGTCCTCCAGTTCGGCGAGCGCTTCCACGCCCGCGTAGCCGCCGCCGACGAAGACGAAGGTCAGCGCGGCGTCGCGGACCGCGGGGTCGCGGGTGGAGGAGGCGATGTCGAGCTGTTCGAGGACGTGGTTGCGCAGTCCGATGGCCTCTTCGACGGTCTTGAAGCCGATGCCGACGTCGGCCAGGCCCGGGATGGGCAGGGTGCGCGAGATCGAGCCGGGGGCCAGGACCAGTTCGTCGTACGCGACCTCGACGGCGCCGCTGCCGGTCTCCTCCGCGGCCAGGGTGGTGATCGTGGCGCGGTGTTCGGCGTGGTCGATGTCGGTGACCTCGCCGATGACCACCGTGCAGTGCGGGAGCACCCGGCGCAGCGGTACGACGACGTGGCGCGGGGAGATGGAGCCGGCCGCGGCCTCGGGCAGGAACGGTTGGTAGGTCATGTACGGCTCGGGGTCGACCACGATCACCTCGACGGTGCCCTGCCGCAGCTCCTGCTTGAGTTTCCGCTGGAGCCGCAGGGCGGTGTACATCCCCACGTAGCCACCGCCGACAACGAGAATGCGCGCCACGTCGTTCGAAGACACAGCCTTCACAGAGGTACTCCTCGCGGTGTCGACCGGGCCCGGGGCGGCACCGATCCGGTGACCGACCGGCGGCGCGGTCACCCTCGGGCGCTGCGCCCCCGGGAAAGCACAGCACTGTTCCATGACGCACTGCCGGCGCGGCTTTGTCCACAGGCTCGTCGAAATGTATGACCGGGTGCGGCGCTGGGGACGGAGCGGCATATTCCGCGCGTGCCGCCCGAGGTGCGCTGGTCAGGGGGTGGGTGGCCGGCGAGGGGTGGGGGCGAAATCCGGGCGGATCAGGCCCGTTGGGCCGATCGGGGGGCGCACTGTACGGAACGCCCCCTTCAATCTTGACCCGGGCTCAACTATGTTCGTATGTCGTTGGGGTGCACCCTGTCAGCGGTACGCCCTGACTGTCTGAGCGGGGAGTCTCCGGGGGGAGACGTCATTTACCGGGGGATCTATATGCACATTCAGGGCTCTCAATGGCCGACTGCCGTCGCTATGGCGCACGCCTCCGAAGGCGGCAGCAACGGCAACAGCAACAGCAACAACGGAAGCGGCAGCGCCGACGGGGTCACCGGGACCACCGCTGTCGGCGCGGGGGCGGGCGGCCGGAGCACTCCGCTCCGGGTGGACGCCCAGCGCAATCTCGAACACGTACTGCGGGCCGCGCGCGAGGTGTTCGGCGAGCTGGGCTACGGCGCGCCGATGGAGGACGTGGCGCGGCGGGCCCGGGTCGGCGTCGGCACGGTCTACCGGCGGTTCCCGAGCAAGGACGTCCTGGTCCGCCGGATAGCGGAGGAGGAGACCTCGCGGCTGACGGACCAGGCGCGTACGGCGCTGGGCCAGGAGGACGACCCGTGGTCGGCGCTCTCGCGCTTCCTGCGGACGTCGGTCGCCTCGGGTGCCGGTCGGCTGCTGCCGCCGAGCATCCTGCGGGTGGGCGCGGACACCGGCCGGTCCGGGCAGTCGGCGGCGCAGGCCGCGGACGGGGCGCGGATACCGGAGGGCCTGGGCGAGGCGCGGGTGCCGCAGCAGCGCATGGCGCCCGGCGCGGACGGGACGGCAGCCGACCTCCGGGCGGCGGCGCGGCTCCGTGACGAGCCGGCGGCCGTCGACGGCGCGCCGGCCGCGGCGGAGGAGACGGCCGGCGCCACGGCGCTGCTGGAGGTCGTCGGACGGCTGGTGGAGCGGGCCAGGGCGGCCGGTGAGCTACGGGCCGATGTGACGGTCTCCGACGTGCTGTTGGTGATCGCCACGGGCGCGCCCGCGCTGCCCGACTCGGCACAGCAGCAGGCCGCGTCCGCGCGGCTGCTGGAGATCCTGCTGGAGGGGCTGCGCTCGCGCCCCGTGCGGTGACGTCGCCGGCCGGCCCCGTCCGGGTGGATCCGATCGCCGGGTCCGCCGGGCGGGGCGGCCCGGCGGGGTGTGGCGGGGTGCGGCGGTGCGGGTACCGCATGGATGACGGCCGGTTTGCGGCATTTGGCCCGTACGGGTGAACGACCGCGCGGCCGTCCACGTCCCCGCCTCGGATGAGTGGTTGACCGACGGAGCCCTCGGGGGCCGGGGTCCGATGTGGCACGCTTGCGCGGTGTTGCGGTGTGACGACGGCTTCGGGAGCCTCGGCGATGAGTGGTGACGAGCGGGACCAGCGGCGCGAGACCGATGCCGGAGTGGGCGGGAGCGAGTCCGCGTCGCGCCGGCAGGTACCCGGCCAGACCGGGCCGTTGGGGGCGACCCCCGCGGCGGGTGGGCCGGGCACCGGCCAGGACCGCGTCGGCGGCCCGGCGGGCGAGGGCCCGAGCGTGCCCCCGCAGCGTGGGCCCGGTCGCGGCACGGCGCCGACCGCCGGTTCCGAGGAGGGTGAACTCCCGCCGTCCGACGCACAGTTGATCACCGCCATGCGGGCCGGCGACGACAGCGCGTACGAGGAGATGTACCGCAGGCACTCCGCGGCGGTCCGGCGCTATGCCCGCCAGTGCTGCCGGGACGTCCACACCGCGGAGGATCTGACCGGTGAGGTCTTCGCCCGTACGCTCCAGGCGGTGCGCGGCGGCGCGGGCCCGGACACGGCGGTGCGCGCCTATCTGCTGACGACTCTCCGCCGGGTCGCCGCGTCCTGGGCCAAGACCGCGCGGCGGGAGCAACTGGTCGAGGACTTCGCGGTGTTCGCGACCGGTGCGTCGCTGGACGACGACACGCTGGATCTGGGCGCGGATGTGCGCGCCATGCACGAGGCCGAGCAGTCGATGGCCGTGCAGGCGTTCCGCAGTCTGTCGGAGCGCTACCAGACGGTGCTCTGGCACACGGCGGTCGAGGAGGAGTCGCCGAGCGAGGTCGCCCCGTTGCTCGGGCTGACCGCGAACGCCACCGCGGTCCTGGCGCACCGCGCCCGGGAGGGCCTTCGGCAGGCGTATTTGCAGGCGCACGTCAGCCAGTCGCTGACCGCCGGCGGGGACTGCGCCCGCTTCGCCGACCGGCTCGGCGCGTACACCCGCGGCGGGCTGCGGATACGGGCCGAACGGGGGCTGCGCAAGCATCTGGACGAGTGCGCCCGGTGCCGGCTGGCCGCGCTGGAGGTCGAGGACGTCAACCAGCGGATCGGTGCCCTGCTGCCGGTCGCGGTCATCGGCTGGTTCGCCGCCGGGTACGCCGTCAAGACGACGGCCGCGGTGGTGGGTGCGGCCGGTGTGGGCGCGGCGGCCGGCGCCGGTGCGACGGCGGCGGCAGGGACGGGTGGTGGTTCCGGTGCGGCGGGCGGGGCCGGTGGCGCCCTCGCGGGCAAGGGCCTCGGCGCGCCGGTGACGATCGGTATCGGGGTCGGGGCCGCGGTGGTGGCGGGCACGGCGCTCGCGCTGGCGCTGGCGGGCAGCCCCACGCCGGCGCCGCAGCCCCAGGCCGGACCGCATCGGCCGGCCCCGGTCGCGCCGTGGAGGCCCTCGCCCGCGCCGGCGAAGCCACTGCCGCCGGCGGCCGGCGCCGAACCGTCGCCGAAGCCGAGCCCGCCGCACCGGCCGACTCCCCCGTCGACGCCCGGCCGGACGCCGACGCCGTCGGAGCCGACCTCGACGCCGACACCCACCCCGGCCTCGACACCCACCCCGACCTCGACGCCGACCCCGACCTCGACCCCGACCCCGACGTCGACGCCCCCACCGACGCCCACGCCCACCCCGCCGGAGCCCTCCCCCGAGCCGCCGCGCCCCGCGCCGACGTCCTACCAGCTCAACGCGCTCGACCACGACTTCATGGGCGACGGCAGCAAGCCGGAGGTGCGCAGCATCGGGAGCGGCTGGCTGTGGCAGCGGCAGTCGCCCACGATCGCCGGCACGACGTATGTGAACGGCGCGAGCGTGAATGCGCCGTCCTCGGTGATCATCGATCTCAACCGCCCGTGCACCGCGTACGACGCCGTCGTGGGCGTCGACGACCTCAGCTTCGGGCTGGGGGCGCTGCGCTTCTCCGTGTATGCGGACGGGGAGCGGCTGTGGCGGTCGGCGGTGGTGCGCGGCGGGGAGCGGGGGCTGCCGGTGCATGTGCCGCTGACGGGGCGCTCCACGTTGCGGCTCGTGGTCGAGCCGGTGTCGCCCGTCGATGCGGTGGCGATCGGGGACTGGGCGCGGGCGCAGATCAGCTGTCGTTGACGGGCCGCACCGCTCCGGGTCGCCGGCTCGGGGCGCGACGCCCGGGCGGCGACCAGCGACACGGGGCGGCGCGAGGTGCTCAGCGGCGCGGGGGGGGCTCAGCGACACGGGGCGGCGCGGGGGGGCTCAGGGGCGCGGGGGGCTCAGGGGCGCGGCGCGAGGATGTCGACGGCCTCGGCGGGCGTGAGGCGTGTGCCCTCGGCGTGCAGTGCCTCGTATGCGCCGTCGCCTGCGCCGTTCAGCTCGGCGCGCAGTGCGTCGGCCATGCTCCGAACGGCCTCCTCGTCGGGGACGATCCTGGGCAGTTCACCGCGCCAGGCGTCCGAGGCGCCCAGCAGCCGGGCCGCGTCATGGGGGCGGCCGGCACGGCGCAGCGCCGGGACCGCGCACTCGGCGACGAACGCCAGCGCGGGCTCGGTGCAGTAGAGCGTCAGCCCGGAGCTCAGCGCCTGGTGACACTGGCGCAGCGCCCCCGCCACATCGCCCGACTCCGCCGCGATCCGGCCGGCCAGCGCGTCCAGGACGACCACGAACTGGGGCGGCGGGGTCCCCTGGGCGGCAGCCTCGCGGGCCGCGTCGCACGCCTGGCGCGCGGCCTCCGGCTGCCCGCGGCGCAGCGCGAGCCGGGCGCGCAGCGAGTGGTTGAAGGCCCGCGGGTCCTGGACACCCCACTCGACGGCCTGTTCGTCCGCCCGCACCAGGGCCTTCTCGGTGGCGTCCACATCCCCGCCGGCGAAGTGGAGTTCGGCCAGTCGGGACAGGATGAACGGGCCTTCCGTGTACGCGCCGAGCTCGCAGGTCAGCCCGAGCGCCTCGACATAGGCCGCACGCGCCTCGTCGTAGTGGCCGCGGATCTGTCGCAGCTCCGCGCTGGTGGCGGCGACCTGGGCGAGCATCCAGCGGTCGCCGACCCGGCGCGCCAGCTCGACCAGCTCCCGCTCGTCCGCCTCGGCCGACGCCAGACCGCCGGGCAGGTCGATCGCGATGAGCGTGCGGAACGTCAGCGAGACCCCCAGCTCCCAGCTGCCGCCCAGCGCGCGGGTGGTGGCGACGGCATCGTCCATGAGCGACAGGATTTGGCCGTAGCCGCCGAGGAAGAACGCCGTGAACGGCCACAGCAGCCCGGGGAAGCGGGCGCTGCGCGAGTGCGGACGGCGGTAGAGGGCCAGCATCCGGTCGATCAGGGCGCGGTGCTCCGGGCTGTCGAGGCGACGGTCCTGCCGCTGGTCCTGGAGCAGGAAGAAGAGCAGCAGTTGCAGGTCCAGCTGTGCCGAGAGGGCCGGATCGGTGTCGGCGAGGCCCTGCGCGGCGGGTCCGAGCGCCACGGTCCGCTCCACCCAGGACGCGCCCTCCGCGCGGTAGTTGCGCAGCCACCAGAACCAGCCCATGGCCAGGACGACCCGCTGTGCGGTCGGCGCGTCCCGGTCGGCGACCGCGCGCTGCAATATCGCCCGTACGTTGTCCACGTCGGCCTCGATGCGGGCCAGCCAGGGCAGTTGTTCGGCGGAGCGGATGCGGGGGTCGGCGTCCAGCACGAAGCGCAGGAAGTGGGCGGTGTGCCGGGCGAGGGTGCGGCGGTGCTCGTCGGGGCGGGCGACGGCCCGTTCGCGGGCGTAGGCGTGGATGGTCTCCAGCATCCGGTAGCGGGGCTCCGTGCCCCGGTGGTCGACGACCAGCAGCGACTTGTCCACCAGCGCTCCGAGCTGGTCGAGCACCTCGGCATCGCCGACGCGGACGCTGTCGCTGTAGCCGTACTCGCTTCCCTCGTCTCCGTCGCTTCCGTCGCCTCCGTCGCTTCCGTCGCCTCCCTCGCCGCAGACCGCCTCGGCGGCCGCGAGGGTGCAGCCGCCGGCGAACACCGACAGCCGGCGCAGCAGGGCCCGCTCGGGCTCCTCCAGGAGGTCCCAGGACCAGTCGACGACCGCGCGCAGCGTCTGCTGGCGCGGCAGCGCGGTCCGGCTGCCGCTGGTCAGCAGCCGGAAACGGTCGTCGAGCCGGTCGGCGATCTGCCGCGGGGAGATCAGCCGGAGCCGGGCCGCGGCCAACTCGATGGCGAGGGGCAGGCCGTCCAGCCGGCGGCAGATCTCGTCCACCGCGGCCGGGTCGTCGGTGGCCCGGAAGTCCGGTCGCACCGCCGCCGCCCGCTCGGCGAACAGTTGCTGCGCGGGCACCGGCGCCAGCGGGTCCAGCGGCCGTACGACCTCGCCCGGTATGCCCAGCGGCTCCCGGCTGGTGGCCACCAGGGTCAGCCCGGGGCAGTGCCGTAGCAGCAGGTCGGCCAGCTCGGCGGCGGCGCCCACGACGTGCTCGCAGTTGTCGAGGACGAGCAGCAGTCGGCGGGCTGCGCAGTGGTCGACGATCCTGGCCGTCGGGTCGGTGTGCTCGACGGTCGTACGCGCCTCCATGGCCGTCGAGAAGACCGCGGTGTCGCGCCGCCCGAGCGCGGACAGCACGGCCCCCGGTACCGCCTCCGGGGCGTCCAGCGGGGCCAGTTCGGCGATCCAGGCCCCGTCCGGGTACTCCCCGGCCAGCGCGGCGGCCAGCTCCTCGGACAGCCGGGTCTTGCCGGATCCGCCCGGACCGGTGAGCGTGACGATGCGTGCCTGGCGTTCCGTCACTTCTCTTTGCAGTGAGGCCAGTTCGGCCTGGCGACCGACGAAGGAGTTGAGGCGTGCGCGGAGGTTGCCGCGGCGCGGGGGCACGTCCGGGGTGCGGGGCGCGGCGGGAGCGGCGGGAGCAGCAGGAGCGGCGGGAACAGCAGGAGCAGCCATCGGTCCGGTGCTCCCGGCGTTCCCGGTGTTCCCGGCACTCCCGGCGTGCCTGAGGCTTCCGGGGCCTCCGCGGCTTCCGGCGAGCAACCGGGCGTGCAGGCCACGCAGTTCGGGCCCCGGGTCGGCGCCCAGTCGGTCCGCCAGCAGCTGTCGGGCCTCCTCGTACGCGGCCAGCGCGTCGGCGCCCCGGCCGGCAGCCTCCAGGGCGCGTATCAGCTGGGCCCGGAAGGGCTCGTGCAGGGGATGGTCCGCGGTCAGCTGCCGCAGCTCGGGCAGCAGCTCCTCGGCGCGCCCGAGCGCCAGGTCGGCGTCGATCCGCCGGTGCAGCGCCGCCAGCCGCAGCGCCTCCGGGCCACGGGCCGCACCCGCCGCGTCGGGCAGGTCCGCCAGCGCCGGCCCCCGCCACAGGGCCAGCGCCGCCCGCAGCGTCCCGGCCGCGCCCGGCGCATCGCCCTCCCGCAGCTGCCGCGTCCCCTCCGCGACCAGGCGCTCGAACCGGTGCAGATCCACCTCCTCCGGCTCCACGACCAGCCGGTAGGCGCCCGGCAGCGACTCCACGGCCCCCTTGCCCAGTGCCCGCCGCAACCGCCCCACCAGTGCCTGCAACGCCGCCGGTGCGTCCTGCGGCGGTGCGTCCACCGCCCACACCTCGTCGATCAACGTCTCCACGGCCACCGGCCGCCCGCCGCGCAGCGCCAGCGCGGTGACCAGTGCCCGCACCCGCGCCCCACCGAGCGACACCGGCTGCCCCTGCTCGCCCAGGACCTCCGTCGAACCCAGAATCCGTAACTTCACCCGGCCATTGTCCAGGCCCGGGGCGTTCCCCGCCGGTTGTCCACAGGTCGCCGCGGAGGCGGCCGCGCGGTTGTCCACAGCTCCGCCGCCCGTCCACAGCCCGGCCCCGCCGGCGGCGGGCCCGCTCAGGAGAGCCGGGCCCGCGGGACCACGCCGCCGGCCACCGCCCGCTGCCGCGGCGCCTCGGCCCCCGTCCAGCACGTCCCGCGCCGCGCCACCAGCCGGCGCAGCCACAGCTCCGTGGAGACCAGCTCCGCCAGCCCGTCCAGCGGGAGCGGGGCGCCCTCCGCGGCGGCCCGCAGCGCCCGGCGGACCACCCGTGCCTCGATCAGCCCGGCATCGGCCAGCAGCGGCGCGTCGAAGAGCCGCACCAGATCGCCGACGGCGCCGCGCAGCCCGGCGCGCACCGCCGCGGCGTGGGTGAGGTGCGAGGTGGCGCCCCATCCCGGCGGGAGGTCCCGTACGCCGGCGCCGGCCAGGACGGACCGCAGGACGGCGGCCCGCGCGCCCGGTTGCACCCGCAGGGTGTCCGGCAGGGCGCGGCAGGCGAGCACCACCTGGTTGTCGAGGAACGGGGCGTGCAGCCGCTGGTTGCGCACCTCGGCGGCCTGTTCGAGGACGCGGTGGTCGGCGGCCTGGCGGGCCAGTGCCGCGCGGGCCCGCTGCTCCCCCGGGCGGCCGGCGGAGGTCGAGCGGGTCGCCGCCTCGCCGAGCCGCACCGACACCTCCGCCAGCGCCTCGCCCGTGAGCCAGCGCGCCGCGGGCCCCGGCCGGCACCAGGTGAGCGCGGCCAGCGAGGCGTCCACCGCGCCGCCGGCCACCGGCTCGTCGGCGAACTCCCGCTCCAGCAGGCGGCGCGCGGCATCGGCGATACCGACCGGGTACGGCGTACGGGCGAGCCGGCGGGCGGCGCGGTAGACGGTGAAGGGCACCAGGACCGAGTGGGCGGAGGGGCCGTCGGCCTTCGCCAGCGCGGTGACCGGGCGCAGCAGATGCCGTCGGCGGCGGTCCATCAGGAGGTCGGCGAGCCGGGCCGGGTGGGCGTCGAGGACCTGGCGGGCGCCGTGGCCGACGAAGTGGTCGGCGCTGCCGGCCAGCAGCCTGCGGCGGTGGCGGCCGGCGGTGACGAGGGAGGGGCCCGGCTCGTCCGTGAGCGGGCCGCCGTCGAGGTCCGCGTACGGGAGGGCCTCCTCGCCGGCCGCGACGACGACGTGGTGCAGCCGCGGATTGTCGGCGATGCTGCGGGCGCGCTCCAGTTCGGCGTCGCGGTGGGCCTGACCGCCCTTGGTGGCACGGTCGTTGAAGGTGACGGCCAGGAGGCGCTCGCCGTGGCCGCCCAGCCTTCCGGGCCGGCCGGGCAGGCCGGCGGCCAGGAGGGCGAGGGTTCCCGAGGCGCTGCCTCCGGAGAGGTCGGCGCCGATACCGGGGGCGGGTCCGCCGCGGGCGGCGCGCCGCTCGGCCGGGCCCATCCCGGGCACCGGGCCGGGGTCGAGCCCGTCGAGGCCGTCCGGGTCGGGAGCGTGCCGGGGGCCGGCCAGCCGGGCGCGGACGGCGTCGACCAGCGCGTCGCGGACGCCGTCCACGGCCTGGTCCGGGGCGAGTTGGGGAGCTGCGACGGCGAGCGAGGCGGTCGGCTCGTAGGACGTGATGTCGCGGGCGCCGCCGCGCAGCACCAGGGCGTGGCCGGGCGGGATCCGTCGGACGCCCTCGTAGGGCGTGCCGGCGCCGAGCGCCTCGGGGGCGTCCGGACAGGCGAGCAGCGCCGCCAGATGACCCACGTCGAGGCTGGCCTCGATCAGGTCGGCGAGCGGGAGGGCCGCGGTGGCATAGGCCGTGCCGCCGGCCCACGGGGTGTGGAAGACGGGGCGGGCGCCGGCCAGGTCTCCGGTGACGGTGATCCGCCGCCCTACCTGGACGACCGCGGTGTAGCTGCCGGACCAGGCGGTGAGGTGGCGCAGAGCGCCCCCGCGCGCCGCGAACAGGCCCACCCGCAGCTGGTCGTCGGTGGCGCCGCAGACGCCGAACACGGCGAGCCGGGTCTCGGGGTCGGCCTGGACGACCCGGACCTCGTCCGGCCGCCAGTCGCCGACCGCCCACAGCGGATCCGGTCCGTCCCACAGGAGTTGGGCACCGACGGGGAGCACGGCGCGGGCCTCCGCACCCGCCGGCCCGGCGGCGGAAGCCCCCGTGGCGGCACTGCTCCACCCCACCAACCAGCGCATCGCCGCCTCCACCCGATTCCCCGTCCGCCGGGGTCAACGACCACCCCGTACAGCGGATTGCCAAGCTGTCGCCAAGCTGTTGCGGCGACCATGCTGCCATGACCACGGCGCGGGGGAAGCGCCGGAGCGGCTCCGTATACGGGCAGTTCACGGCCGGGCCGACCGGAGGGGCCGGGGGCAGGGCCGCGGACGGGGCGGTGGGCAGGGCCGCGGACGAGGCGGTGGGCAGGGCCGCGGACGAGGTCACGGGCGAAGTCACGGGCGAGGCCGCTACGGTGCTGCGTCGCACCGCGGGCGGGCCGCGGCGCGGCGGAGCGGACGGGGGCACGCGGTGCCGGTGCGCCGGCCGTGGGGCCGAGCGCGGACCGCTCCCGCGGCAGGCACGTGTATCGACCCCGGGAGGCCCCCCGTGTGGCCCCCGGGGCGGCTCCGGGTGCGCCGCGGCGCGAAATCATCACCCGTCGGTTTTCGGCCAAAGTCCGTTGCCCGTAGTCCAGTTGACACGCGCAGGCGTCGTGTCAACCGGCGGTGTGATCGGTCGCCGACCGGCCGGTGCGACGGTCCGGGAGGCGGGCTGCGCCTCCCGGACCGGACCGTCACCCGCGGGGAATGAGGTGACGGTGTCCCCCAGCCCACTGGATCCAGTGCAGCGGGCCGACCCACGCAGAAGCCATGGAAGCGCTCACGACGGTGGGCGGCCAGCGCGCACGGACGGGCGCACGGGCACACGTACCCGGAGCACATGCCAACTCCCGCACCCCTGTTTGAACACGAATCTCGCCATCCGGGATACCAACTCTTAACGGTCGGGATCCGGCGAACTACTCTGGGTGGACGCATGCCCCGGGGTAGCGGGGCGGCTGTCGCTGGTTCGAGGGGTGCGCATGTCCAGGGATATACGCGGGCCGAACGAGAAGCTCGGCACGGTTCTCGCCCTCGCGGGTATCAGCAATGCCGGACTGGCACGCCGGGTCAACGACCTCGGTGCGCAACGAGGACTGACGCTTCGCTACGACAAGACGTCGGTGGCCCGGTGGGTCTCGAAGGGCATGGTGCCCCAGGGTGCCGCGCCCCATCTGATCGCGTCCGCGATCGGCAGCAAGCTGGGCCGGCCGGTGCCGCTGCACGAGATCGGGCTGGCCGACGCGGACCCGGCGCCCGAGGTCGGCCTGGCCTTCCCCCGCGACGTGGGCGCCGCGGTGCGGTCCGCGACCGAGCTCTACCGTCTCGATCTGGCCGGACGGCGGGCCGGCGGCGGCGGCATCTGGCAGAGCCTGGCCGGATCCTTCGCCGTCACCGCCTACGCCACCCCCGCGTCGCGCTGGCTGATATCCCCGGCCGACAGCTCGGTGGCGCGGGAGGCGACCGAGGCGCGCGACAAGGACGCCGCGGCGGCCGGTGACGCCGGGATCCCGCAGCACGTGGGCCACAGCGATGTCAGCAAACTGCGCGAGGCGGCCGAGGACGCACGACGCTGGGACTCCAAGTACGGCGGCGGGGACTGGCGTTCGTCCATGGTTCCGGAGTGCCTCCGGGTCGACGCGGCACCGTTACTGCTCGCCTCGTACAGCGACGAGGTGGGCCGGGCGCTCTTCGGGGCGACCTCCGAACTCACCCGGCTCGCCGGGTGGATGGCCTTCGACACCGGCCAACAGGAGGCCGCGCAGCGCTACTACATCCAGGCGCTGCGGCTCGCCCGCGCGGCCGCCGACGTCCCCCTGGGCGGGTACGTCCTGGCGTCGATGTCCCTCCAGGCGACCTACCGCGGCTTCGCCGACGAGGGCGTCGACCTCGCGCAGGCGGCCCTGGAGCGCAACCGCGGTCTGGCCACCGCCCGCACGATGAGCTTCTTCCGCCTGGTGGAGGCGCGGGCGCAGGCCAAGGCCGGTGAGGCGCGGGCCTGCGAGGTGGCGCTGAAGGCCTCCGAGGGCTGGCTGGAGCGCTCCCGCAGCGGCGACCCCGACCCGTCGTGGCTGGACTTCTACTCGTACGAGCGGTTCGCCGCCGACGCCGCCGAGTGCTACCGGGACCTGCGGCTGCCCCGTCAGGTGCGGCGCTTCACCGAGCAGGCGCTCTCCCGCCCCACGGAGGAGTTCGTCCGCTCCCACGGACTGCGCCTGGTCGTGTCCGCGGTCGCCGAACTGGAGTCCGGCAACCTCGACGCGGCCTGCGCGGCGGGCACCCGCGCGGTCGAGGTGGCGGGCCGGATCTCCTCGGCCCGCACCACGGAGTACGTCCGCGACCTGCTGCACCGCCTGGAGCCCTACGGTGACGAGCCCCGGGTGGTGGAGCTGCGGGAACGGGCGAGACCGCTGCTGGCGGCGCCGGCGTAGCGAGCGGCAGCAGGAGGCGGAAGGAAGCGGAAGGGGGCCGGCACCGGGCGAGCCGTCCGGTGCGGCCCCTGCCGCACCGCCGTTGTCAGTGCCGACCGTCATGATGGGATACGTCGTCGGGAAGACGGATGACGGGATGAACGCGCAGGTCCGCGGCGACGGCCGGGCCTGCGGTCATGCGGTTGGGGAGGTGCAGTGGCGGCGTACGACTGCGACGTGCTGGTGATCGGTGCCGGCATCGTCGGGCTCTCTACGGCCCATGCGATCACGCGTGCCGCGCCGGGCACGCGCGTCGTGGTCCTGGAGAAGGAGCCCGGTCCGGCCCGCCACCAGACCGGGCGCAACAGCGGCGTGATCCACAGCGGCATCTACTACCCGCCCGGCTCGCTCAAGGCCCGCTTCGCGCTCCAGGGCTCCGCGGAGATGGTGAAGTTCTGCACCGAACACGACATTCCACACGAGGTCACCGGCAAGCTGATCGTCGCCACGGACCGCAGCGAGCTCCCCCGGCTGCACGGCCTCATCCAGCGCGGCCGGGAGCACGGCCTGCCGGTGCGCGAGCTGGGCCCCGCCCAGATAGCCGAGTACGAACCCGAGGTGCGCGGCCTGGCCGCCATCCACGTCGGCACGACCGGCGTCTGCGACTTCACCGCGGTCGCCCGCCAGTACGGCCGGCTGGCGCAGGACGCCGGCGCCCGGATCGTCTACGGCGCCGAGGTGACGGCGATCGGCCGCCGCCCCGGCCGGGTCGCGGTCCGTACCGCCGACGACACCGTCCACCGCGCCCGTGCCCTGGTGAACTGCGCCGGTCTGCACTGCGACCAAATCGCCCGGCTGGCCGGCGACGCCCCCGGCATGCGGATCATCCCGTTCCGCGGTGAGTACTACGAGCTCACCCCGGAGCGCGCGGCCCTCGTCCGCGGCCTGGTCTACCCCGTCCCCGACCCGGCCTTCCCCTTCCTGGGCGTGCATCTGACCCGCGGCATCGACGGCGCCGTCCACATCGGCCCGAACGCCGTCCCCGCCCTGGCCCGCGAGGGCTACAACTGGCGCACCATCCACCCCGCCGAGCTGGCCGGCACCCTCGCCTACTCCGGCTCCTGGCGGATAGCCCGCCGCCACTGGCGCCACGGCGCCGGCGAACTGCACCGCTCGCTGTCCCGGCGGGCCTTCACGGACGCGGTCCGCCGCCTCCTCCCCGCGGCCCGCGAAGAGGACCTGATCCCGTCCCCGGCCGGCGTCCGGGCCCAGGCCGTACTGCCCGACGGCACCCTGGTCGACGACTTCCTCTTCGCCGAGTCCCCCGGCATGATCCACGTCCTGAACGCCCCGTCCCCGGCGGCCACGGCGTCACTGCCCATCGGGCGGGAGGTGGCGCGGCGGGTGCTGGATGTGCTGGGAGAGCCCCGGGCGTGACCCGGCTCACCGGCCGGCACCCGACCGGCCCGGCCGCCGGCCCCGCAGCTCCTCCGGCACTCGCCGCTACCGCCCACCCAGCAGTCGCCATTCCCGCCCACCCGGCCCGGCTCCGTAGAATCGACACACTGTGTCCGAGAATTCCACCGCCCCCGCCCCCGTCCCCGCGGCAGCAGACGCGCCCGACGCCGGTACCGCCGTCGCCGCCGCGGCCGGCCCCGCCGCCGTCCGGCCCACCGCGCCGGCTCCCCGCCGCGGCGCGCCCATGTTCCCCGACGGGACCGGTCCCGCGGCCGACCCCGCGGGCTCGCACCACGAGCGGCGGATCCGGTCCTTCCAGCCCCGCCGCAGCCGCGTCTCCCCCTCGCAGGCCGAGGCGCTGCGCCGTCTGTGGCCGACGTGGGGCGTGGACATCGACGGGCTCTCCCGGCTCGACCTCGACGCGTTCTTCGGTGGGCTGCCGGTCGTCCTGGAGATCGGCTTCGGGATGGGCGAGGCCACGGCGCAGATGGCCGCCGCCGACCCGGCGACCGGCATCCTCGCCTGTGACGTGCACACCCCCGGCCAGGGCAACCTGCTCCGTCTCGCGGAGCAGAACGGCCTGTCCAACATCCGGGTCGCCAACGGAGACGCGATCATCCTCCTCCGCGAGATGCTCGCCCCCGCCTCCCTCGCCGGCCTGCGCGTCTTCTTCCCGGACCCGTGGCCCAAGAAGCGCCACCACAAGCGGCGCCTCATCCAGCCGGAGTTCCTCGCCCTGGTCACCACCCGGCTCGCGCCGGGCGCGCTGGTCCACTGCGCGACCGATTGGGAGCCGTACGCCGAGCAGATGCTGGAGGTCCTCTCCGCCGAGCCGACGCTGGAGAACCTCCACAGCGGCTATGCGCCCCGGCCGGACTTCCGCCCGCTCACCAAGTTCGAGGGCCAGGGCCTGGAGAAGGGGCACGTCGTACACGACCTGCTCTTCCGCCGCCGCGGCGAGTGAGCCGGGGCTCCGAGGGCTCCGAGGGTCCCGAGGGTTCCGAGGGCTCCCCGCTGAACGCGCCGCCTGCTCGCTAGGGTCGACAGGTGTACCCGTTCCAGCCGCCCCCGCACCCCTCCGCGCCGCCCCCTCCCCCGTACACACCCCCCGCGCACGCACCCTCCACCGCGCACGGTCACGCCCACCCGCGCCGCCGGACGCCACCGTGGCAGAGCAAGACCGTCCGCGCCGTGGCCCTGGTGTCCCTGCTGGCGCTCTGCGGCGTGTTCATCATCGGCATGGTCCGTCAGCAGACCGGCACCGAAGGCTTCCTCGTCGGGCTGGGCCTCGCCGTCTTCCCGGTGCCGGTGCTCGTCGCGGCGTTCTGCTGGCTGGACCGGATAGAGCCCGAGCCCTGGCGCAACCTCGTGTTCGCGTTCGCCTGGGGCGCCTGTGCCGCCACCCTCGTCGCCCTGCTGGCCAACGGCTTCGCCACCGACTGGCTGGCCGCCAACATCGCCTCCGCCTCGCCCTCCGAGGCCGAGGCCTGGGGCGCCGCCGTGATCGCCCCGATCGTCGAGGAGACGGTCAAGGCCGCCGCCGTCCTCCTCCTCTACCGCTTCCGCCGACGCGATTTCGACGGCATCACGGACGGCATCGTCATCGCCGGTATCACCGCCACCGGCTTCGCGTTCACCGAGAACGTCCTCTACCTCGGCGACGCCTTCGGCGAGGACCAGTCCATGGGCCACTCCGGCCTGGACTCCCTCACGGCCGGCACCTTCTTCGTCCGGATCATCGTCTCCCCCTTCGCCCACCCCCTCTTCACCATCCTCACCGGCCTCGCCGTGGGCATAGCCGCCACCCGCTACCCGCGCAGCCGCGCGGCCCGCGTCGCCCTCGCCGCCCTGGGCCTGCTGACCGCGATCCTCCTGCACGCCATCTGGAACGCCTCCTCCTCCCTCGGCGACCCCGGCTTCCTCCTGGTCTACGGCCTCTTCATGGTTCCCGTGCTGCTGGTCCTGAGCTGGCTGGCCGTCTGGGCCCGCAACCAGGAACTGCTCTCCCTGCGCGGCTATCTGGCCCCCTACATCACCGCCGGCTGGCTCGCCCCCACCGAGCCCACCGCCCTCTCCTCCCTCAAGACCCGCGCCCTGGCCCGCGACATCGCCTGCCGCACCCAAGGCCCCGCCGCCGCCCGCGCCGTCATCGAATACACCGCCCTCGCCACCACCCTCTCCTTCCACCGCCGTCGCGCCCACCTCACCGGCGCCACCCCGGACTTCACCACCCGCGAGCAACATCTGCTGCACCACTTGCGGCACTACCAGCCGTGGGGACAGCCGGCGCTCACCCATGCGTGGGGCACCCGCTGCGGCACCCAGGCCCCGGGCTCGCTCCCTCCTCGGCCGTAGAGGCTCCTCGGCCGTAGAGGCTCCTCGGCCGTAGAGGCTCCTTGGCGGTAGACGCCCCTCGGCTGTGGACTCGCCTGCGGCGAGGGGAGCTCGGCCTCATGCCCGCGACACGCGCCCCGGTGCGGCGCGGCCCGCGCGTAGGCTCGGGGAAGTCGTCTTTGATGTGGAGGTTTCCGTGATGTCCGGCGTACCGACCAGTGTGGTGGCGGCAAGTGGGCTCGTAGGCGGGTACGGCGTCGCCCGGTGGACGAAGAAGCGGCCGCTCGGTGGGGTGGCGCTCGCGGCGGCGGGTGCCGTGGCGGCCAAGGGGTGGCAGGAGAAGGCCGGGGCGAAGACGGCCGCGGCATTGAGCGGCGCTTATGTGGCGGCGTTCGTGGGGTCGCACGCGCTGGCCAAGAAGATCGGGGCCTGGCCCTCGGTGTTCGCGGTGGCGGGTGGCGTCGCACTGGCGTCGTGGGCGGCGGTCGACCGTCGGGGGCGGTGAACGCGGACCGGACGGTACGCAGCGGGGGCAGGCCGGTACGCCGGTCTGCCCCCGCTGCGCAGTGCACGCACGCCCGCTCAGGCCGAGACTTCGCTCAGGCCGACGCCTCGTTCAGGAGGCCGAGTTCGGACTCCGTGAGGGTCAGGTCGGCGACGGCCAGGAGGGGCGGGAGCTGGGACACCGTGCGGGCGCTGGCGAGGGGGGCCGCGACGGTGGGCCGGGCGGCGAGCCAGGCGAGGGCCACGGTGGCGAGCTCGGCGTCGTGGGCGGCGGCGACGGTGTCGAGGGCCGCCAGCACGCGCCGGCCGCGGTCGGTGGCCAGGTGGCCGGCAGCCTTCTCGGAGCGGGCGCTGTCGACGGCGGCGTCCGGGCGGTACTTGCCGGTGAGGAAGCCGGAGGCCAGGGCGTAGTAGGGCATGGCGGCGAGGCCCTCGCGGGCGGCCACGGCGGCCAGTTCGCCCTCGTAGGTGTCGCGGGAGACCAGGTTGTAGTGGGGCTGTAGCGCGACGTACCGGGCCAGGCCCTCCCGTGCGGAGCAGGCCAGGGACTCCTCCAGGCGCTTCGCGGAGATGTTGGAGGCGCCGATCTCGCGGACCTTGCCGGCCCGGACGAGCCCGTCGAGGGCGGTGAGGAACTCCTCGACCGCCACCGACTCGTCGTCATAGTGGGTGTAGTAGAGGTCGATGTAATCCGTCCGGAGGCGGGTCAGGGACTCCTCGACCGCGGACGTGATCGTGGCGGCGGTCAGGCCCTTGTAGTCGGGGTGCGCGCCCACCTTGGTGGCGATGACCACGTCGGAGCGGTTGCCGCGGGACGCCAGCCAGTTGCCGATGACGGTCTCGGATTCACCGCCCTTGTTTCCAGGGGCCCAGGCGGAGTACACGTCCGCGGTGTCGATGAAGTTGCCGCCGCCGGCCGTGTACGCGTCGAGCACGGCGAAGGACTCGGCCTCGTCGGCCGTCCAGCCGAAGACGTTGCCCCCGAGGCAGAGCGGGGAGACGGAGAGCGAACCAACAGTTTTGAGTGTCGCGGTCATACGTTGTTGGAGCGTCGGGGAGAGGGCGCATATTCCCTCTCCCCCACAACGGAGTTCCGCCGCCCCGGACGCGCCCTCAGACGTCGAGCCCGTGCTCGCGCAGCCAGGGCATCGGGTCTATCGGGTCACCGGCGCCGGGGCGTACCTCCAGGTGGAGGTGCGGGCCGGTGACGTTGCCGGTCGCGCCGACCCGGCCGATGACATCGCCCGTGTTGACCTTGCCGGAGGTCTTCACCATCGAGGACAGATGGCAGAACCAGAGCTCCGTGCCGTCGTCGAGGGTGAGCACGATGCGGTAGCCGTACGACCCGGCCCAGCCGGCCTGGGTGATGGTGCCGGAGTGCACTGCCCTGACGGGCGTGCCGGTCGGTGCGGCGAAGTCCTGCCCGGTGTGGTCGGCGACCCAGCGGTCACCGGCCTGACCGAAGCCGGCGGTCAGGGTGTACGAGGCGACCGGGGTGAGGTAGCTCTTCGCCAGCTGGGCGAGGCGTTCGGCCTCCGCCTTGCGGCGGGCCTCCTCCTCGGCCTTGCGCTTGGCCTCCAGCTCGGCGGCCTTCTTGGTGGCCGCGGCCTTCTCGGCGGTCTTCTGCGCCGCGGCCGCGTCCGTCGCGGCCTGCTTGACGGCGGCGCTCTCCGCCGCCTCGCGGGCCTCCTCCTCGGCGGCGTCCTGCTGCGTATCGGCCTGCTGGAGGATGCGGCTGCGCAGGGCCTCGCCGGCGCCGGACGCGCCCCGCTGGGTGCTCTGGCCGAGCGGACCGGACGCGGCGGAGTCCGCGCCCGAAGAAGAGTCAGAACCAGAATCAGAACCGGAATCAGAACCGGAGTCGGATCCCGAGTCGGATATGAGGTCGCCCACGCCGGGGAGGGACGCGGCGTCCGGCAGGCTGTCGGATATCTCGTGGGCCAGGCCCCCGACGTCGGGCATCGAGATCGGGACCGGCGGGCGGTCCTCGGCCGTGGCCATGCCACCCGCACCGACCGCCGCGATGACGCCGACGCCCAGGACCGTACCGCCGCGGGCGAGGCCTCCGGCGCGCTGCTTGGCCACCCGGTGCTTGCCGCGGACCGGTCGGACGGAATCCTCGGTGGGGTTCCACTCCTCCCACGGGCCGTCGCTGTCGCCGGCCGCACCGCCGCCCGCGTATCCGGGGCCGTCGAAGGCTCCTCGGTCGTCGAGTGGGTAGCCGGACGGAGCCTCGGGGGCAGGCCTGTTGGACGCCACTGGGGCGCACTCCTTTCCTTCCTTCTCGCCTACCGGGTTAGCTGACGGGTTCGGAGCAGGAAGGTCTCCTACGGGCACCCTCTGGCAGAGGCGTCCGATTCACCCCAATGTGGTGGTTCCCCGGTTCCCTTGGTGCAGTTCGAGGTGCTGGAGGTGCGTGAACAGTGCGTGCGGGATTCGGCGTCGGCGCACGGTGCCGCCTCTTGCGACGGCTGGGACGACCGCGCTGCGTTATCGGACAGTAATAGAGATCGTGGCTGTTTTCCAAGCCTTCCCGGGAAACCTTGTCCGTTCCACACGAGGTTCGGCGGGGACTTTTTCGGCCACCATGGCCGCAAACCGGGCGAGTTGACCGCCGAACGCTAAACGATCTCCCGGCGATTGTGCATGAGTCGTTATGCGGAGGGGTGCCCGCCGATTACCCAGTGTGACTGGGTAACGTCGGATCATGGTCGTCAACACCGGGAACACCGGGAGCGGGGTCATCAGCGGTAGCGCCCAGGACGTGGCGCGGCGGTACCGACATTTCTCGCGGTGGGAGGCGTACGGCCGCTCCGCCGCCCATACCGAACTGACCGCGCGGATCAGCCAGGACCCGGAGCTCTGCGACCTGCTCTCGGGGTCGCTGCCGGCCGGCAACAAACAGCAGCCGAACCTCCTGCTCGCCGCGGTCCGTTACCTCGACGGCCCGCACGCCGAACACGGACCGCGGGACGAGGCGGCCTACGGTCGCTGGCGCGAGTGGACGGTCCGGCACTGGGACGAGGTCCGTGCGGTGGTCATGCAGCGCGCCACCCAGACCAACGAACCGGCCCGCTGCGCCACCCTGCTGCCGCTGCTCGCCCGACTCACCCAGCCACTGGCCCTGCTGGAGGTCGGCACCTCGGCCGGCCTGTGTCTGCACCCCGACCGTTACCGCTACCGCTACGCGTACCGGCAGGACCCCGGGGGCGCCGTCCGGACGACCGAGCTGGGCCCGGCGACGAGCCCGGCGCTCTTCACATGCCGTACCGAGCCGGCGGCCGGGCGGCTGCCCGACCGGATGCCGGAGGTCGTCTGGCGGGCCGGTATCGACCTGAACCCGCTCGACGCCGTCGCCGAGCCGGACGACCTGCGCTGGCTGCGGGCGCTCGTCTGGCCCGGCGAGGAGGAGCGGGCGGCCCACCTCTCGGCGGCCGTCGAGGCGGTGCGCACGGCGCCGCGGCCGCGGATCGCTCGCGGGGACCTGATCGACGAGCTGCCCGCGCTGGCCGCCGCCGCGCCGCCCGAGGCGACCCTGGTCGTCTTCCACAGCGCGGTGCTGACCTACCTCGCGCCGGCCCGCCGCGTGGAGTTCGCGGACCGTGTGCGCACGGTACTCGACGGGCACCCCGGCGGCGGGCACTGGATCTCCAACGAGCACCACTCCGTCCTGCCGTGGACCGCCGGGCCGGAGCAGGACTCCTGGCACTCGGAGGACGGACTGCTGCTGACCCTCGCCCTGGACGGGCGCCCGGTCGCCCGCACCGGGCAGCACGGACAGAGCCTGCGCGGCCTGCCGGACCCCACGGCACAGGCCGAGCCCACGGCGCAGACCGGACCCGCGGCGTAGACCGGACCACCCTCCACCACCCACCGTCCACCACCCACCGTCCACCACCCCCGTCCCCGCCCCCGTCCCGGCCAACTGCCCGCCGAGGAGGCCCCCTCACGTCCCCATCGGCCGCTGCACCGCCAGCAGGGCCATATCGTCCGCCTGCGCCCCGCCCGTGTACCGGGCGACGTCCTCGACGAGGGTGTCCAGGAGGCCGTCCGGACCGGCGAAGAGGCGGCCGCGCAGCCGGTCCGACGGGTCGTAGAAGCAACCGCTGCCGTCGCGGGCCTCGGTGACGCCGTCGGTGAAGCACAGCAGCAGCGCACCGGCCGGGAAGAAGGTCTCGTCCGACCGGTCCGGCCAACTCGCCACGTCACTCATCCCCAGCGGCAGCGCCGGCGCCGCGGGGACCAGTTCGCGCAGCCCGCCGTCCGGGGTGAGCATCAGGGGAGCCGGATGGCCCCGGTTGAGGACCCGTAGGACGGACTGACCGTCAGCGGGGAGCTCGGCCAGCACCGCCGTGGTGAACCCTTCGGCCCGTTCGATCCCCGCGCGCCGCCGGCCCTCCCGTTGCAGCGCCCGCTCCAGCCGGCCCGCCACCGCCTCCAGCGTGACCTCCTGCTCGGCCGCCTCCCGGAACGCGCCGATGACCACCACCGCGGCCTCCACCGCCTCCAGCCCCTTGCCGCGCACATCGCCGACGATCAGCCGTACGCCGTGCGGGGTGTCCTGCACCGCATAGAGGTCGCCGCCGATCCGGGCGTCCACCCGCGCACCCAGGTACCGGGCGGCGACCGCGAACCCGGCCAGCCGCTCCGGCGGCACCGGCAGCACGGCGCGCTGGGCGGCCTCCGAGACGTCCCGTACGGACGCCAGCCGAGCGCCGGTCAGCCGGAGCGCCCGGTTGATGCCGAGCGCCAGCAGGGCCACGACGAAGACCGTGGCGACCTCCGTCACCGACTGGTGGTACCCCGTGTCGGTGCTGCGGTAGGCGACCACCCAGATCTCGCCCGCCAGGGCGGCCAACACGGTGAGGACGGTGGCCCGCAGCGAGAACAGCGGCGCAGCGACCAGTGGGGCGGCGGAGAAGAAGGGGGCGGCGGTGTAGCTGGGCGGGGTGCTCATGTCGAAGGCCAGGCCCCCGACGATCAGGACCGCGGGCAGCCAGCGCATCAGGCGCCGCCCCGGCGGTGGCCTCCGGACGCGGTCCGCCCGCCGCTCCGCGTCGTCACCCGCAGGAGCCCCGTCATGCTGCCGCATCCGCACCGGCTTCATCCCGCTCCGCCCGTCCGTACGTACGAGCCCCGACGCGTCGGCCGCCTCGACGTCCCAAGGCTTTCGGTTACCGGAGCGTCCGGCGAGCCCTGGGGGCCGGACGGGTGGCCCGGGAGTGGGCCCGGAGGTGGGCCCGGAGGTGGGCCCGGGAGCCGTGCCGTAGAGGAGCACCGCAGTGCCTTGCCTCGCACTACGCCGCAACGCACTACCTTGTAGTGCATGACTCATGCTGTGTAAGGTACTGGTCCCATGGAGGAGACATCCGCCCCACGCGCCCAGTGGCTACGAGGGGTGCTGGACATGTGCCTACTGGCCCTGATGGCCGAGGCCCCGGTCTACGGGTACGAGATGACCGTCCGGCTCGCCAAGGCCGGGCTCGACGTCGCGGACGGCTCGATCTACCCGGCGCTGGCGCGCCTGCGCAAGCGCGAGCTGGTCGAGATCGAGCGCCGCAGCGGAGGCGGGGGCCCCGCCCGCACCTACTACCGGCCCAGCGAAGCCGGCATGCAGATGCTCCGGTCGTGGAGCCGCGACTGGGACGCATTCGCCACGAGCATCGGCTCGATCATCACCCAGCCCGCACGGGAGAAATCATGACGCTGACGGTCGAGGACGCGATACACCAGGCCACGGAGGTGTGGCGCCGCCTCGGAATCGAACCGGGCGCAGCCGATGAGATGGCCGAGGAACTGGCTGCGGACCTGACCGCCGCCGCCTTCGACGGCCGGTCGCCCGCCGACTACATCGGCGGTGACATCGAGGCGCTGGCCACCTCCTGGGCGGTCGAACGCGGTCTGGTGCCCGAGCACCGGCGCCTGAAGGAGACCGCCTTCGCGGCGGCCACTGGCGCCGCGCTCCCCGCCCTTGCCGCGCTCCTCTTCTGGTGGATGGGCACGTCCCACCTCTTCGACCCCAGCAGCGAATCACTGACGACCACGCTCGACGGGCATGTGCTGCGGGACGTGCGCAAGTTCCCCGATCCCGGCGTTCCTCTGATGTGGGTGGGCTGGGTCGCATGCCTGGCGACCGCCTTCTTCTTCGTCCGGCGCGCCGTGGCCGAGAGCCTCCAGCGCCCGCTCGACCCCGCCCGCGACGCGACCATGCGGGCCCTGACCAAGGCCCTTCCCGTCATCCTCGTGGCAGCGGCCCTGCTGGGCTGGGCGATCGGCGTCTTCGGGGCGTACGTGGTCGGGTACTTCCAGCTGCTCTTCACCATCCCGATCGCGTTGGTCGGAATGATCGGTGCCGTCGCAGCCGGTGCCGCCTGGGTCCGGCACCGCACCTGCCCGGCCGCGACCGCCACCGGCTGAACCTCGGGGGCCACTCTCCCACCGGGGCGCCTTCTAGGACAGGAACTGACCTACAAGGGACCTAGCGTCATCACCACGTTGAGGCACTCGCACCCCAGGAGGCAGCCAGATGAGCCAGATGTCCGTCAAGCCGGTTCCCCAGGGCTACCACTCCGTGACGCCGTGGATCATCTCTCCCGACACGGTGCAGCTCATCGACTTCATGAAGAGGGCGTTCGACGCGGAGGAGCTGGCGTGCCTCGCCGGCCAGGACGGCCGTATCGAGCATGCGGAGGTGCGGATCGGCGACTCGGTGGTGATGATGTTCGACGCGCGGCCGGACTGGCCGCCGACCCCCGGCTTCCTCCGCCTCTACGTCGAGGACGCCGACGCCACGCACCGGCGGGCCGTCGCGGCCGGCGGCACCTCGGTCACCGAGGTCACCCACCTGTTCTTCGGAGACCGGGTCGGGCGGGTGCGCGATCCGCTGGGCAACCTGTACTGGATCCAGACCCGCGTGGAGGACGTGAGCCCGCAGGAGAGGGAACGCCGCCTCGGCGACCCGGAATTCGCCGAAGCGATGGAGTACGTCCAAAGCGCCGACTTCTTCCCGGACCGGGCTTCTGGTCTCGGCTGACGACATCGCGGCCGCGGCCCGGCTCGTCCGCCGCGCCCGCCCGGTATCTGACGGGGCGCCTGCCACGCCGTCCGCTCACGCATCGCGCACGCATGCGGCCGGAAAAGCGAAGCGCCCCGGCCGGTGTTCTCCGGTCGGGGCGCTGAGCCGCAGGTCAGACGGCCTGACCTGGGAGGGATTCGGTGGGCCATCAGGGGCTCGAACCCTGAACCAATGGATTAAAAGTCCACTGCTCTGCCAATTGAGCTAATGGCCCGCACCGAGCAGCATAGCCCGAGGATCCGCCACAGCCCGAAGGCATTAGCGGTTGAGCCGGTCGGAAGGGCGTCACGCGCCGGCCCGACGGGCGCACGAGGGCCGCGAAACGGCCCACGCCCCCCGGCCTCACGCGCCTCAACGCACAGGGCCCGTACGGCACTTGCGTGCGTACGGGCCCTGCGTCGGTGCGTCCGGTCAGCCCTGTCGATCAGGGCCGGCGGTCAGCCGTTGCGCTTCCAGCGCGGCTTGTCGTCGCGGCGGCCGTAGGAGCCGGCGGGGGCGCCGCGGTGGTCGTCACGACGGCCGTAGGGGCGGTGACCACCGGAGGACGGGCGGCCGGCGGAACGGTCGTCGCGGTTGAAGGGACGGTCGCCGCCGCCGGAGCGGTAGCCACCGGAGGACGGGCGGCCGGCGGAGCGGTCGTCGCGGTTGAACGGACGGCTCGGGCGGTCGCCGCGGTCACGGCCGAAGCCGCCCCGGTCGTCGCGACGGTCGCGGCCGAAGCCACCCCGCTCGCCACGGTCACCACGGTCATCGCGACGGTCCCGGTCGAACGGACGACGCTCGTCCCGACGGTCACGGTCGAAGGAACGACCACCCGCACGGTCGTCGCGACGGTCACGGCCGAAACCGCCCCGCTCGCCACGGTCACCGCGGTCATCGCGACGGTCCCGGTCGAACGGACGACGCTCGTCCCGACGGTCACGGTCGAAGGAACGACCACCCGCACGGTCGTCGCGACGGTCACGGCCGAAGCCACCCCGCTCGCCGCGGTCACCACGGTCATCGCGACGGTCCCGGTCGAACGGACGACGCTCGTCCCGACGGTCACGGCGCTCGAAGTTGCCCCGGTCGTCCCGGCGGTCGGCGGAGGCCGGACGACGCTCGTCGGACGTGGTCTGGGCCGGCACCGCGGCCTCGGCGGCGACCTCGGCCTCGGCCGCCTCGGCAGCCGCGGCGAGCGCCTCGGTCGGGTCCTCGCCGCGCTCGCGGGCGGCCCGGGCGGTCAGCCGGTCCGCCTCCTCGCGCAGCTCGGTGGCGCGGCGCTGGAGGCGCTCCAGCTCGCGGGTGAGCTGGCTCACCTCGCGCTCGGCCTGCTTGGCGGAGTTGTTGGCGGACTCGGCCTGCACCTCGGTGAGCGAGCGGGCGCCGGTGATCCGGGCCACGTCCTCGTCGAAGGCGCCGGAGCCACCGACGATGTGCCGCGAGGCGTCCACGCCGGCGTCCTCCATCAGGCGGAAGATCTGGCGGCGCTGGTGCGGCAGGGAGAGCGAGACGACGGTGCCGGACTGGCCGGCGCGGGCGGTACGGCCCGAGCGGTGCAGGTAGTCCTTGTGGTCACCGGCCGGGTCGACGTTCAGGACCAGGTCGATGCCGTCGACGTGGATACCGCGGGCCGCGACGTCGGTGGCGACCAGCGCGTTGACGTAGCCGTCCTTGAAGTCGGCGAGGACGCGGGTGCGCGCGCCCTGGGTCATGCCGCCGTGCAGCGCGTCCGCCTTCACGCCCGCCTCGACGAGCTGCTCGGCGATCCGGTCGGCGCCCAGCTGGGTGCGGACGAAGATGATGGTGCGGCCCTTGCGGGCGGCGATGGCGGCGGTGACCGGCGCCTTGTCCTTGGGCTTCACGACCAGGACGTGGTGGGTCATGGTCGTGACGTTGCCCTGGGCGCTGTCGACCTCGTGGCTGACCGGGTTGCTCAGGTAGCGCTTGACCAGCGTGCCGATCTCGTTCTCCATCGTGGCGGAGAAGAGCATCCGCTGGCCACCGGCCGGCACCTGGTCGAGCAGCTCGGTGACCTCGGGCAGGAAGCCCAGGTCGGACATCTGGTCGGCCTCGTCGAGGACGGCGACCTCGACGGCCTCCAGGGAGCAGGCGCCACGGTTGATGATGTCGCGCAGCCGGCCCGGGGTGGCGACGAGGATGTCGACGCCGCGCTCCAGGGCGTAGATCTGGTTGCCCATCGACGTACCGCCGCAGACGACCTTCATCTTCAGGCCGAGGACGTCGCCGTAGGGCTGGAGGGCGTCCGCGACCTGCATCGCCAGCTCACGGGTTGGGGTGAGGATGACGGCGCGCGGCTTCTTCTTCTCGGTGCGGCCGTCGGCCAGTCGGGCCAGGGTCGGCAGACCGAAGGAGAGCGTCTTGCCGGAGCCGGTGCGGCCGCGGCCGAGGATGTCCTTGCCGGCCAGCGCGTCCGGGATGGTCGCGGCCTGGATCGGGAAGGGGGTGGTGACGCCGTTCTGCGCCAGCTTGCGGACGACGCCCTCGGGCAGTCCGAGGTCGGCGAAGGTGACGGTGTCGGTCGCGGCGTCGGTGTCGGTCGCGGCGTCGGCATCGGTGTCGACGGAGGACTCGGCGGCGGCTGTGGCCTCGGTCACCTCGGCGGCCGCCGGCTCGTTCTGCTCGTCGAACGCGGGCACGACGGACTGCTCAGTGGAAATGGACATGCGAAATGCGAAACCTTCCGGAGTCTCGGCACGCGCCCAAACTCCGTGTGTTTCACAACGACCGCCTCAATGCGGTCCGGCCACGGCAAGGGAGAGTACGCGCCACGCGGCGCGCTTCTTTTCTGGCGCCGGGCAAATGGGATCAAACGATCTACCACCATACGCACTCCGCCCCCCGGATGGCAAATGGCCTACCGACCACCACCCGCCACCCCGCTCCGGCAAGGCTACGCCGCCCCCCGTCCGACCCGTCAGGCCCCCGTCTCCTCGTCCAGATCGGCGTGCGGCCACATCGGCTCGACGGGGGACGGGCCGGAGGCGTGGGCGCTCGGCGGGGGCGCCGGGCTGCTCGGCGGCGGGGTCGGCTCCGCGCTGGGCGCGTCGGGCGTGGGCGAGGCCGGCGGGGTGGACGGCCGGTCGGAGCGGGACGGCGAGGGACCCGGCGTCCCGGCGTGCCCGCCCTTGCCGCCCGAACCGTCGTGACCGTCGCCCGCATCGGGCTCCGGTCCGGACGGCTTCACCGGGCGGGACGGCGTACCGGGGTCGGAGGGCGTGGGCGTCGCCTCGGACGGCGGCCCGCCGGCCTTCTCGCCGCCGGCCGGCTGCGCCGCACCGTTGCGACCGGTCCGCCGCGCCCCGTTGCCGCGGCCGTCCGCGGTCACGCCGGGGCCCGGCCGGGCGTCCTTCCCGTCGTGCTGCGCGGCGCTGTCGGCCGGTTTCGGCCGGGGCGCGTCGCTGACGCTCAGACAGCCGGCCAGGGACGCGGCCAGCGCGGAGACGGTCACGGCGGCGGCGGTGGCACGGGCCAGCGCCCGGCGCGTCGGTGGTGGCGGCGCGGCGGGGGCCGGCGCGGCGGGCGGTTTCGGGGATGTGTGACGGCTGGGGCTCGGGCGCACGGCGGGACCTCCGGATCCGGAGCGCAGGGACGGCGGCACGGACGCCCTGCCCAACTCCCGCCCCCCGCCCGAGGACACGCGCACCGCCGGGCCGATCGCGCAGCGCGGGCCCCACGGGCGGCCTCCCGCCCCACGGACCGGCGATGTCCCAGGCCCGGTGACCATCCCAGGACCGGCGACCATCCCAGGACCGGCGACCGCCCCACGGGCCGGTGCGACGCGCCTCAGCCGTATCCCAGGGCGTGCAGCCGCTCGTCGTCGATGCCGAAGTGGTGCGCCACCTCATGAACGACCGTCACCTCGGTCTCCGCGACCACGTCTTCGCGGGTCGCGCACATCCGCAGCGTCGGCCCCCGATAGATGGTGATCCGGTCCGGCAGCACACCGGCGTACCACTCGCCGCGGTCGGTCAGCGGCGTCCCCTCGTACAACCCGAGCAGCTCGGGGTCGGCGGCCGGGGGCTCGTCCTCCACGAATACCGCCACGTTGTCCATCAGCCGGGTCAGCTCCGGCGGGATCCGGTCCAACGCCTCGGCGACCAGTTCCTCGAACTCCTCGCGCGTCATATCCAGCACACCACCATTCTCCGCCAACGGGCGGCGTACGCGGTGGTCGCGGCCCGCCCTCCGCACGCCGGGCGAGCAGGAGCCGCCTCCCCCGGCGTAACGACCATCAGACGGGGCATACGGGACCAATGGCCCGCGTCGCGCGTTCCCGGACAGCGAACCGTTCCATATCCCGAAGCCGCCTGCTCGACGGTGCCCCGCGCCGTCCCGTGTCCGCCGCCCTCGGGCTGGTGTCCGTCGCCGTCCTCGGCGCCTGGCTCGGGCTCCTCCTCCTGGGCACCGTCCACGTCCCCGTCGGCCCGATGGACACCAGCATGGCGCTGCGGCCCTCGCTGGCCGGCGGCACCCGGATCACCGTCCCGCCGCTCGGCGACCTGGAGCTGCGCAGCCACTCCGCGCCGGTGCGGCTCGACGTGGACGTCGACCGACTGGACCCGGTCCGCTCCCAGGCGCTGGTCGACCACCCCGAGCGGTTCGCCGGTCTCCAGGCCGAGGTCGTCCGTGACGTCACCCACGGCGCCCTGGGGGTGGTCCTCGCGTCCGGCGTCGCCGTGGTGTCCGGCGCCACCGCGCTGGGGCTGGTCGTCCACCGCCGCCCGCGCCGCGCGCTCGCCGCCGGCGGCCTGGCGCTCGCCCTGCTCGCCGCCTGCGCGGCCACCGCGTACGCCACCTGGAACCCGCGCTCGGTCCTGGAGCCGAAGTTCTCCGGGCTGCTCTCCTCCGCCCCGTCCGTGGTCGGCAACGCCCGCGCCATCGTCAGCGAATTCGACGTCTACCAAAAGGAGTTGGCGCGCCTGGTCACCAACGTCACCAAGCTCTACGACGCCACCTCGACGCTGCCCGCGTACCGCCCGGACCCCACCACCATCCGCGTCCTGCACGTCTCCGACATCCACCTCAACCCCGGCAGCTGGCGGATCATCGCCTCCCTGGTGAAGCAGTACCGGATCAACGTGATCGTCGACACCGGCGACACCATGGACCACGGCTCGGCCGCCGAGAACCACTTCCTGGACCCGGTCGCCACGCTCGGCGCGCCCTACGTGTGGGTGCGCGGCAACCACGACTCGCGCACCACGCAGTCGTACCTGGCCGGCCGCAGGCACGTCACCGTCCTCGACGACGGCAAGGTCACCGAGGTCGCCGGCGTCCGCATCGCGGGTGTCGGCGATCCGCAGTTCACCCCGGACCGCTCGGTCGTGCCGGCCGGTGACCCGGCGGAGCGCACCGCCGGCGGCCGGCTCGCCGACGCGCTGCGCACCGAACGGCTCGCCGGCACCCCGGTCGACATCGCGCTGGCCCACAATCCCGCCGCCGCGACCGAGGCGGACGGCCTGGTCCCCCTGGCGCTGGCCGGCCACCTCCACCACCGGGAGAACACCACGCTCCCCCGCGGCACCCGGTTGATGGTCGAGGGCTCCACGGGCGGGGGTGGGCTGCGCGCGGTGCAGAACGCCAGGCCCGCGCCGGTCCAGGCGTCGGTGCTCTACCTGGACCGGCACACCAAGCGGCTCCAGGCGTGGGACGAGATCACGCTCGGCGGGCTGGGGCTGTCCCGTGCCGAGGTCAGCCGGCACCTCCCCCGCGAGAACCGACCCGGCGCCACCCCGGCGCCGTCCGGCCCGCCTCACCCGTCCGGCCGGTCGCCGCGCGGCCCGTCCGGGCGCCCGTCATCCCGCTGATCCACCCGGTCTCCGGCCCTTCGTCCGGCGCCCGTTCGGGCCCGGGCAGGGGCCCTTCCGGCGGCGCCGGCTAAACCGTTTTGGCGAACGGTCCTCCCATCCCATATGCTTCTCACGTCCCCGACGGCGCCGGTAACGACGCCAAGGTGGCCACCAGCCCTCATCGTCTAGTGGCCCAGGACGCCGCCCTTTCAAGGCGGTAGCACGGGTTCGAATCCCGTTGGGGGCACCTTGATCATTGTCCCCCTGACCAGCGGAAACGCCGGTCAGGGGGACTCTTTGTGTCTATAACGTCAGCACCGTGTCAGCACCGATCTGATTTACGGTGCGCTGCATGGCGTACATCAAGCAGCGAGCAAAGAGCGACGGCACGGTCAGCCACACGGTGATGTGGCGTGCTGGCGGGGCACGGGGCGGGAAGCAGGAATCGGAGGTCTTCGAGGACGAGACGGCCGCCGAGCGCTTCAAGGACCTGGTGAACGGCCACGGCCAGCAGTGGCCGCCGGGGTGGGTGCGCGGGCACGGCTTCGTCGAGGACGTACGCCAACCCGGTGAACTCTTCGAGCCCTTCGCGCTTCGCTACATCGATCAGCTCACCGGAGTTCAGGGCGACACCAAGGCCGAGTACCGCAAGCTGGTCCACCAGAAGCTCTCCCCGTGGTTCCGCAGCTATTCGATGCGCGATGGGGAGGGCGGGCTCACCTCAGACCTCATACGCACCTGGGTCAACGACTTGGAGGCCGGGCGGCCGGCGCCTCATGACCCGGAAGGCACCAAGCGCCGCAAACTCAGCCCCAAGACCATCCGCAACGTCCACGGGTTGCTCTCCGGCATCTGCCAAAGCGCGGTGGAGCGGAACCCGCCCCTGCGGACGAAGAACCCGTGCGCAGGCACCCGGCTCCCCCGTAAGGACGACGGGGTCGAAGACGAAATGGTCTTTCTCGAACGTGACGAGTGGGCACTGTTGCGCACTCACCTGGTCGACCAGGATGCTCGCGAACTCGCCGACGCTCTTGCCGAGACCGGCGCCCGCTGGGGAGAGATCACCGCGCTCCAGCCTCGGGACCTCGTGCGCCGCAACGGTCGGCCCGCGATCCGCATCCAGCGAGGCTGGAAGCGGGACGAGGACGGCGCGGCCTACCTCGGTGCCCCCAAGACCAAGAAGGCTCGCCGGACCATAGTGATCACCAGCAACCTGGACCAGATGCTCCGAAGGCGGGCCAAGGGCATCACTCCCAACGATCTCCTCTTCACGGGGCCGAAGGGCGGGCACTGGGACACCTGGACCTTCCGTAGCCTGCGCTGGCACCCCGCGATCGAAGGCGCTCGCGCCGATGGGCTCACCAAGGCCCCACGCGTGCACGACCTACGGCACTCGCATGCTTCCTGGCTCATCGCCGCGAAGGTTCCGCTCCCAGCCATTCAGGGCCGCCTCGGGCACGAGTCCATCACCACGACCGTCGACCGTTATGGCCACCTGCTCGACGCCTTGGATGACGAAGTCGTCGCTGCGGTCGACTGGGCCATGAACCCGGACGCACCGCTGCCCGCGTCCACCCTGGCTGCGTGACGGCCGTGGGGCCTTCCCGCACCCCCTCGGAGGGGGTGCGGGGTGCGGGGTGCACGGCCAAGTAGCGGGTGAACTGTCCAGGCAGACGAACCCCGGCGAGCAGTGCAGCACCCGCGAAGCGGGCAAAATACCCATTTCAGCTCGTCGGTCTTCGTCGGGTATAGTCAGCACTCGGTTCGGGCGCCAGCGCCGGAACCAATCCCCACCATTGCGTACCCTTTAGCCGAATGCGCGATGTGCAAGGTCCTGTGGAGCAGTTTGGAGTGCTCGCCACCCTGTCAAGGTGGAGGCCGCGGGTTCAAATCCCGTCAGGACCGCTGAAGTTCCTCGTGAACTTCGTGGCTGGGTAGCTCAGTTGGTACGAGCGATCGCCTGAAAAGCGATAGGTCGCCGGTTCGACCCCGGCCCCAGCCACAGCTAAGGCCCCGATCTTCGGATCGGGGCCTTGTTGTATGTCGTCAAGCGTCCGCCGCCCCCTCGCGGATAGGTACACCGGCGGTCAGATCGGCACCGCCCCCACGAACCAGGTGCTCGTGCCTGATGGCGCGCCCCTGCCGCCTCATCCCCGTCGGCGATGCCCGTGAAGCCCCCGTCACTGGCAGCGCCGTCGGAGAGAAGAAGGCAACCGGGCTTACTCGGCCGCTACGGACGGACGAGGGCGTGCCGGGAGGGTCTGCCCCATGCTTCGTTCAATCGCGATCCTGATGACCACACGCTCAGGGTCCGGGGCCGGCGTACGTCCGTATCGCTCTCCGTAACGAGCAACGGCATCTTGGACAATCGCCTCGTCGGTGCACACCTCCGCCACGCCTTCGAGCGTGGCCCAGCGGCCACCGTCGACCTGACATACAGCCACGCGAGCTTCACTGCCCCACGCAAGGATGTTGGCTACTTTGCGACTGGATTTGCGGGTAATAACTCGGGCCACTCCAGCGGAAGCATCCACGGTCACGCCAACGGGCACGACATGCGGTCGACCATCGGGGCGTATCGTAGTCAACGTGCACAGGTGGTACTCGTTCCAGAACTCCAGGTAGCTGTCCGGCTGGACGGATATCGCGTTCGACATGGCTGAAAGCGTAAACGCGCTAGTTGCCCGAACTGCCCCAAAGTGACCGCCACCACAAACCCTCTGGGCAGATCTTTTGTCCGCTTAGCAACTGTTTGCGAAAGAGCTCCCACCAACAAAAGTATCGGATTAATAACGGAGCCACCGACGTCTCGCGAAGGTTGACCCGTTCACGCCAGAACATAAAGCCACAGCTCAAGGTGTTGTACGACATTGAACATGGTCGCTTTGAGCCGCTTTCGACGCTCGCAGTTACCTGCGGACTGCATGAATCGATCATGACTTTTAGGCCATGTCCTGTCGGAAGCGTCACGTACTGTCCAAAGTGGTTCCCGGAAGCTCCACGGGGCCGCCCGCTCGGGTCTCCGTGCGCGTTCGCGTACGTGACTGCCGAGTAGGCAAGAGGCCCCTGGATGCCACGGCATCCCACAACCTCTACGAGGTGCTTGGTGGAGCGCAGGCTCATCCGGCTGCGGTCCTTTCCGGCACCGGGAACCGGACGTCATCGACTTGGGCGCGGTGTCGCCCGGCTCGTGGGAGCCATCACCTGCCGGTTGGAGGGATTACTCAGTGTGGTCGGATAAGAGTGGTCGAGACGCGGCGGAGTCCAAGATTCCTGCTCAAGGCCGAGCCAGCCGCCGACGCTTCGGGCGCTGGCGCCCGGCCGGGGCCCGGACGGTGGAGAAGGATCTGCATCGCCTGATACGCCGCGAGCTGCAAGACCTCGGGGTCACGCCCCCGCTTGACGTTGACGAACTCTGCCAGGCCCTGAGCCGACGGCGCGGGCGTCCTCTGTTCCTGCGCGAGGCCCCGCTGCCCAAGCCCGGCCCCTCGGGCATGTGGGCGGAGTACGACACCTACGACGTGATTCTGTACCAGCAGGAGACAACCCGCCTGCACCAGGAGCACATCATCCTGCACGAGGTCGGGCACATCCTCGTGGCGGAGAACGAGGAGGCTGCCGGGGACGCCTCCGGCAAGGTGGAGACGGACACGCCGGATACCGAGCCTGATGAAGAGGCGGCGGCCGTCGACGTGGAGGGGTGGGCCACCCTGATGCCGGTCTTCGGTACCGAGTCGATCAAGCGTGTCGCCCAGCGCTGCTCGTACGACGACGGCGAGGAGTGCTCCGTCGAGCTCGTGGCCACGATCATCCTGGAGTGGTCGGCTCTGCTCGCAAGCTCCACTCCTCCGGCTGATGACCCCGCTCTGCGACGGGTCGAAGCAGCTCTCGGCGACCGGCGAGGATGGCTGTAAGACGTGGAACTCCTGCTCCTGGGGCTCCTGGCCGCACTGGTCTGGAAGCTCTACCAGTGGAAGCGAAGCCCGCATGACGCACCTCTTCGCTCGGTCACCCTCTGCCTGCTCTGCGCCGGGCTCTCGTACCCCGTAGCGATGCCCGGCGGCGCGTCCGGCGTCGACACCGTCGCCGGCCATGGGACGGCGAAGCTGATCCAGAACGTGCTGCTGCTTCTCGCGGTGTACTTCCTGATGTGCTTCTACCTCTACTCCGCCGCCGACGAGGATGCGGGCCGGCGCAGGGCCCGTAAGGAAGCCGTCGTTGTTGCGGTCGTCGCGGTGGCGATCACTGTGGCTGCCGAGTCGGTGCCGCGCGACGTATTCGCCGGCTCCTTCAGCACGGCCGACATGACGATTCCGCAGATCGCGTTCTTCTACGGCGGCGCTGGCCTGTACCTGATGTACGCGCTCGGCATGGCGTGCCGGTGGACTCGCAGCTACGCCCGCATGTCCCGGCGCCCGCACTCCACCGGGCTCTGGATGGCCGCCGTAGGTCTGGGAGCAATGGCGGTGGCCTGCGCGATCCGCGCCGTCATCGTCGCCGTTCGCGCTGCCGACGTAGCGGTGTCTGAACCGCTGATGGCAGCCATCGCCTTCCTCTTGGTGGCGTCCGTTCTGCTGTTCGCGGCGGGCATCACGTACTCCGGAGCCCGAACCCGTATCTCGTCTCTGCGCCTCTGGCTCCAGCACCGGCGCGATCACCGCCGTCTTGCACCGTTGTGGGAGCTGCTGGCGGAGGCGTACCCGGACAACGTGCTGAGGCCGGCGTCCTCGGCCGCGTTGGACCGGTGGCGAGCCCGTGGCGTGCACCGGCGCTACCACCGCCGCATCGTGGAGTGCCGCGACGGCCTAGTGGACATCAGCCCCTACCTGCTGGACGAGGGTGACGACAGCACAGTCCTCAACATCGACTCCGCCGAGCTTGCCGCCCGGCTCCGCCGGGCCTCTGCCCGGATCGAAAAAGGTGTCCCCGCGCCCCGCCGCGCGGTTCCCCTTGCGATGGCGCTGGGCAGCGACCGCGAGTCAGATGTGAAACAACTGATTGCGGTATCCGACGAACTGCGCGCAGCCGCATAGCCACGCAAGATCAAGGAGTCACGATGCTGATTACTGGTGGACGAGTGCTCGTCGGCTCGGGGACCTACCTGGAAGACGGCGCCGTTCTCATCGAGGGCGAGTCGATCTCTGCCGTCGGGCCGCGCAAGGAGATCGAGGAGCGGGCCGGGGCCGACGTGCCCCGATTCGAGTTCGGCGGAACCGTCCTGCCGGGGCTCATCGACGCGCACGTTCACCTGGCTTTCGATGGCGGGCCTGATCCGGTGTCCACCCTCCAGGGCTCGACGGACGAGGCTCTGTTCGAGGACATGCGGCGTCGTGGCGAACAGCTTCTGCGCAGTGGCGTCACCACTGTCCGCGATCTCGGTGACCGCGCCGGGCTGGCGCTTCGCCTGGCTGCCGAGATCAACGATCGTCGTACACCGGGACCGAGGATCGTCTCCGCGGCCACCCCGGCGACCACCGTGGGCGGACACTGTCACTTCCTCGGCGGCGAAGTTTCCGGCGAGGCCGAGATCCGCGACCTCGTACGGCGCAACCTCGCGGCCGGGGCCGGGGTCATCAAGGCGATGGTCACCGGTGGTGGTCTGACGAAGGACGGTCCCAAGAGCCACCAGTCGCAGTTCACGGCGGAGGAACTGGCCGCTCTGGTAGACGAAGCCCACAAGGCGGGCGTGCCTGTCGCGGCCCATGCCCACGGTGCCGACGGCATCGCCACAGCTGTCGAGGCGGGCGTCGACACCATCGAGCACTGCACCTGGATGTCGAGCGATGGCCTGGACTTCCGGCCCGACGTGGTCCAGCAGATCATCGCGAAGGACATCACCGTCTGCCCAGCCGTAAGCCCGCACTGGCAGATGCTCCCGCGCTTCTTCGGCGAGGACCGCGCCAACGCGATGTTCGATCTGGTGCGGCAGATGGCCGAGGCCGGAGTCCGCCTGATCGCGGGGACGGACGCAGGCGTGCAGCGCGCCGGCTTCGACGGACTTGATCAGGCCCTGTCGTTCTACTCGCACCTGGGTCTGTCGAACGCCTCGATCATCGACATGGCGACGTCGCAAGCTGCCGCTGCACTGGGCCTGGGCGACGTCACGGGGAAGGTCGCTCCCGGCTACCGCGCGGATCTCCTCCTGGTGGACGGTGACCCGCTTGGGGATCTCTCCGCGCTGAGCGGAGTCCGAGCCGTGTTCGCCTCCGGTCTGCGCCACGAGCCGAACAGCACGGGGCAGTAGGAACCGCACGCTGGTGCCCTGTTTCCCTGGCCCTCGCGGGTCCGGGAAACAGGGCACTAGTTGTCGGTGCCTGGATCGGCCTTCTTGTCCAGTTCGCTGGCGAGGTCGTTCAGGATCGAGAGGACATCGGCCGGCAGGCCCTCGGCGCTCATCCCGCGGGCTCGGACTCGGCCCACCTTGCCCTCCTTGGCCGCCTGCATGAGGCGGAGCCCTTCGTAGACCTGCCGAGCGACGGCGTCGTTCGGCTCGAAGTACAGCTTGGAGACGTCGAAGAACCGAGCCAGACCTTCGAGGACCACGGGCACCGGTGCGTCGTCCTCACCCGTCCGCAGGGCCTCGATGTCCTCGGCTGAGGTGACCTGGGAGCCCGCGTAGGCGTTCACCGAGTCCGCGATCTCTTGGTCCCCTGGCGCGGTTCGGCCCGGATAGGAGCGCTCCAGTAGGAGAGTGATCTTCTCGGCCAGCGTCTCCGGCACCTTCTCGGCCTCGGCGGCGTCTTCGTCGGCCTCTCCGAAAGACCGATCCTGGGCGCGCTTCAACTCCTCCTCGGTCACCCCGTAGGCAGCCGCCAGGAGAGGGATGTACCGATCCTTGAGCCGTCGGACGCCCTGTTCGGCTCCGGCCACAGGCCCGTCGCTCTTGGTCCCGATGATCGCCTTCGTCTCGTACCGGTAGAGGCCGGCGTCACATCGCAGGTCGGCCAAATCGGGCAAGCCGTCGCGCGGGAAGAGGTCGTCCAGCGGCCGATTGAGCACTTTGGCAAGAGCAGGCAGCTTCTCTTGATCGGGTGTCGTCGCTCCCGACTCCCACCCCGCCACCGTCGAGTCCGCAGCATCGACGCCGGACCCCACGTCGGCCTGCGAGACGTCCGCGGCTCGACGTACCGCGCGCACACGTTCTCTGTCGAAACGGCGAGCTGGCATCGGACCTCGTTTTTGTATGAACCGAGGAAACCTCGGGCTGTTGACTTTTCGTGCGAACCAAGATAGCTTCAGCTTAGCGAAAAACGAGCGGGTTCGCACCCCTCTCGACCTTCGCCCACCTGCGGTTCCCATCGTGGACCGGTCTGGTGGAGAGGGGAAGCTGCGCATCACTCAGGCGCGGCTCTTCCCCCTCAAAACGCCATCGGCGTCCGAGAGTTCGCACCTCTCGGACGCCAGACAGCTCGTGATCCGCGGCTCCCGACAGGGGCGCTGGTCACTCGAACGGCCACTCCGTGTCCTTTCGCACGGCACGACGGAGCGGCGTACTTCATGAAGGAGTGTCGCATGTCCCCTACTACGGACTGCAACCCGAAGCCGGAGATCGCTTCGGGCCCGGCCGAGCGGCTGGCCGCGCAACTGGCATCCATGCTGCCCGAGGCCGCTGTCGTACAGGTGCGCCTCCAGGGCCCTCAGACCCTGTGGCCCCACCTCGGGCTCACCGCTGTGAACGACCGAGGATGCACCCTTCGTGTGCCTCGGGCGAAGGCGCTCACCATCGCCCGGTGGATCATCCGCTCGTTCCCTCATGCCGGATGGGCAGCCTCCGGCGGCCATGCCTTCGATCTGCGGACGGCTGAGCTGTGCGGGCTGGAAGCGTGATGGCGGCCGTGGCACCGGCGAACGCTGGACCGGCTCTCGACTTGCAGGGACTCGCGGCCGTGGTCGACCTCTTGGCTCAAGTCGGCGCTCTGGATGCCCTGTTGGGCAATCGGACTACGGACTCCCGCGACAAGCGTCTGCACATCGGATACAGCGAGGCCGCTGAACGGCTGAACATTCCGGAGAAGTGGCTCCGTGAGCGCATATCAACGCTCCCACACCGGAAGCTCGGAAGGTACGTTCAGTTCGCGGAAGACGACCTCCAGGCGATTTCCGATATGCATTTCGTCAGCCCTGGCGCAAAGGCTCAGAAGGATGACGAGTCGGCGCTGATGACGCTTCAGCCTTCCAAGCGCTCTCGTAAGCGTTCCTGATCTCCTCTCGCGCCCGATTGCAACAATAAGCGGCGCCGTGAACATCGCGAGATACAAATGAGCACTGACATATTCAGCCTCATCGAGGCTGCACGCCAGGGAAATTGGCTGCCCCTCATAGAGGAGTCAAAGAAGGCTCCAGGCAAGCACTGGGCGGAATCCGCCCGATGCGCCAACCAGGACATCAACATTTTCGTCCCTCTCTGTGACGGTCCACGCGAAGACCCGGACTTGGTGAAAGCCAAGTTGGGAATTCACCTCAACCGTCCACGTAATCTCTGCGCGTCATGCCCGTTGGCCGTCGCTGCCCGGTGCCTGGTGGAATCCCTGAAGGATGACGACGAGTTTGGAATCCGGGGCGGCCTTCTGGCCTCGGAGCGTTCAGAGCTGCGGCGGGCATGGCAAGAGCGAGTCAACGAGAAGGCTGTAGAAGGCGCGCTTCAAGGGTGCACCGCGGTACTGAGCAAGACCGCCCGGGACGCCGTGATTGCGCGCTTCGCCACTGATCCCTCGCTGGACGCTGCCGCTGTCGCTCGCGGGCTCGGCGTAACGCACGAGTATCTGCTGAAACTCGCCCGTCGCTACCGAAAGTCGCAGGCGGGGCAGGGCACGCCCCCGCTCCGCGTCGTCGCCGATGCGGCCTGACGCCGCTCCCGAGGAAACGATTCCTCCGCACGGCGGACCCTGCGTTCACGGGAGTTCTCCCCATGCTTCAGAACAGCCACTCCGGATTTCGGCACACGAATATCAGTGCCGCGATCCGAGAAATTGCACCTACAGCCGTACTCGTGCGGGTCTATCCCGAGCGCCGGTCTGTTACCCACCTCTTCGAATCGGACTTCTACCGCATGCTCATCGACCGCAGGACCGAAGAAGAAGTGGCGTGCATGGTCAGGCGCAGTTTCGGCAAGGCCGCCGACTGGCGTCTCGCCCACGATTTCTACCTCCCTACCGAAACGCTGTACCTCACCCCGGAGCCGCATCAGGACGGCTACATCCCGGAGGACGACCACTCTTTTGGCCTTTCCCTCCGCCGTCGCATAGCGATAGTCGGCGGTGAGCAGTGATGAGCGACATAGCGACCGAACTGATCTGGTCACAATCAAAGTCGTGCAGGGGCTCGCGCCTCGTCATGCTGGCGCTGGCCCGCGAGGCGGACGACGACGGCAAGGCAACGCTAACCTTGGACGAAATATCCACGCTTACTCGTCTCACGCCTCGCTCGATAACGAAGTGCCTCGGAGAGCTGGAAAGGCTCGGGGAACTCAGTCACGAGCGGGGAGGGGGAGCTTCCAACCCGAATACCTACTCAATACTACTGTGCAGCGGGACCGCTGCGGACCGCACCGGTTCAGAGAAGGAACTTCCTACTCTGCGCCCTGAAGAGTCAGAATCGGGAGAGAAGGTCCAGGAAGTTCCTTCCCAAAACTCCGCCTTGGAAGCCGGAAGTGGGAAGTTTCAGCACGCAGATTCGGAAGTTTCTTCCTCGCGCGTGCGTGGTGGTAATACTCCCGTAGGGAGTATTACCACCACCAAAGAGCAAGCTAGCTTGCTGGGATCGCGCCGAGAGAACACCACCGCCAAGCAGGACTCGGTGAAGGTTCCGGACGGAGCCAAGGACCTGGTAACAGCCATAACAAGCGCTGGAATGCTTGTCGGCTGGCGACTGACCGAATCCGAATGGGATCGGGTAACAGCTCTCGCAGCACGCTGGGGAAATGAACGGCTGGTCGAGATGGTGGCGCGGCGGTGGAACGCCGACCGCCCGCCACAGTCTGCCCGCTACCTGCTGCGCATCTGGGCGGATCTGCCCTCGCACGCTTCCGCAGCAGCCTCCCAAGGGAATGTCGTGCCGTTGCGTCGGCAGTCCGGAGGCGGGATTCCCTTTCAGAACACCGCTGCCCCCAGCGCTTACCAGAACGGATTTTGATCATGGCAGAGCCGGAACGCGCGGGCAGCGCCAGGTCAATGCGCGCCATGGAACGAATACTCGCTGCGAAAGGACTTCAGGTCGTGCCGGATGTCGACCCCGCCGACGAGGCCCCGGAAGAGAACCCCGGAGACCGCGAGTGGCACTGCCGGGCTCGGGCCGACTACGCACTGAGCCGCTGGCAGAAGGCAACCCCTCCCCGGTTCCGTGACGCTGAGGCCACGCTGGCGGAGGTCATCAAGTGGGCCGACCGCGCACTCGCGGACAACGCCGCCGCTGGTGCTCTGCTCCTCACCGGCCTCACGGGGACGGGCAAGACGCACCAGGCATACGGGGCCTTGCGGAGGATCGCGGCCGGCGCACCGGACCGGTTCGAGCTGATCGCCGTGAACTCGGCGGACATGTACGGCAACCTGCGCCCTTCACAGGTCATGGGCGCCGCGGAATACGAGCTGCAACGACTCAGCCGGGTTCAGTACCTGTTCCTCGATGACCTCGGTACGGCGAAGACCTCGGAATGGACCGAAGAGATCACGTACCGGCTGATCAACTACAGGTACAACCACTGTTTGCCGACGATCATCACGTCCAACCTTCCAGCTCGCGATGAGAATGGGCCGGACCTGACCGACTTCGCCGGGGCGCGCGTGGCAAGTCGCCTGGCGGAGATGGTCACGACCCTCGTGCCGATGATCGGTGCCGACCGGCGCCGCGGCGGGAGGGCGGCGTGATGCCCGTCCGCCTTCGCGGAGCATCCCGCGATGCCGCAGCACTGCCCACAGCCTGTGCCTACGTCGGTCCTCGCAGCCGGTATGCGAACCCGTTCACGGCCGGGGCCCGGTCCCCGCTCGGTCCTCCCCTGAGCGCTGCGGAGTCGGTGGATCTCTTCGCGGCCACGCTCCGAGGCCCGGTAGGCCGCCACTACGCCGCGCGCTTCGCCCGAGCGCTGCGGGGGCTCGATCTGATGTGCACATGCCCTCTTGATGCTCCGTGCCACGCGGACGTCCTTCTCCACCTCGCCAATGAGCCCGGCGACGGCACCGCACTCCGCATCATCGATCTTCTGGAAGGCCCCCGATGAGCCACCCGATCATGTTCGCTGCGGCCAAGCACCTCACCACCGCAGAGGAGCGACGCAAGACCGCTCGGGAGGCCGCGTTCCGCACCTGGGGGCCGAGGTCGATCACCGCAGCGTCGAAGTACGCACGCACCCTCCTGGGGGACGCCGCAGTCACGCTCGACTGGGAAGTGCTGGGACTCCTCAGCTTCGAGGAACACCTGCAAGCCTTCGCGTCTCTCGACACGACCGGGGGTCAGCACCTGGAGCTGTACTACACGGACCAGGGCGGCACGGAACGCATCCTGCTGCGGATTTCGTGCGTGAGCTGCCCGAGTCAGCACGTGTACGAGGTGACGTCCTTGGAACAGCTCGGACAGCTGCTCTCGCAGACCCCTGCCTGGCAGGACATCAACCCGCGCGACGGGGGCAACCTCTGATGTCACACGCGCACATAGACACGGCGGCGAGGACCGAACGGCAAGTGGGCTACAGCCTGCGCGGAATGACGGCCTGGGACCGCAGTGCGATCATCCTGCTCGGCGCGGCCGGCTTCGCCTTCTCGTACGACGCACTGCGTCAGATCGCCCTCGCGATCCACGCCAGGGAGATCTTGTCCTACCTGTTCCCGGTGTTCATCGACGGGTTCATTGCCTACGGCGTGCGGGCGATCGTGCTCCTTCGGCACCAGCGGTTCGCCGCGCGGTTTTACGCCTGGTTCTTGTTCCTCGCGGCGACCGGGGCGAGCCTCGGCGCGAACGCTCTGCACGCAATCACGTTGAACGATTCTCCGCAGGCCGGACGGTCCGCGCTGCACCTTACGGACAGCGTCGTCGGTGTGCTGTCGATGCTCGCGCCCCTCGCGCTGGCGGGCTCGGTCCACCTCTACATCCTGATGGCGCGGACGGCTGAGCGGGCGGTCCCGGACGGGGCTGACATTGGTCCCGGACCGGTCCGCGAACAGACTCCGACGCTCGAACGCGTCGCAGTCCGGCCGAGTCCTCATCCACTGGAAGCCCCGGCGCCGATGCCTCCACGGCCGTTGACGGGCGGTCCGTCCGCACGGCAGGACACCGCCGCCGCAACCGTTGACCTGCGGAAAGCCGAGACTCAGCCCGAGGAAGAACCGCGTACGGACGGCGCCGCGGCCCACCCGTCCGCAGAAGCGGACGAAGAGGAGACGGGAGGCAGGACTGCGGACGGACCGAGCGGTGGACCTGCGGACCACACGCCGACCACAGCAGTTCCGGCAGGCGCCGAACCCTCTGGGCCCACGGCGGTCCGCACCCCTGCGGACGGAGAAAAGCCATCCGTCCCGGACGACACGGAATGCCCGCAGGGCCGGGAGGCCGATGACGAGTGGCTGGAGGATCTGCTCCCGATCGCACGGGCCGCTTCCGAGAAGGCGGGACGGATCAGCCGTGACGCAGTGAAGGAGGCCGTCCGGGCACATCAGCGGATCGGAAACGACCGCATGGGCGTGCTGCTGGCTCGGTTGAAGCAGGAGGAAGAGGCAGCAGGCCGGGCACCCGCCGACGCCTCCAGTGCGCTCTGGTGATCTCATCGCATGACTGCCCGGGGACTCTGGTTCTCCCCATAGAGGCCCCGGGCAGCCCGCTTGATCAGGAAGGAACGACCACCATGTGGCTTCGCCGACGAAACCGGGGGCAGGACACGACCCGGCCCGATGCCGCGCAGGCGGCCACCGCACTCGCGCTTCACCTCCAGGGCGGCGGCGAACTTACGCCGGTCCCAGTGGACGGTCCTCCTCTTGCGGACGGGGAAGTCGCCTTCGCAGACGCGCAGTGCTCAGCCGCCCGCTTCTACGGGACGGAGGTCGACTACCCGTCCTCGACGAATGGGTACTTCGAGGATCACCCGACCTTCGGCCGGCGGTGGGTGACCAACGGCCGCCTCGACGCCCGTCGGCGTCAAGAGGCGGAGGACTCCGCCCTTCCGCAGTGGCGCGATCACACCGCGGCGCGAGTGGTGCTCACCTCGGTCGGCGTGCGGCTCCTGCCGGTGGGAACCAATGATTGGCTGCCGTTCGACCACGCGCTTCTGTCTGGAATCGCCGCTAAGCCGTCTGCGGTCGTGCTCTCGTACAGCGTGTGCGCGCCCCTGCTCCTCTCCGGCCCGGCCGCGCCGTGGCTCGGCGTGGCGATCGAGCACCTTCATCAGCATTCCATATAGGGCCGCGACCCCCTCCACCGCGAAAGCCGGAACTTAATTCCAGGAATTAAGTTCCGGCTTTTTTGCTGATTCGAGTTGTCCGCGAACCCCTGCAAGGATTCAGGCACGGCCAACGCCACAAGGCACTTTCAGGCCGCGGAGGTCTATTCGCGATCTCCCTCGAATCACGCAAGGGGCTGATGACCTTGATATGAGTAACGCTCCCGGCTCAGCAATCACGCACAAGTACGTGAGCTGAAACCGAATCCGGAATCCGACCTGACGCGATACGCGATCGAACTCTTCCGCAGAAGAGACAGGTCGAGAGATACACACGCTCCAGCCTGATTCTCAAATCCTCCGGCAATCGCCGGTAGAGCCCGCAGCAGGATTCCCCCTCCTGCGAAGGAGCGGCGCGGCCCCCAGCCCCCGCGGGGCCGCGCCGCTCGCACTTCCTGAAATCTCCTGCACCAAGGTTGTGGTCCCCGCATGCCTCGATCCACCCGTTTCATACCCATATCAACCGCAATAGGCGTAGCTGGGTCACTGGTCCTCCTGTCGTCCGGCTGCTCCAGCTCGAACAGCGGCAAGCCCGACACCTCGGCATCGGCAGCGCAGCCACACTCTGTGTCGGCGGGCATCCCGGATACAGCCTCACCGAGCACGAACGCCACAGAGACTTCAGCAACTACCGCTCTCCCCAGCGACGTTGAGCGGACGGCGCGCGCCTTCACCGCGGCCTACGCGGAGCACGACGCCCGCGACGGAGCCGACAACTCATACGCGGACGCCGGCGCTCGGGCCGCCCGGCTCGCGTCTGGGGACCTGGCGGGCGTTCTGGCACAGAAGCGTCCAAGCCAGGACGCCGCATGGGCCGCCCTGCGGGCCGAAAAGGCGCACCAGACGGCCAAGATCACGTCAGCGGCCATCCCCGACGGCGCACCCGCCGTGACGGCCTCCTCCGCTCTCGTCCGCGTGAGCTACACCCTCACGACCACCCCGAAGTCCGGGCACGCGCGAAGCAGCAGCGAACAGCTCGTGCTCCGCCTGGAACACACCTCCAAGGGCTGGCGCGTCACCGCCTTGCCCTGGGCGTGACGGCCGCGATGAACAAGGGCACGCAAGTTGGCCTGGGACTCGTCACGGCCGGGCTGATCGGCGGTGTCGCCATGCTGACCACGTTCGGCGGGGCCGACAGCGCTTCCGCACAGGAAACCGGCCCCGGCGGCGGCATCAAGACGGACGCGCCGGTACCGGGCTGGGTCCGCGAGTTGATCAACAAGCACGCTGGCGAGTGCCCGCAGGTCACGGCCTCGCTCTTGGCAGCTCAGCTCTACCAGGAGTCGAGCTTCAACCCGAAAGCAGAGTCCAAGGACAAGGACGGCAACCCGATCGCGCAGGGCATTGCGCAGTTCACCCCTGAGACCTGGGCCGCTCACGGTGTCGACGGCGACGGGGACGGGATCAAGGACGTCCGGAACCCGGCCGACGCCATCGCCGCGCAGGCCGCGTACGACTGCACCTTGGCCAAAGAGGTCAAGAAGGTGCCGGGCGACTCAACGGACAACATGTTGGCCGCGTACAACGCGGGCGGCGGCGCCGTGATCAAGTACGGCGGTATCCCGCCGTACCCCGAGACCCGCGACTACGTACGCAACATCCGTGCGCTGGCCTCGAAATGGGCGGACGCCGTCAGCCCTGACGCCCCGGCCGGCAAGGGCGCCGCTCGCGCCATCGCCGCCGCGAAGACGGCCCTGGGCACCTGGTACCAGTGGGGCGGCACCTGCACCTCCCCGTACAAGGGCGCGGGCGGCTGCGACTGCTCCTCGCTCACCAAAATGGCCTGGTCCGCGGCAGGCGTGAATCTTCCCCGGGTCACGTACGACCAGGTCCACTCCGGGACCGCCGTCAAGAGCATTTCCCAACTCGCTCCGGGCGACCTGCTGTTCAGCGTTCCCGGCAGCGCTGGGCCTGAGCACGTCGGCATGTACATCGGCGACGGCCAGGTCATCGAGGCCCCGCACACCGGCGCTCAGGTGCGGATCAAGCCGCTCAGCTACTGGAAACCCCAGATCATCGCGATGCGCCACGTCGGCTAATCATGCCAAAACATACCAAAACTACCCAAGCACCAAAGGATCTCACATGCACAACCTCCTTTCTGCCGCTGCCGATCCCTCTCTGCACTCCACGCTCGCCGCCGGAGCCGACGTCGTGTCCGGTGTGAAGCCCGACTGGGGCCCCTTCGGGAAGCTCGGCGGCACGGCGAAGGTGATCCTCGGCGTCATCGCAGCCGTCGTCCTCGTCGTCGGGGCCGGTGCGTTCCTGGCCGGTGTCGGCAAGTCCAAGGGCTGGTTCGGTGAGGGCCACTCCACGATGGACAGCTCGCGCGGCAAGGGCATGATGGTCGGTGGCCTGGCCTGCGTCTTCCTCGTCGCCTCCTTCGGCACCATCTTCGCCATCACCTACGGCATGGGTGTGTGACCCATGACGTCCCGATCCCGACGGAGGAAGGTTTCCTCCCCCGAGTCCACCGGAGCGCGCCGACCGTCGGCGAAGCTCTGGGGAATCGCCGCCGCAGGGGCGGCAGTGGTCACCGCGGCCGGGGTGATCGTCAGCATGGTCACGGGCACCCCGCCCGCTTCCGCCCCCGCCGCGTCAGCACCCGCCCACTCGACTCCGCAGACGAGCGAAGCGGGCGTTCACGAGCTGGACGGCGTCTCGGTCGGCTACCCGCACACGCGGTCAGGGGCCAAGGCGGCGGCAGCCAACTACACCACGGTGTCCGGTAGTTCGCAGTTCCTCACGGACAAGGACGCGCGACGCCGCGCGGTGTCGGTCATGGCGGCCAAGGGAACGGCCGGTGCGGCAGCGAAGAAGGCCGACCACACCGCCGGTGACGCGGTCAGCTCCCTTCGAGGCGACGCCTCCAAGGTCTCCGTCAAGAAGACCATCGCACGTACCGGTGTCCTCTCGGCTCACGTCCTGGGCTTCGACTCGCATAGGGCGATGGTCCGGCTGTGGACGACGACGGTTCACGGCAGCGCGGCCGGGCACGCGACACCCAAGGCGGGTTTCCAGTCGGTGACGGTCACGCTGGTCTGGGAGTCGAACGACTGGAAGTTGAAGGACAGTTCGGCCTCGACCGGCCTGGTCGCTCCGATCGACGTGCGGCAGGCATCCAACGTGCCGGGGGACTTCTCCGACTACGTTCCGGACGCTGCAGAAGACCCCGTGCTGAGCGGCGCCGAGGACCAGCGCGGCTTCCCGGCCCCGTACGGACACAGTGAGCGTGGCGCTCGCGCCGCTGCGGTCAGCGCCACCATGCTCTACGGCGATCCCCGGTTCTTCACCGATGAGGGCTGGCGGCACCGGATGCTGGCTGCCACCGCTGCGTCCAGCGTGCTGCACTCGGTCACCTCCGACACCGACTCGACGGCTCGCCTGGTCATGGAGAACCGCGGGGTCGGTACCGACGGCAAGGCCGCCGACGGAAGTGAACTGATCACGCGGACCGCGGCGCTCGCCACCCGCTCGATCTCGTACTCCGACCAGGCCGCGAGCGTCGAACTGTGGACCGCGTCGGCGGGCGGCGTCGCCGGGAAGGACGAGACGCAGCGCCCGCAGGTCGCCTACCTGCGGATGACCGTGGATCTGGTCTGGGAGGACGGCACCTGGAAGACGACGGCCGTCACCCCGTCCGAACCTCTCGTGCCCTCACCGCCGGCCATGCAGGAGGCAGACCCTGCCGACTCTTTCGCGGACGTGGGGGGTGACAGCAATGCGCCTGCGACTGCGTGACGACGCACCCGGTCTCCTGACCATCGAGCGGGGCTCACCGGGCCGCTGGCGCCGCCGTCTCCAAGCGGTGGCCATGGTCAACGTGATCATCGGGTTCATCTTCGTGCCGTCTGCGGTGGCCAACCCCTTCTGCTACATACCGATGGTGTGCGAGGCGAAGGCGGCCATCGACTTCGTCAAGGACCCGCTGGGCTTCCTGCTCCAAAAGCTCACCGAGGCCAACATCTGGTTCCTGCGCAAGATGCTGGAGCTGATTCAGAACACCACGAAGATCGACCTCACGAGCCCCGGCTTCTTGAAGCAGTACGCGATCATCTTCGCCGCCTCCAGCCTGCTCACCGTCGCCCTGTGGCTGATCGCCGTGGCCAAGCGGGCGGTCCGCGGAGTCGCAGTGACCACCGCGATCTCCGAGGCGATCGGCTTCCTGCTCCTTCAGTTCGTAGTCAACGCCATGACGCCGGGCGCAATCGCGCTGCTGATGAAGGCTATTGACGAGGTCACGGCCGTCTTCGAGCCCTATGCGACATCGAACTTCAAGCCATTCTTGGGGACCATCCTCAAGGTCATGGCGGCGAACCCCACCGAGGGTGTGGGTCAGCTGCTGACCGTCAACCTCATCATGATGTTCGGTGCCTTGTTGATGTGGATCGAGTTGCTGATCCGCAGCGCGGCCATCTACGTGGCTGTCGCACTGGGCCCCATCGTCAACGCGGGCCTGGTTGACCGCGATCTCTGGGGGAAGTCCAAGAAGTGGTTCGGCGCCCTCTTCGCCGTCGGCTTGTCGAAGCCCGTGCTGTTCGCCCTGCTGGGCCTCGGCGGCGCGGTCCTGAGTGACACCTCGGGGAGCATGTCCGATGCGGTCTCCAAGATCTTGGTCGGAGCGCTGATCCTGCTCCTGGCGGTCTTCGCGTCCGCCACGCTCTACAAGTGGGTGCCCGCCTTCGGCGACGAGATGGCCCAGCTCCACCACGACCGCAAGGCCGCCCAGTCCTCCGGCCCGGCCGCCGCAGTCGACGGACCTGCCCAGCACGCCAACCGGGCGATGGGCGCCCGCGTGCAAGACAGCTTGGTCGGCGGCGGCTCCAAGACCGCGGGGGCCAAGACCGCTGGCGCCAAGATGGGCGGCGGAACGGCTGCGGCCAACCCGGTTGCTGCCGGGGCCGCTGTGGCGAAGGCCGGCGTCGACATGGCGAAGAACAAGGCCACCAGTTCCCCGGGCGCGCAGGGCACCGACGCCGCAGGCGGCGGCAAGCCCGATCAGCCCGAAGGCCAACAGGGCAGCGGTGACACCGCCGGCACGTCCGGCGCACCGGCCGCCGCTCGTCCCCAGGGAGCGACATCCGACCCTGTCGTCAGCTCTTCCCCTGACTGGTCCTCGGCCGGTGGCCACGCGTCGGCCGGACGCCCACCGGGAGCCAACGGGGCACCGAGCACTGCTCAACCGCCCTCGCCACCGTCGCCCGGCCGGGGAACCGCCGGTCCGACGCCGCCCGCCTCCCCCTCGTCCGCATCAGGAACCACCTCGGGCTCCGGGCCCTCCGTCACACCCCCGCCGCCTCCGCGGCCCTCGGGCGGCCAGGCCCCCGGACGACCGAACCCCAGCAAGGATCAGTGACCCTCCATGTCGACTCGTACGTATCAGTTCGGAAAGCACCGTCCCACGGGGCTGGTGGGCCGCCGCGACCTCGGCGAACAGGTCGTCCTTGGTGGCGGTGCCGTCACCGGCATCCTGTTCGGCTACCTCTTCAACGGCGTGACGGCCATCGCCGCGACGAGCCTCGTCCTGCCGATCCTGCTCGCCCTGGTCATCGTGTACGCCCCGTATCGGCCCAGGGGCACGTCCCAGCGACGCACGCTGTACCGCTGGTGGCGGATCAACCGCTACCACCGCAAGGCGCTCCGCCGGACTGGCGGCGTGTGGGTGTCCCCGGCCTTCGAGGCCGGCGTGCGCCACGACGGCACCCCGCCGGACACCGCCCTGGCGGAGCCGGAGGGCGTCACCGGGATGACGTGGGTGCCGGTCACGGTCCGCGGACAGCAGGCCGTCGTGGTCCTCCAGCCGGAGGCTGGGTGCGTCACGGCAACCCTGGAGATCGCCTCGCCCGGCCTCGGCGGCAAGGAGGTCGGTGAACAGGTCGTCGCCCTGGAGCGCTGGGGCGAACTCCTGGACGCCTTCGGCAACGTTGAAGAGCACCCGGTGAAGCGGATTCAGGTCCTTGCCCGGCAGATGAAGTCCGACCCCTACGCCCACCAACGGTTCATCGCGCAGCGCGACGAGTCGGCCGCGACGACGGACGCTCCGCAGTGGCTGAAGGACTCGTACGACGTGCTGGCCAACGCCGTGTCCACTTCTGCGGAGGAGCACCGCTACTACATCACCATCCACGCGAAGTTCACCCGCGACCTGGCGGCCGAGGGTGCCGCCCGCGGAACCGGTGACGAAGGAGTCGCCGCCGCCATGGCCGCGTACCTGGATGAGCTGTGGTCCCGCGCCGAGGACGCCGACCTCTCCGTGATTGCACCCCTGGACGAAGGCCGGATGACCGCGTTCATCCGCAACAGCTACGACCCGGATCACGCCATCTGGGACACCGACCTCCCACAGGCGCACGCCTTCCCCCGCAACGTCGATGTCCGCGACGGCGCCCACCTAGCCACCCGTGCGGCAGGCTCCACCGAGAGCTGGTACCACGCCACGGCCGCCGTCGTCGGATGGCCCACCACCCCCGTCGGCCCCGACTTCCTGTCGCCCCTGCTGATCGGGATGCCCGACGTCATCCGCACAATCTCGATCACGCAGCAGCTCGAACCCAACGACAAAGCCGTGGAGCGCATGCTCGCGGAAGACACGAACAACCAGGCCGAGATGGACCGCGACCGTAAGCGCGGCAAGAACATCGACCCGCGCGACCAGATTGCCGCCAGCGCCACCGGATCACGCGGCATGGCCCTGGCCTCCTCTGGCGCGGCCGGCTCCGCTGTCGTCGGCTACATCACCATCTCCTCGCGCAGTGCCGGGGAACTGGAGCGCACGAAGCGCACCACCGCTTCCCGCGCCCGCAACGCCCACCTCCGGATCGAATGGCTCGACCTCGAACACGCTCGCGCCTTCGCCACGACCCTCCCCCTCGCCGGAGGCATCAAGTGACTGACCTGCTCGACCTCGCCCCGCTGTCCCCGATGCACGAGACGGTGCGCCGTCCCCTCTACACCGAGACGACCACCAGCCAGGCCCTGTACCTGCCCATCGCACCGCCGACCCTTGGCACTGCGGGCGCGATCATCGGCCGGGAACTCTACTCCGGCAAGGCGTTCATCTACTGCCCCTTCAGCGCCTTCGGCGACGGCCTGCCCGGCGGCAACATGATCGTGATGGGTGACACCGGCCGGGGGAAGTCGGCCCTGACCAAGACGTACACCGCGCGACAGATCCGCCTCGGCCGACAGGTGGTCGTCCTCGACACCAAGGAGCAGAAGGAGCGCGAGGAAGGCGAGTGGGCCGCGCTCGGCCGCTCGCTCACCGGCAAGGCCCCGGTGAAGTTCGCCCCCGGCGGTGGCCATGGCGCCTCGTGCATCAATCCCATGGACCCCGCCATCGCGGGCAAGCGGCAAGTCGAGCTGGTGCGCACGATCGTTGAACTCGGGCTCGGCAAGGCCCTGGACGAATTCGCCGGCTCTGCTCTGCGGATCGCGATCCGCCGGGCCCACCAGCGGGCGGGCGACCTCGGCCGCACCCCGGTCCTCGCCGACGTCGCCGCCGCACTCCGGTCCCCGGAGGAGTCCGATGCGACGGCCAAGCAGCGGACGCGGGACGAACTCCTCGGTGACGGCCTGGAGGCGTCCTACGTCCTGGACCGGCTCTGCGGAAGCGAGCAAGACGCAACCGGGGACCTTACGGGCATGCTCGACGGCCCGACCAGCCTCGGCGTGGACCTCGACGCCGACATGATCGTCTTCGACCTGACCAAGGTCCCGTCCGGCGGCGTCGCCATGACCATCCTCGTCGCCGTCATCAGCGTCTTCCTCGAAGAGGTGTGGCTGCGCCCGCTGTGCGAATGCGGGACGGAGCCGGGACAGCACGAACGCATCGTGGTCGACGCGAACTCCGGAGCCTGGGAGCTGGGCCCGAACCCGGAATCCGGCTGCCGCCGCTACACCCAGCGCAAGCGCATCCTCGTCTGCGAGGAAGCCTGGCACATTCTCGGCACACCCCAACTCGCCTCACTGCTGGAGAAGTTCCTCAAGTTCGCACGGGGCTACGGCCTGTCCTGCATCTTCATCGTCCATCACCTGTCGGACATTGATGACAGCCCGGAGACCCAAGCGGCCCTGAAGATGGCCGACACCATCGTGATCTACAGCCAGAAGAAGGCCGAGGCGGAAGCGACGGTGACCCGGCTGGGCCTGCCGGCCTGGACGGCGGAGCACATCATGCGCCTGCGCCGCGGGATCGCACTGTGGAAGGTCGGCGAAGTCATCTATCCCGGCGTCCAACACCTCCTGGTCGAGGCCGAACAGCACCTGTGCTTCTCCTCCGGCTCGATGACCGACCTGACCAGCACCTCCCCGGACACCGAATGAGCAGGCACCGCCACCTCTCCGCCGCCTACCCCTTCCACTCAGATTCGGAGCGCGCCCCCGTCATGAGCATCACCCCCGACCACACCACGCTCCCGGCCGACGAGCACGCGGCGCGACAGGACATCGACCAGCTGCACGCCGAAGCGCTCGACCTCGCCCGACGTACGAAGGCGCTGGCCGTCGTACTGGACCACGGCGACTACTCCGCCGCCGGGGGCCGCGTCCGCACGGCCGTCACCCACATCTGGCGAGCCGCCGAGGACCTGCACAGCGCCTTTCACACAGCGCCCCCGCGCTGTGCCGGGCCCGACGCTTCGTTGTCGCGGCTGTGCGGTCGGCGGATGCGCTACCTGGCGGCCCGCGCCGCGCGGAGGGCCGAGTAGTGGACATCATGCCCGGCGGAATCACCCTGGCCCTGTACGCCCTGACGGTCGTGTGCGCGGTGGCCCTGGTCACGGTCTGGGTCCTGCTGAACCGGAGCCGACGCAACGCCGGATTCGCGAGCAAGGGACAGCTGAAGCGCCAGTTGTCGGCCAAGGCGGTCCTGCGGGCCACCGAGATCCGCCCCTCCCTCACCAGCGACGACGGCCGACCGGCCCGCGCATCAGGAGTGAGCTTCGCGAAAGACGGCTCGGCCGCTCGTTGACCTCTCCCTTCCTCGTCTCTCACCTCGTTCCGGAGCACGTCATGCACCACCCCCTCGATCCTCACGATTTCGGCTACTCGCTGGGCACCTCGCAACGCCCGAAGGGAGTCGAGCTGTGGTCCCGCGCCGACAAGGCATGCCGGGTCATCGGCCCCATGGGCAGCGGAAAGACCCTGCGGTTCTTCGCACCGCTCGTCCGCAACTGGGCCGGGCCGGTCCTGGCCACCTCGACCAAGCCCGACTTGGTCGAATTGACCCTCGACGCCCGGCGACGGGACGGCCGCCCCGTCGCGGTCTTCGACCCGCAGAACATCGCTCCGAGCCTCCCGAAGTTCCGGTGGACGCCAATCAACGGCGCGTCCGAAACGGAAGTCGCGATGATGAGGGCCAAGGCGTTCGTCGCAGGCTCGCGCACTCCCAACAGCGCGGCACAGTCCAGCGAGGGCAGCGCCTTTTACAAGGGGCAGGCGTCCAAGATCCTCGCCGCCTTCTTCCACGCTGCCGCTCTCGACGGCGCGTCCCTGGACTGGGTACTGCGGTGGAGCCGCAAGCTCACCGACCCGGCCCCCCTCGGCATCCTCGATGCTCACCCCGGCGCCGGCTCCGGTTGGGCGGACATGCTTCGCACGGCGACCTCCGGCGACAGCCGCACCGTCGGCAACACCGCCAGCACGCTCGACGCGGCGCTTGAGCCCTTCATGCACCAGTCGGTGGTCAACGCTCTCCAGGGCGAAGGCGAGGACCCGACGGATTTCGACGCGTTCCTCGACGCCGGGGGCACCCTCTACTTGCTGGGCAAGGACTCGGAGGTGAACAGCGTCGCCCCGCTGACCACCGCAATAGCCGAAGACCTGCTGGACCTCGCGGAGGCTCACGCCATCGCCTCCCCGGCCGGGCGACTCGATCCCGCGCTGCTCGCCGCCTTGGACGAGGCGCCGAACATCGCGCCCATCCCCAGCTTGCGGCAACGCGTCGCCGACGGCCGCGGCCGTGGCATCACCGTCATCTACGGACTCCAGGCTTGGGCATCCGCCCGCGCCCGCTTCGGTGAGGACACGGCGAAGGAGCTGGCCGCCTTCACCAACAACGTTGTGGTCTTCAGCGGGGACAAGGACCCCGACTTCCTCAAGGACATGTCAGACCTGTCCGGTCAGGTCGAACGCGAGCGCACGACGAAGACCACGTCCGGCGGAGACCGCGGCGGCCACTCGACCGCCACTCACATGGCGCTCGAACCGGTCTTGCGAGGAGACGAGATCAGGGGCCTGCCCGAGGGCCATGCCCTGGTCCTCGCGGACAACCTCCCGCCGGTCATCACCAGACTCGACGGCATGTGGACGTGGGAGTCGTGGACCGACATCGAGGATCACGTGCGCGACCTGCGAGCCGCCAACGAAGCCGAGCGAACCCGGCGAAACGCGAAGAAGAAGAACCAGGCCAAGGCTCACGCCGCCGCGTGGGCCGGCCGTGAAGGAGCGGCTGCCGCATGACCAACGCCCTTTCCGCCTTCGAGCCGTTCCCCGAGCCGCCCGCGCTGATCCTGGAGTACATCGCGGAGCGGAGCGCGGAGGAGTCCGTGGTCGACGGCCCCGCCCCATGGGACCTCGGCGCCCTGCCAGCGGAGTTGATCGAACCGATGCCCGCGTGGCTCGATGCCGTGTGCCGCTGGCTGAACGGCCGGTACGCCTGGCAGCCCCAGGACGTCATCCCGCCCTGCTGGACCAAGCACGAGGGCCTGGCGTACGAGATCGCGGCCCTGGCCTTCGCAAGGGGGGACGCGTACACAGACGCGGGCTCGTCCGTGATCTGGCACGAGCAGTACGACCGATTCCTCACACGGATGAACAAGGCCCTGGGCAAGGCCGGAGACGACTGCCGAGTCGGGCGGCACGAAGATCGTCCGGCGCGCTTCCAGCTCGCCGCCTGGCCTGCACAGGTAACTGATAGCTCCGAAGAACCGAAGCCCTCGGAACGAGTCACGGAGGTGGCGGAATGATGACGAACCCCGACATGGTCTTCGCAACGGACCCCCGCCACGGCCTCGTGGCGCGAAGTGGGTGGGAGCAGGAAGAGGCCCGGACCGTGCTCCGCGATCTGGGCTGGGAATGGGAGGAGGAACTGCACGCCCTCGTCCCGCCGGATGACGTGCCGGAGGTCGACGCCGGGGTACAAGCCGTGCTGGAACTGCACCGCCACGGGCACCGGACGGGCTACCTCCAAGGCCCGTATGGAACGATGCTGCTCCGGCTCGCTGAAGCGGACCAGGTCTTCACTCAGATGACAACGGGAAAGCCCCCAGCGGCAACCAGGCCACAGAATCTTGTGGACGATCCACCCCGGCGGACCGCAGGAGCCACTCCTCCGCCGTACGGGGACAGGTGCGCCGGGAACATCGACAACGCAAGCCCGGAGCCTTCCTCCGTGACACCCGAGATGTGAGTCACGTCGTCATCACTCGCAAGGGAAAGGGTCGGCAGCATGCTGCCGACCCTGATGACGTGCAGAACCCCACTGGGATTCTCCGGAAGCCGCTCCTCCTCGCTGCATAGTCCCTAGCACTCACAGCCAACGGCTTCACCAGCCTCAGCCGACGAACGGCCCCTCTGTACGTCTCGGGGCGACGTACAGAGGGGCCGGGTTCGCTGCACGCTTTGGTGCGGGGACCGATGCTCACCGGTCCTTGGCGAGGGCAACGAGCTCAGCGAACAAACCGCCGGCATGGGCAAGCTCGTCGTATCCGCCCTGCTCGATAACGCGTCCCTCGTGCATAACGAGGATTCGGTCGGCGAGACGGGTGTTCTCAAGTTGGTGTGTCACCACGATCGTCATGCGCTCTGCGGCGATCCGCTTGATCTCCAGGAAAATCTGATGCTCGCCTCGGGGGTCCATCTGCGACGTCGGCTCGTCCAGGATCAGCAGGGGGGTCCTGCGGTACAGAGCCCTGGCGCACACGAGCCGTTGCCACTGTCCTCCGGACAACTCGGCTCCGCCGAACAGTTCGCGGGCGAGCAGGGTGTCGAGCTGTTTGGGCAGCTTCTCGACGGCTTCCCGCATGCCGACTGCATCGACGGCTTCACACACCAGTTCGTCATCGAAGGTCTTGGGCTGCCCGAGGGTGATGTTCTCGCGGGCTCGCAGCGGCCAGCAGGCGAAGTTCTGCGGGACGAGGGCGGTCCGTGACCATACGGAGTCGGGATCGGCGTCGGCTAGGTCGGCGCCGTCCCACCTGACATGGCCCTTGTCGGCGAGCAGGATGCCGGTGAGCAGTTTGGCGAGTGTGGACTTCCCAGACCCGTTCTCGCCCACAATGGCCAGGATTTCGCCGCGGCGCAGGGTGAGCGAAACGCCGTCGACGGCCGGGTCATCCTTGCCTGGGTACTGATACACGACGTCTTCGAGTTGGATCTCCTTGACCTGGTCAGGAATGCCCAGCTCTCCACGTTTGGGAGCGCGTTCGGCGGCAGTATCTAGGAATGACTGCATGTCTGCGAGGTACAGCGAGGTGTGGAACAGCGCGGCACCGTAGATGACGAACTGTGACAGCGCCGCCAGCGTGGTCTGGACGGCGACCACCGCGGTGGCCGCGATCGGGAGGGCAACGCGGCCGGTGGTGGCCAGCCACGCGAGGGTGACCCAGGTGCCCAGGAGGAAGACTCCGCCGAGAGCGCTGGTCGCCAGGACGATGCGCAGCATGCGGGGTGCTGCCGTCAGGGTGCGTTCGTCGATGCGTTCGGACAGGGCGCGGTACCAGTAGATGAGGTAGCCGGTCATGCCGTTGGCGCGAACCTCGTCGCCGTAGCGGGAGTAGGTGGCCCACCAGCGCATCGTGCCGCGCACGTTGCGGTCACCGACGTTGGCATAGTGGGTCTCGTAGTCGACCCGCGCAGAGAGTACGGCGCCCAGGCCGGCCGGGAGCACGGCAAGCAGCAAGAGCGGGAGCATCATCCAGTGCAGCGCCGTGATGACGCCGCCCGCGGCGATCATGCGCACCAGGGCCGCCATGAACCGCTGGGCGTCCTGGACCATCATCCGTGTGCGCGTGACGCCGACCTCGGCGGCCTCCTGACGGTCGGAGAATCCGGCTTCCCCGTACGTGGAGGCTTCGACGCGACATACGGCAGATACGAGAGCGACGTCCGCCTCCGTCATCAGGAGCGGTGTGATCCTCCCGTCGGCGTAGGAGGACAGGGCGCTGCTGATGCGGCCCACCCCCGCGGCCGCCGTGACGACGATGAGCGCGGGCAACGCGGAATGCAGCCGTTCGGATACCTGCCCGGTTCCGAGGATGTGCGTCATGGCCTTCGCGGTGAATGCGAGGAGCAGGGCTGCCGAGGCTCCGGTGAGGACCTGGCAGGCGAGCAGGAGCACTACGGCGGTCCGGTCCACGGCCCAGGCCCTGTGCACGGTGTGCCGTAGCACTGAGGGGAGCCGCCCGCACATTTTCGCAAAACTGGCCTCTGCCAGGGGGTTCTTGGCGTGCTGCCCCTCGAAGCTGAGGTGGGCTGGAGGTGGAGGGGGCGGCATCTCCGCGTTTGCAGTCGAGGCGTCAGAAACAGTCACCTGCATCCCTCCTTGGGGTCGGTGCCGCACCTGGATGGCTCGGCGGTGCACGGCATAACGACGCGACGCCAGAATCGAACGCGCTCGATTCCAGACGCGCTGGGGTCCTTGAAACGCAAGGGGTCGAACGTGTGGACGCCGCGTTGGGGCCAGCCTCGGGAGGGGAGGATTGGCCGAATCGCCGACGTCTGAAGCGCCTGTGACGAATGAGGTTCCGGAGGCTGATCGGCTCGTGGTTATGGCAGAGCACCACTCGCGATCGCAGTGAGCGGCGACCGCGCACAGCCCATGCGCACCAGCTGACCGCTGGCGGCCGTTGCCTCAGCTGATGCCCGGCCGCCACGAATGCGGCGAAGTCGTCCCTCCCTCGGCGAGGCAGTGCACGAGGCTCTCTTCGGCTGTGCTCACGGCCTGCATCAGCGTGGACAACACCGAGTCCGGCAGGATTCCCTGACCGAGCCCGCCGTCGCGGACGATCGCTTCCAACTCACGGTGTGACCGCTCGCTGACCGGCAGGACGGACCGGCGCAGGATCTCGCGCGCAGAGTAGGCATCGCCCGCCTGCGTGGTGTCGTTGACGATCGCGTGGTGCAGGGGCTGTGCCTGGGCTTCGCAGCCTTCGGGAGTCAGATCGATCGTCGCCAGGACCAGTCTCACGCGGAACATGCGTAGGTGCGGCGGGGCCGGCTCCAGGGCATCCTGCACGGCGCGTGCCACAGCCGTGAACCCGTCTGCCGTGGCGCGGCTCGCAAGGCGGTCGGCGTAGTGGCGGAGGATCTGTGCGACGGCTCTTTCCCACGGTTCAGTGATCGTTGCCTTGTTGATCAGGGAGTTGGCTGTGTCTGGGGCGACCGTGTGCAGGCTTGCCATGACGTGTGCTTGCCTGCTGTCGTGCAGGCGCTCAGGGGCCTCGTCGTAGACGGTTGCGTGCATTGCCGCTTGTGACCATTGGCCGGTGGCGGCAAGGAGCCGGGTGCCGTCTTCGAGCAGGACGGTGCGTAGCCAAGGCTGGATGTGGTCCCGGGTCGCATCAGTCGTGAAGCCCGTGAAGTCGATGGGGTGGCCCTGGACGGTCACGGTGCCGCCGTCGTGCACGGCGCGATGGACGTTCATCAGCTGCTGGTAGGCGGCCTGTGGGTCTCCCGCTCGGGTGGTCAGCCGTACCAGGTTGACGATTGGCTGGAGGCAGGCGATGGCGGTGTCCCCGGTGACGGGCCATGCCGGCTGGAAAAGGCGGAGCTGACGCAGGCACAGGTCTGTTGCCAGGTCGGTCAGGCCGCAGTCGGAGGCGATGAGTGAGGACAGGTTCCAGGTGGCGCATGCGAGATTGATCCGGTCGAGGAGTGGCCTGTCCTGTGTCGACTTCTCCGCGCAGGCGTGTACCTCTTCGACCCGGGCAGCGAAGCTGGGGTAGACCAGGTGGGACCGGCTGACCAGAGGGAACCGCCTGTCGAACCGGTGGAACCTAACCTGTGGGGGTGGCGCGGTCACGGCATCGGCCTTTCCGTGGAGGCAACGGGGTGCAGGATCGCGGTGCGGGCCGCGTGAGCGAGAACGCTCTGGGTGCGGGAGTGCAGACCGATCCGGTTCCAGTGGAAGATCACGTGGTAGGAGATGACCTCGCGCAAGCCGCGGTCGAGGCTTCCGTTCCGGGCGGCTGTGCCGAGATCCCTTCCCGCATGCCGGAACGCACGGACCCAGTCGGCGGCGGGCTTGAGCGTGCGGTCCGACTGGAGCATGGTGCCGGTGGCGCTGGTGTCGGCGAGGAGCAGCTGCCGCAGGCTCCCAGCCATGGCATGGACTTTGGCGGCCGGAAGGTCCGGGGGGAGGGGGCGTTCCATGATGACGCGGTGCCAGGCGTCGCCTTGCTCGTACCACTCCAGCCCTGCGGCGCGCATCAGGGTGGCGCACAGCAGCAGCGACAGTTCCCGGCGGCCTAGGCCCCCTTGCGGTGTGGTGAGGATGGCGCGGCTGTCGGCGTGGAACAGGGTGTGGGCGATGGTCATGCTGGTGTCGCCGCCGAACGGCGCGGTTTCGGGTTCGTAGATGCCTGGCCACCAGTGGTGGACTCGTCCGTCGGCGGTGAGTTCGTCCAGCGTGTCGGCCAGTGTCGAGGGAAGCTGCGTCCCGGGGGCGGGGAGCAGCCGCAGCCGCCAGCACGGGTGCTTGCGTATGAACCACCAGCCCGTGATCAGCCCGTCCTGTTGGGCGAGGTCCAGGGCGGGAGCGATGTGGTCGGCGGCGGCCTGCTCGGCCTTATCCCAGTCAGTGAACTGGACGTACAGCTGACGCCATTCCTGGGGCCCCGCCTGCTGGGCCAGTGCATGCTGTCCCGCCTGTTGGTAGACGGCGACGGCGGCATCCAGGTCGGCGGGTTCTAGCCCGGCGTGGGCTGCGGCACTTTCCGTGCTGGCGCCGGCCAGGACCTCCAGCACGGCGTGCAGGGTCGTTTCCAGGCGGGCGGGCTGGTTCAGTCGATCAGGAGACATGCGTCCCATCCCGAGGTCGGTGCAGCGTCATGGGCAGCGGTGGTCAGGGCGAGGGCGGTGCCCGCGTTGCCTTGCAGGAGGCCAGGGTCGGGGCCGGGGTGAGCGTGCAGGGTCAGGGCGGCGGCAAGGCCAGGCAGGGCGTCGCGCAGAGCCGGGGTGGCGGCGTCGCGGGCCGCGCGCCAGGCAGTCTGGTAGACGCCTGCCCAGCCGTGGCACAGCCCTCCGTCGGTGAGTCGGTTCAGTTGCGCCGGGTCGGTCAGGCAGCGGGCCATGTCGTGCTCGAACTGATGCTGTAGCCGGGCATCGCCGAGGGCGATCGAGGAAAGCTGCCCAGCACGGGCGATGCCGGGTGTTCCGTAGCACCAGCTCGGGCGGGCGGGCCCCGTCCGCCGGGTGCGGCCCGCGCGCAGTTCTGCGATGGTGATGTGTTCCGGCCACCAGGGTCCGGAGGGGCCGTCCTGCCGCCACTCGTCCAACCAGCCGACGATGGTGGCGATTGCCTCGGCCTGGCCATCCACGGTTACGCCCTGGCGGTGGGCGAGAGAGAGCAGCATCAGCGGGCCGGTGATGCCGTGCGCTGCGCCCAGGTTGGCATGCCCGCCGGGGAAGTCATCGGAGGTGGTGAGGTCGGGAGCGTGGCCGACCCACCAGCCGGGCAGTTCGTGGTCGGCGTCGCGGACGGGACGGGTCAACGCAACGAGGTAGGTGAGGATGCGTTCCATGGCGGTGCCGCTGGGGGCGCTGCGTAGCAGATAGGAGCCGATGCCGGTCAGCCCGTAGAAGACGTCGTACTCGTGGAAGGTGGAGTGACGTCCGCTGCGTAGGCGGTTGTCAGCGGAGTCGACCCGGCGGTGGGCGAGATCGGCCACGTGCCTGTCCATGGCGTTGAGCGTCTGGTGGTAGCGGGTCGAGTCGTCGGTGACGGCGCAGAGAAGCATGAAGCCGATGGCTGGGACACCCAGGTACAAGCCGGTGGTGTCAGCTGCGATGACGTCCGTGGAGACGGCGGCCGTGATCCAGGTGTGGGCTTGGCGCCAGGTGCCACGTCCGGTGCGGGCGCGTTCGATGTGGAATAGGGCGGTACCGGCTGCGCCCACGGCCATGGACTGCGTTTGCCAGGGTTGGTCTTCCGGCGGCTGGTGGGGTGCAGCCAGGGACCGGGCGATGGCGTCGACGACTGCGGTCGGGTCGGTTGTGGTGGTCACTGGCGTCCCTCCGCGTGGCGTAAGGCGCAGGCTCGCGCGAGTCGGCCGGTGGAACGTTCGTGGTCGGAGTCGATAGGCAGCGCTCGGTTGCAGTGGTGGTGGAGCAGGGATCGCAGAACGGTATGCGGGTCGCGTTGGGAGGCCAGTTCGTTTCGGTAGGTGTGCAGGGCGGCGGCGCGGTCTTGCCAGGCGTCGGCAATGTCCCGGCCTGCGGGCAGAGACAGCAGGTGCGTCCGGTCGGGAGTGGACAGCGCGATGGCCTCGCGCGTCAGGTCCCGGTCGAGGGGGCCGTGTTCGTGGGGCAGGGTGCGAGTCAGCCAGGCGTCGGCCTGGCTCGGGTCGCCAAGGAATTGAACGGCAAGGTCGTACATGCTGGCGGCTGTCAGAGCCTGCGAGGCCGGACCGTCGGGGGCGGCGCGTAGCTGTGCGGCGCATGCGGCAGAGTCCGCGGCGAAGACATCGTGTGCGGCGTCGAGCGCGGAGCCGTGTCCGTAGCAGCCGGCCTGTGGCAGGTAAGTGGTCAGCTCCAGGCGGGCGGCCAGACGCTGGTGGTGCAGGGCGGCAGCCCAGTCGTGGAGCAGCGCGGCGGCGGGGCCATAGTCGTCCGAGGTGGCCAGGTTCAGATGCAGCGCAAGGTACTGGTCGGAGTCCGGGGTGCTGGTATCGCGGTGCCGCAGGAACCAGCAGCGCGGTGCACTCTCGAACTGGCCGAACAGTCCGGGTAGGTGGCCGGTGATGATCTCGGCGTACCGCTGAGGGTGGGCATACAGGCGGGCGTGTAGGACGGTGGACCGGCCCGGCATTAGCGGGCTCATGGTGATGCGCTCAGGAAGAGACGGGAGGACGCCGGCGGGAGCGGAGTTCGCCAGGGGGATGAGGAGCTGGTGAGAGCGGCCGATCCATGCCCGGTCGTGCGGCGTGGGGGTTTCCCGCAGTTCGACGAGGTGGGTGCGGTCCAGGCAGGCGCGCAACAGTGCGCGGGGAATTTGCTGGTCAAGGTCGATGGGCAGCTGCTGGTCGCTTTCGACGAGGGCAACGCGGCCAGGGACGTGGAGCCTTGCGCGCCACCGATCCAGAGCCTTCGCCCAGTCGGCCATGGGTGTGGAGCGTGGGGGAAGTTCGTCGGAGGAGAGCAACCAGCGGGCGGGCGCGAGAACGGTTCGCTTGTATCGGACCCGCGGCAGGTACGGCAGCGTCGCGGCGGCACCAAAGGCGAACGTCTTGTACGCGGCACTGCGGGCCGTGTTGATCTCTGCCAAGAACCGGGCGAGCGGCGGCGTGTGGATGGACGCTTCCAGCGCGTGAGGGACGCGGGGCTCGATGTGCTGCCCGGTCGACGGGCGCACCAGGTAGAAGCGGTCGGCATCGGCGGTGACCGCCAGGTCGCCAAGGGGAATCACGCCGGGGCCAGGTTCGTGGTACTCGCCGACGGGGATCGTGTGAGACAGCAACTGCGTGACGCGGGCGACGTTCTCGTTTCGACGGCGGCGTGGGCTGAACGACAGCTGGGCAGGGATCGCGCCGGGGCTGGCGGTCGCGTAGCTGTCGGAGAGGACGGATTGGGCGGATGGCGGCAGCAGGTGGGCGAACCGGCCGAACATGCTGCTGCCCGGCCGAGGAGCTCCAGTGACCAGCAGCCGGTAGTCACCACGCTGAACGGCTGCCGGTGTGGGGGCGTGGATCTCTACGGCTATCTCTGCCCGCGGTACAGGCAAGAGCGGTTCTGCGTGGTCGGCAGTCAGGTCGGCGATCGTCGCCCTGGTGAGGACAAGCTCTCTGCCAGCGTCGAGCCTCACCTCCTGGAGGAGGCGCAGGATCTTCTCATCGCGGTCAGTTAGCTGGTACGGCGGCCGGGCGCGTTCGGATCCCAGGTAGCCCGCAGGTAAGCCGAGCCCACTGTCGGCGGTCAGGTCCAGTACGGGGACAACGGCGCCGCTGCCGTACCGCTCAAGGAACCGATGATGGTAGTCACGCCAGCGGGGATACCCGTAGGGGTGGGGCGACAACTGGTGCATGATCCCGGCGGCTTCGGCCGCCTCGGTCAGCAAGATCTCGGGAATGTGAGGGGTGCAGTCCAGCACCGTGTCGACCAGCACCGGGACCGCCGCGACGCGGCTGATGCGCTGCATGTCCTGCACAAGGCCGGAGCCGGGTGTCCAGGGTACCGAGCTGTCGGGACGGTCGATTCGATCGCGGATGACCGAGAGCTGGGCGGCGAGGTCGGCGACGTCGGAGAGGCTGGCCGCGTCGGCTTTCTCCAGCTGGCTGCACACATGGGCGAGCGCGTCGATCGATGTCATGGGGGGCCACAGGCTGCTGATCAGGATGTGCTTGGCCAACAGGTCGGAGATCAGTCCGGTGAGCTGTTCCGGGCGCGCCGTGGGGAACTGTTCGGCGAGATGGCGCAGCAACGCGTCGTATGTGACCGGGGTGTGGGCAGCGCCGAGCGCAGCGGCGACGGGCCGGGTACGGCGGATGGACAGCTCCACCGGGGCGTAGTTCTTGGTGTGCCCGTCCGTCGGCATTCCGTCCACGACGTGCCGGTCACCGCGTGACCGGCCGGTGTTGTTGGCGACGACCGTGAGCCGGGCAAGGAGGGTGGGGCTCTTCTCCAGCCGGGTGATGACGTCCGTCAGCCAGTTGGAATCGGGACGGAGCACTGTCCCGTATTCGCCTGCCCAGTCGATCCGGGCTGAGGTGGACACGTGCACGGGGGCGACGCCGGCGAACACGCCGAAGGGCGTCGGCCGGTGATTCCAACGGAGCAGGTACGCGGCCACGGACCTGACGGCCCGACGGATGCGACGGCTGTCGGTGAGGGTGCCGTTGAGGATGTCGGTTACTCGCTGGCACAGGACGGGACTGGCGGCCGCCACGGCGTCCGGCACCGGGGCGTGCCACACCTCGGACAGCCACGCGCGTCCCTTGGCGGGGATGTCTGCGCCGTGCAGATCGAGATCCGGCACAGGTATCTGCCGGGGAGCGGTTGAGGCGCGCAGCAGGGCTCCCCGCTGCCACTGGTAAGTGATGGGTGATCCGTGTGCCACTAGTTCCCCTTCTTGATGGGGTGCGAGGTGTTGCCGGGGTGGCAACCATCGGTTGCCACCCCAGCGACGTGACCGGGAGGTTCGGTCAGGCGGCGTCCTCGATCGTGGAGACGCAGGAGCTGGCGCCGTTGGCGCAGGTGTCACCGCAGCCGTCACTGGTGGGGCAGTTCAGATTGGTGATGGGGCTCTCGGAGACGACGACGTGAACGTCCAGCTGGAACTCGTCGTCGGCGAGGTCACCGCCCGGCAGCACGTTCAGCGTGGTGGCACGGTCGAGTACGGCAGTGGTCATGTGATCACTCTTTCTGTCCGATGGGATGGTGCAGGACGACCTGGCCCGGCGCCGCGTTCTACGCGACCGGCCAGGAGACTGAGATCCGGCTGTGCTTCTTGTCGATGATCCGGTCGCCGGGGATCCGGTCATCGGGCGTGGCCGCCGGGTAGACGGCGATCTGGGGGCCGGGAGCGTTGCGGTGTTCCTTGCCCCAAGTGCGGACGATGTCGGCAAGCCGCTCGGCAAAGCCGGACCCGTCAGGCCCGTAGGCGTGGAACCCGAACTCCGCGTTGTTCTTCTCCGGGTCGCGGCGAACCACGATGTATCCGAAGTTCGGGCCATCGACAGCGACCATGGAGAACCCGAGGCCCGTGGGACCGATGGCACCGGTACTCAGCTCGGGGTCGATGGTCATGCTGCAATACGTCGGCACGTGCGTCGCCAGATACATCTGAAGGGTGCCGATGGGCTCACGGCTGCCAACGGTCACCCCGGTCCACGTCTCGGCGCGGGGCGTGTCCAGAACGCCTTCCAGCAGCGACGGGTTGGCGGGCGCCCCTTCGTCAAAGTGCAGCGTGACCCCCTTGTCTCCGGGCAGCTGCATCACCTGCTGCTTGTGCGAGCCCGCGCCCTGCACCGACACGAAGCCGCACACGTGGGCGCTGGTGGCAACCAGATGGTCGCCCTGCCGCACGAATCCGTAAGTGCGGGTCAGGCCGTTGATGCGGAGCGGCAGGACGAGCCGGCCGCCGTCCTTCAGCTGCTCGGTCCAGGCGGGCGGGATGTCCCATGCCCCGGCAGTCACGATGATCGCGTCATAGGGGGCGTGGTCGGGAGCGCCGCTCTCGCCGTCGGCAACGACGACCCGCACATTGGTGTAGCCGGTCGCATCCAGGAACTGCTGAGCGCGGGCGGCAGGGGTCGGGTCGATATCGACGGTGGTGACCTGCCCTGTAGAACCGGTCAGTTCGGCGATGTACGCGGCGTTCGGCCCGTTGGTGCCGATCTCCAGTACGTCGTCGCCGGGACGGATGTCGGCCTGTTCTAGCTGCATGGCCTGGATCTGCGGTGCGGACACGGAGCTGGTGTGGTTGCCGTGCTCGTCCTCCTGCGTGACCACAGCGTTGTAGGTGCTGTAGGCGTCATCGAGTGACGCTTCCGGTACGGCCAGGTGCCGGGGCACCTTGCGCATGGCGGCCTCGACGCTGGGCGACACGATCGTGCCGTCCTCCTTGAGCTTGTCGACCACCTTGTTGCGCAGCTCGGTCGCGTGGTTCTCGTCGGGGCCCACGGTCACATCGGTCATAGGGGGTTCCTTCGCGGTATCTCGCACAACTGCACGGGCATATCGGCGTGTTGGCCTGTTGGTCGAGTGCGACGCTAGCCAGGTCGCCGACCCTTGGCAGGGGCTACGCGCCGCCGTGCGGGTTGGCTTTCGGAGCTTGGCAGAACAGCAGTCCAGGAGATCGTCATTGCTTCCTTCCTCCTCTCGTTCAGCCGGATGTGTGGGGAGGAGCCCCATGAGAGGGGCCTCCTCCCCACACGTCGTCCGGCACCGAGCCGTGTTCCAGACTCGGCTGCCGGGTGGCCGCCTGCTGCCTGGGCCAGTCAGGCACCAGTGCGGCGGGCGGGTTGAGCGGGCCGGCCACGTCTCTCTCACGGAGCGTGGCCGGGGCGCCCAGGCGCCGCCTCCTCCTCCGAGGGGTGGTCTCGGGCCCTCCGCGCACAGGCGCGGTGGGCCTCATGACCAGGAGGAGGCCCCAGTCTCGGTGCTGTGAGTCGGTAGCGACGCGCGGCACAGAAGTACAGGTCAGACGCCTGCGAGCTGGATCTCCGGGTGGGCCAGGTACGCGTCCTGCAAGGCTTCGGTGAATTCCTCGGAGGGCTTGTCGCCCGCCGCCTCTTCCGCACGGAAGGAGCCGAACCGCTTCCAGTACCGTCGGCCGACCTCACGCTCCATGACCTTCTCGGCGACGAAGCGCAACTGCTCTCCGCGGGTGATGCCCAACTTGTGCCTCAGCGAGAGGGCGCAGATCTGGTGGTTGGCGTCCAGGAGCTTCACGTACTCCTCGGCATCCATGCCCGGGGGCGCCCACAACGCCGCAAGGTCGGGGTGCGCAGCCAGATGGGTGAGCCTGTCGACCTGGATACGGGCGACAGCCACCTCATTCTGCTGCCGCTGGTGCCGCTCCCTCTGCGCAAGATGGAGTGCGCCAACGGCGGCGACGGCGAGGATGGCGGCGTTCGTAATCTTCATTTGGGTCCTCCATATGGTGTGCGACTGCTAGCGCAGTGGTGCGCGCTGCCTCGGTCGTTCGTCTAGATGGCCTGGAGCGCTGCGTCGGGGAGGCGGGTGAGGATGTCGGTCAGCACGTCTCCGTCGAGGGCAAGCCGGCCGATGTGGTGGTCCGACTCCGTCAGCGGTACCTCGATCACGTCTACGTCGAGCACCGCGGGGAGCAGGTCCTGTGTCGCGTAGAAGCGATCAACCCTCGCGTCGGGTCCGTGTGTGACACAGCCATTTACGGTGCGTGCCACGGCGGCAGCGTTGCCCCCCGGGGCTGTCGCCCAGTACCGGGCCACGTCCTCCAGCCCAGCTGTGCGCAGGGCTTCATCCGGGCGCGTATCCATCCGTCGCCGACCGTCCGGGCCGACGTAGGAGCGATGGAGCCTGTGCGGCCGGTCCCGAATTTCGTCCAGATTGGGCACCGCGGGGTCCTTGGGAAGGCCCGGCTCCGGGTAGCTGTTGGTGTCGCCGCCAAGGAGGGCCGGCAGCCGGTACGTCTCGCCTTCGGGGGTTGTCTGGTATTTGTCGGCCCAGGTCGAGAGCCATTCGGCCTCGGCCACTCGGTTGGCGGACGAGCCATAGTTGAGGTGGTAGGAGGCCACGGCCAGGGGCATAGACTCCACGCCCGCTGGCCGGTAGCGGAAGGTGAGCGCAGTGGGCGGCTGCACCCACATCGGGCCGGTGTCGGGCCAGGTCCGTACCGGCTCGAAGACGACGGAGTCGGCGAAGACCGCGGTGCTCGACTTCGGCCCGAGCCAGCCGCGCATGCCCAGGATGCTCTCCAGCTCGTACATGATCCGGTGCCCGGCATCATCAGCGCCCCACATCTCCTGCCTCAGCACGAGGTGAGGGTTGAGCGCGCGCAGCCTTTCGTGCGCCTGGAACCGTGCGATGTGGCTACCGGCGCCGTTCCGCTCGAAGTTCCAGCAAAGGACGGTGATCCGTTTCATGCGCAGTTCTCTCTTCGTTGGGGGTGGGCGAGGTCACGCCGAGAGGGGCGTCGCGGGGGTGCCGGCGAGGCGGTTGCTGTCGACGAGTGCCTGGAGGTCTCCCACGGCCGTGGCCAGACAGGCCGCGTGCCACACCCGCAGTTGCGAGTGAGGGCGGTGCATTGCCGCGGCGATGACGGCCGTGCGTGCGATGAGGGCCGACACCTGCTGGTGCGTCGTAGTGGGCGGAATGGGGCCGCATCGGGCTCGTCCGACCAGCTGGTGCGCCGCCGCACCGAGCTGGGCGATGGCCTCGTCCAATGCGCTCGGCACCGGTGAGAGACGCGCGTTCCACCAGCCGCGGGTTCTGTGCACGACCTCCCGGATTTGGCTAGCTCTGAGGGTCAGGTCTGGTGCCGGTCCGGGAAGCTCAGCGGGGGTCTTCGGGCGCTTCGCAGCGTCTCGACACACGGTCGGCCGTCGGAAAGCGCCGAGTTCCAGCACTCCCTCGTCGAACAGGCTCTGCACCGCAACGGAAAGGGGCCCCTGCCCGGTGACCAGGATGCGGCATAGTTCCCGACGTTCCGGAAGCGCGACACCGGGAGGGAATACGCCCTGCTGCATGAACTTCTTTATGAGCTCTGCAAGTTGACCTGGGCGGTCCTGTTCGAGGTGCGGGCCGGGCACCCCCACACGGTTGTTGCCTTTTGGCTCGACAACGCCCTCGGCCGCGAGGTCGCTCAAGGCCAGGTGGACACTCGGGAGAGGAAGGGCCAGGTCGGCCGCGAGCCGGCCTGGCGCCAGGACGGCACCGGAGAGGTACGATCCTGCCTCGATTTGCTTCTTGATGCGTCGTGCGACATCGGCGATCGGTACCCACGGTGGCGTGGTGTCCGCAAGGGCGCGCAGCAGGTCTCGTGCATGGCCTGCCCGCAGGACCAGAGACTCGTACGATGCCACGCTCCTCGCCGAAGGTCTGGCAGCTCCCTCGATCAGCCGGGACCATCGAGCCTGGTCGGCCGGGGACCCCGTCGCCGCTTCCCGACGGCGCTCGGCCAGCGGCACCCACACGGCGGTGTAGCCGTCGAGGGCGTCGTGGCCTTCCAGCACGGCCGCCGTGGAGGCCGCCGACTTCGCGCCTGCAACCCTGCCCAGCCGCAGCAGGTCAGCACGCAATGCGCGACGGGTGCCCGCGTCATTCTCCGGCGATGAACCGGACTCGACTGCTGACCCATGCTCTTGGTGCTCGTCTTGAAGGCTCATGCTGCTGCCGCCTGCGCACGGCGCAGCGCCGTGTCGATAACCTGCCCGTTAGGCAGCAGTTCGCCGGTGTCGTCGAAGAGCACGACCCTGTTGCACAGCAGGCTCCAGCCCTGCTCCGGGTGGTACGCCACGAGGTGCGCGGCCTCCCGATCCGTAGCATCGGGCGGAGGGCACGGGGGTTGATGCTGGCACATGGATAACTCCGAATCGCGGATGTGGTCACGCCGTCGGGACGTACGGGGGTGTCGCTACCAGCCGTCTCGCACCAGGGCAGGGTGTGGCGGGCCAGCCAGCAGCTCCGAGCACCCAGCGGTGGGTTCTGGTCTGTGTTCCTCGCGATTGCCGGCCGTCCATCGGCGCCAGGAGGAGTTGATGCGTCGTCGCCACCGATGGCGACGACGGGGTGTGGCCTGGCTGATCACAAGCAGGCGGTGTGCAGAGTGCAGGAGGACGCGAAGCCGCCGTTGTGCTGGGTAGGTTTGGCTGACGTGGTGCCCGTCGCGGAGAGCGCGGGCGTGGTCAACCGTTTGCATGGCCACCGACGATTGCCGGGCGCGTCCCGTACAGATCGGCAGAAGATTGGCGATCACCGCCTCCACCGCCGGTACATGAGTGCTGGCGTAAAGCCAGGCGTCGCCACCATCCAGGCATTCCCGCGCTGCGAGGATCACCTGGCGGGCATCCTCGCGCACCATCTGACGCTCGTCCCCGTGCACCGCGGCGGTGATGGCCTCAAACAGGGTGGTCATTCCTCGTCGTCTCCCATCAGGTCGAGCAGAGCGACGATCGCGAGGGCGTATCGGCGCAGGTACGACAACGCCTCGCCTGGTGTCGGCCGTTCGTTGCGTAGGGCGATCAGCAGCCGCAGCTCCTCGGTGGGGTACAACGCCACACGGTGCGGAGCGACCTGCATCATCTGGCGGGTGGCTCGGCGGAACCGGTCGCCAATCCGCGCCGCATCTTCGGAGGTCAGCGGAGCGACCTTTGGCGGCCGCTGGCGCGGGGCGGGCAGTCCGAGTCTTGCTAACAAGCCGTCGACCTTCCGGGGAGGGGCGGCGGCGCCAGGTCGGTCGCTAAGGACTTCTTCAAGGGTTGCGATCAAGTCGTCGGGGATCCCCTCGTCTGCGAGGGATCGGGAAAGGACGTGGACAAGCCTGCGCTTCGCCACGTCCTCTTCGGTGACCGGACGCCTTGCGGGCGCGGTGGCGGTGGCTACGCCGTCGGCGAGCATCAGGCCCTCCCCATGGGGACGCGGAACGCGGCCCACGTCGTCGTGCCGTCCTCGCTGACCCCCCAGTCCTTCGAGAAGAAGGCGACGAGGAACATGCCCCGGCCAGACTCGTCGTCATCATCGGCAGATCGCAGTTCGGCCGGCTGGGGGTTCCCGTCGCTGACCTCGATGCGCAGCTCGCCAGCGACGTAGCGCACGCGCAGCCCGACCTCTCCATAGCCATGTTGGACAGCGTTGGTAACTAGCTCCGAGACGGCGAGCACGATGCACTCGGCCAGCGGGCCGCTCACGTCCCACTTCCGCAGGAAGGCGGTAGTGATCGTGCGCATCTGGCGGACGCGGGCCTTGTCCGGGATGAAAGACACTTCGAAGGCTCCCGCGGAAGGCGGCACCGGCTTCGCAAGGGTGGCTGGCGCGACGGAGGTGGCGGGGGTCACCGGAAGCCTCCCAAGTGAGCGGTACGGGGGAGCGTGCGGCATACGATGCCTCTGCGTCGCTCGGCACGGCTCACCTCGTCGACCCCTCTACGTGCTTCCAGCAGGACGGTCACCACCTGCGTCCTCATTGGTCCCTCCCCGCCGCCTCCGGCCTCACAAGCGCGACGAACCCACCGTGGTGGCTGACCCGGTCGAGCTGGAGCTCGTACTCGTCGAGGTGCAGGCTGATGTCCGTGTGCGTCAGCGCTACGACTCCGTCGGCGTGCCCGGCGCGGATCAGGTGCAGCACCCAGCGCCAGCCGGGACGGTGCTTCGGGTCCGTCCTGCGGAGTCGGTCCGCGATGCAGCGGTCGGCGCCGACCCTCCAGCCCTTGCCGTCGGTGTACGCACGGGCAGCGGCAAACGATCGTGCTGGTTGCTCCCCGACCGGGGTTAGGCCGTACAGGCATACTCGCGGCGTCCGACCGTGGGCTTCGAGGTGCGCCAGACGCTGGTTGAGGACTTCGCGCCGCTCGGCGCCGAGCAGTACGAGCTGGTCCGGCGTTATGCGGACCACCTCGGGGTGCCACTGCTCGGCGAACCCTCGATCGACATCCATCCAGTCCGGCGCCTTGCGAGACCTGGGACGCTCCGGGCTGCACGTATCCGGCGGTGGGTACAGCGGCCACATGTAGACGTACGCCGCTCTGTCCAGGAACTCGGTCAGCCTGTCGGCAAGCGCGAGGGGCATCTACGGTCTCCCCACAGCAGGCACCTGCATCGCTGTGGCGGGCACCGCAAAGCGGCGGCTGAAGCCACTGGCTATGGCCTCACGACGACGCTGCCGTTGGTCGGTGCTGTTCTGACGTGCAGCGCTGGGTCTGGCAGTGGAGGCGTTCATGTGGGTGCTCCCGCTCGTCGTGACGCTGGCTAGAAGAGCGAACCGCGTAACCCGGCAGATCGACATGGGGTCAAGGGGCCGGGGGTGGTCAAGGTGGTCAAAGATCGTCCGAGGGATGCACGGCAGGCGCTCCCAAGTGGGCGTGAGATCCAGGAAATCGCCTCCAATGCGCGATCTCCATGCGGCATTCGGAAAATGAATCCGAATATTCGCTGCGCGCATACGGGCGCCCTAACTGGCGTGTCATCCTGCCTACCGTGGGAACACAGGACATTGACTGGGCGGCGTTCGGAGACCTCAAAGACGCAGCACGCGCAGGGAACTTCGGATACGTGATCCGCCGAGCTAGGCAGATAGCCGGCGGGACCACGCAGGGCCAACTCGGCGAAGCACTCGGTCTCTCACAAGCTGCTGTCTCGCGGCTGGAGAACCAGGGCGCCGTCGGCAACTACAACATGGACACACTGGCGAAAGCCGCCACAGCGCTCGGACTTCCATTCGATCTGGTGGGCCTCGCCGATCAGCAAGCGAATAGGACATCGCCTGTGGAACGGCGCGAATTCCTCACAGCAGCTCTCGCCGCTGCTGCTCAGCCCGTCAGCGCAGCAGCCACATCAACACCCGAGTGGGACAACTCCCAGGCCGCTTCTCTCCGCATCGCCACGAGTTCGTTCCGGCGACTGGACTCGACCGTCGCGTCCCGAGACCTATCGGAGGCCGTCAAGTCCCACCTTCGGCTCATCCAGACCATCGCAGGTGAGGCTCCTAACGACACGCACCGATCCCGAATGGCCTCGGTCGGGTCTGAAGCCGCCTCGTTCGCCGCATGGTTAGCGTGGGACATGGCCGATCACGGCTCCGCACGCCGCTTGTACGGCTCCTCGATCAAGGCCGCCCGCAGCTCCGGCAACACACTCCTGACCGCCTACCAGACCGGCAGCCTCGCCTCCTTCGAGGCCGAGACCGGCACCCCGCACGAGGCGCTGCGCCTCGTCACCCATGCGCGGCAACAGCTCGGGGCGAACCTCTCGTCTCTCGCCTCCGCCTGGCTCTCCGCGATCGAGGCCGTCGCCCATGCAACCAGCGGTCAACACCGCGCCTGTGACAGGGCGATGAAGGCATGCGAACAGCACGCCGCGCACATCCCGGACGCTGACCCCGTCGAGTGGCCGTGGATCTTCGCGTTCGACGAACGGAAGATCGCGGCCTACCGCATCATCTGTATCGCACGCTTGGGTCAGCCCCTCCATACCAGAATCGGCGAGCAGGAGATCGCCTCCGCGTTGAGCAGCAGCCACGACAAACAGCGAGCCCTGCTGACCCTCGACGTCGCGAACGGGTACATCGCGACCAAGGAAATCGATACCGCATTCGCGCTCGCCCAACGCGCTCTGCAGGAAGGGATACGACTCCGCTCCGGCAAGATCACAGAACGAGCCCGCGCCCTCCGCCGCGCCTACTCCTCACCCCGGCCGCCAAGTATCGTGCGCGACTTCGACGACCAGCTCCACACCGCCTACCTGTAGGAGAACACCCCATGCGCGTCGGCATCACGGGACACCGCGGCCTGCCCGAACCAGTCGAAGCCCAGGTCCGCAGGCTGCTGCTGGAACACGTCGAGACGTACGACGCCCGCGACCTCATCGGCATCAGCTGCATCGCTGACGGGCCCGACACCTGGTGGGCCCAAGCTGTCGTCGCCGCGGGCGGACAGATCGAGGTGGTCGTGCCGGCGGCCGAGTACCGGGCGGGTCTGCCGGATTGGCACCACCCTGTCTACGACAACCTCATGCAGCGAGCCAGCGACGTGCACGACACGGGTCTCAAGGAGTCGACCTCCGAAGCCCACCAGGCCGGGAGCGAGATCTTGGTGGGCCTCTCCGATCGGCTTGTCGCCGTCTGGGACGGCCAACCCGCTCGCGGCTACGGCGGAACTGCCGATGTCGTTGCCTACGCGGAGCGCGTAGGAGTTCCCGTCACGATCCTTTGGCCCAAAGGCGCCTCGCGGTAGACATCGACGGCCAGCGCCCGTCGCGCATCCGAGTAAGCCGTTCGCGGCTGCGCCCGGCGTGCCTCGGGGGCTCATTCACGCTCTTGCGTACACCCGTTCGAGAGGGCAGGGTTCCAGGGCACTACAGCACGTCATCAGCCCCCTTCACTGGAAGTGAGCGAGGACGACTATGGCCAACCGAGAACCCTCCAGCAGTGCCGGCGAGCCTGGGCTTCTGATCGCCGTCGAGCAGCTGGCCCGTGTGCAAGACCGCTTCGATACCCAGGAGTCCGACCCCACCGGTACCTCCGCCGGGGACGACGGAGAGAACCGCGACGGCTTGAACCACCCCGAGGCATAGGCGCCGGTTCTCTCCGCATCTGGGCCCGCCGCGGTCTGCGGCGGGCCTGCCCCGACGTTCCCGGAGGACATGTGCAGCATCAGCTTGTTCACGCCATCGAGTCCGCATTCGGTTGGGACGGTCCAGCCGCCCTGGGCTCCGTGTTCACCAGGGGCAGTGTCCCCGCCCCGGCCCTTCTGCCGCGGTTGATGACTCCGGCCCGGCTTCTCGACATCGTGATGCGCCGCTGCCTGTCGCACCCCCAGTTCCGGGCGTTCCAGGACGGGCATGAGCTTCACCCCGGTGAGTACTTCACCGACACGGTTACCCGCCGCGGGCAGGGCATCCGGTTCGCGAACATGACGCAACTTGGGGCGCTGATGCGCGCTGGCTGCACTCTGGTCCTCGACGAACTCGACTTCTTCGATCCCGCCCTTGAGGTCGCCTGCCGGGCGTTGCAGTGGTGGTCTCGCGAGCTCGTCCAGGTGAACGCGTACCTCACGACGCAGGACGCGGCCGGGTTTGCGTTGCACTGGGACGACCATGATGTGGTGATCCTTCAGGTGGCCGGTGAGAAGGCGTGGGACGTTCGTGGTGTGTCCCGGCCGGTGCCGATGTACCGGGACGCGGAGCCGAACAACACCCCGCCGGACCAGTCCATATGGCGGGGGACGCTCAAGGCCGGGGAGGTCATGCACATCCCCCGAGGCCACTGGCACCAGGCCACCCGCACCGACAGCGGCGATGGGTACAGCCTGCACTTGACGTTCGGGTTCGTGAAGCGCACGGGAGTGAACTGGTTGACGTGGCTCGCCGACCAGTGCCGACGCGAGGAGACATTCCGCACGGACCTGGATCGGTGGGGCACGGCGGAGGGGAAGGTTGTGGAGACCGCCGCGCTCGGGTCCGCGGCTGCCCGCCTGGTCGACGAGTTCCCGCCGGCTGCCTTCCTCGCCACCCGCGAGCAGGAGCGCACGGCCGCCCGGCACGTGCAGACCTCCGGCTTGTTCGGAGCGCCGAACGCCGTGGTGTGCGTGACCGAGTTCCCGCCTCTCATCGAGCCGGACGGCGAACACGTCATCGTCTCCGCCTCGGGTAAGCGCCTCACCTTCCACGGCAAGGCGCTGCCCGCGCTGCGCTTGTTCCTGTCGGGCGCGCCGGTGGAGATCGAACAGGCAGGCATTGAGACAGGCGTCAACGCTGGAGAACTCGCCGACATCCTGGTCCGGGAGGGGCTGTGCGCGGAGCTGACCGACGAATTGTTCTCGGGCTATACCGGTCTGGTCCCTCCCGTGCTGTCCTCGAACGGGCGTTAGAGGTCGGTATCACCGCAGTCGACACGGCCTACAACTACAGCCAGTACGACGGGCACCGGGCCCTCGCGAGTGAAGCAGGCGACCTTCTGGAGCGATTCGAGCTGTCGACCAAAGTGGGGTACTTCCCCGACGGCCACGACCTCGACCCGAGCCGGTTGCGGGCCGCCGTAGCCGAGGCAGGACGGACTCTCGGCCGGGTGCCCGACACGGTGTTCCTGCACAACCCCGAGCACGATCCAGGACGGTTCTCGGTCGCGTGCGAGACGCTCGCTACCTGCCAGGCAGCGGGTCTGTGCCGAGCCTGGGGGGTCGCCACCTGGAACCCGCTGCCCCTGATCCCGGTCGCGGCCGGGGTACCCGTACGGCCAGATGTCGTGATGGTGCGGGCCGGGCTGGCCGTGCCCGGCCCGGTCCTCGACACCGCCGAGAACCTTGCCCATGAGCTAAGTGGCAGGGCGGTGTGGGGTATGGCACCCTTTGCGGGCGACCCCTCAGATCCGGTCTGGTCCGGCGTCGATACCGGCTTGTTCCTCGAACCGGGGCAGCCAGCCGTATCGAGCGTCCAGGCCAGGCTGGCAGCAGCGTTCGCCGTCCCCTCCGTCAGCAGGATTGCCGTGGGCACTTCCCAGCCGGACCACCTCGCCGAGCTCGCCGCCGCTCCCCGCATTGTGGCCAGCATGCCGATGGTTCACGCCTACCGCGCACTGCTACGGGAACGGGCGGGACGCGGAAAGGAAGCCGCCCGTGCGGCCCACCATGGATGACCTGTCGACCATCAGCCACGAGGACGTCCTTGCCGAAGCCGAGAAGCGTACCGGCCGCGTCCTCTACCGCGACCGTGCCCACTACTCCCAGTACAACGGGACGGCCGGGTTCCCGACTTCGGCAGGCACCTGGGTGCGACTGGCTTGGGTACGGCCCGGCGCGTTCAGCGCGCAGTCGTGGACCGGACTGGAAGCCTCCGTCGCAATCGAAGGAGTGCCGCGACCGAACTGGTTTGCGGCCTCAATGTGGCATGACGAGGGCCGGGGGGTGGTGTGGCGGGCCGATGAGATGAGCCTCGCCACCTCCCCGGCTCTCTCGCCGGCCGGCACCGTCGACCGCGACCCGAGCCTGGCAGAAGCCTGGTGGGCCGACCTGCGCACGGCGCTGGGGAACCTGGCCAGGCACGAAACGAGCCGGGTATGCGTCCAGCAGAGCCACCTCTCCAGGCGGATCGGAGAGGTGTACGGCGACCAGGTCGACACGACAGTGGCGGAGTGGACGTGCGCACACGGCGACGTCGGATACGCCAACCTCACCGCCACTCCGCTCACCCTGCTCGACTGGGAGGACTGGGGGCTGGCGCCCGCCGGCTGGGACGCGGCCTGTCTGTGGTCAGCCTCGCTGCCGGTCCCCGTCCTCGCCGCCCGTGTCCTCAACGTGTTCGCCGACGTCCTCAACACTCGGACCGGTCAGCTGTCACGGCTAATGCTGTGCGCGAACGTGGCGCGGGCGTACCGACGGACGGGGAAGGCAGGACCGCTGACCGGTGCAATGGAAGCTGCGGCCGCCGAACTGCTCGCCTCCCTGAGCTGAAGGCCAGCAAGCGGATGAACTCCTCACCGTGAGTCGCCAAGGGTGGCTTTCCGCCACCTCGGCTGCACCAAAGGGCAGTTGAGCACTACGTTGGATCTGCACCCGTCCCCGGGGTACTTCCGGGGCGGGTCCGGTCAACGTGGTCAAAGATCGTGTTCAGCGGCGGGGGCGCAGGATGGCGCGCGAGAGAAACGAGCGACTGGCCGCGCTCCTCCTGGAAGCGGCCTGGTCACGAGCGCAAGCCGCCGCCGCGTACAACCGGGTCGCCGTCGAGACACTGAACGGCGACGTACGGGAAAACTCCAAGATCGGACGCTCCCACGTCAGTATGTGGGTGGGAGGCACCCAGCCGTCTGGGATCGCGCCCGCTATCTTGTGCCAGGCGCTGTCCCGTCGTTTGAAGCGTGAGATCACGCCAGAAGAGATCGGGTTCGCAGCTTCCACATCACCAGCGCAGGGGGCGCTGGACTGGCGCGTTGATCCGTTGATCGCGCTGAACGACTTGGGGAGTGGCGTGGACACGGACCGGCGTCGACTGCTGGCGGGCGGGGTGTACTCCGCGGCAGCTCTAATCCTTCCCGAGGAGACGTGGTGGGACGCGATGTCGACGCCACCGGCCGAAGAGCCCTCAGTGGGCAAACGCGTCGGTCGCGGCGACGTCGAGACCGTGCGGGAGCTGACCCTGGCCTTCTCGCGCATGGACCAGCGACGTGGTGGTGGCCACGGCCGGCGGGCAGTCGACGAGTACCTGAAGCATGAGGCTCACGACTTCCTTCGGGGCCGGTTTGCCGACGACGCGACCCGACGTGCCATGTTCTCGGCCTCCGCCGAGCTGGCTTACGTGTCGGGCTGGATGGCCTTCGACAACAGCGAGCACGCCGTCGCCCTCCAACGCTTCAACACCGCGGTCAAGCTCGCTGCCCGGTCCGGCGACGCGCCCCTGAGCGGACACATTCTTCGAGCCATGGCGCACCAGGCGCTCGACATGGGTTTTCGACGCGAAGCCCTCCGTATCGCACAGGCTTCGGTGCACGGCGAGCGGTACGCGGCCGCCACCCCCCGTGAGCGAGCGCTCCTCGGCGTAGTACACGCGCGAACCCTAGCTGCGAGCGGCCGCAATCACGAGGCAGCACGGGCCCTGCTGCGCGCTGAGGACGATCTGTCCAACGCCCACGACGGGATCGGAGAGCCGGACCGAACGTTCTTCTTCGGCGAAGCGTCCTTGGCACACGAGACGGCATGCACTCTTCGGGACCTCGGTGATCACCAGCGAGCGGTCAAGGAGTTCCGGCGCTCCGTGCGCACGCGCGGCGCCGCCTTCCGGCGCACGCACGCGGTCACCCTCGGGTACATGGGTGCAACGCAGATTGCCCAGGGCGGGGTCGAGGAGGCATGCGCAACGTGGACCAGCGTCCTGGACGCGATGGAGGACGGGATCTACTCGGGCCGAGCCCGGCAGACTGTCGTAGACATGCGGCAACTGCTCTCGCCGTTCCGGAAGCGCGGTATCCCCGCGGTCGGTGTGCTCGATGCCCGCGCGGCCACATACCTGGCCCAAGTAACGTGACTGCACGTTTCGATGAGCGGAAGGGCTGAGCATGGCTCTGGAGATCAAGCCGATCGGGGAAGTGGTTGCAGGCCGGATCGAGGTCGCGGACGACTACTGGGGCGGCGTCGAGTCCGTGATCCAGCTCGACGAGGCCGAGTTCCCCTTGGACTCGGTACAGGGCCTGGAGGAGTTCTCGCACCTCGTGGTCGTCTGGCACTTTGACCAGGCATCCCCGAGTGATGTCGAGTACCACGCTCGCAGCCCGCGCGGAAACACTCGGTGGCCGGCCACAGGTACATTCGCGCACCGCAACCACAGGCGCCCCAACCAGCTCGCACAGTCCTTCCCGCGTCTGCTGGAAGTCGACGGCCTCCAACTTCGCGTGGCTGACCTGGACGCGGTGGTCGGTACGAAGATCTACGACCTGTCGCCGTTCTTCACCGAGATGGGGCCGCGCGGCCCGATCCATGAGCCCACCTGGCCCGGCGAGATGCTGGCCAACTACTGGGCAGACAAGGGCTGAATAGGCCGGGTCGGCAGCGGTCCATTGAGTCCGCGGAACTTACGCCGCGGCACCCAGCACCCACTGTTGCTCATGTGCAACAGTGGGTAGGTTCCGTGGATGATCTCCAAGGGGCGACACCAAAATGGGGACGTTGCGGCGGCCCTCGATCGCGCAAAGAGGGCCAATTGCCAAGTAGTGCCAGACAAGAACGGCCACCGATGGGGATGGGTGGTGTGCTGCTCTTGTGGAGCACGGATCACGGTGTCGGGCACTCCGAAGAACCCCGGCAACGAGGCGAAGCGCATCGATCGGTTCGTCAGGGAACATCAGCACTGAAAGGAGCGCGCCGTGTCCGAGTGGAGTTTCACTCTCCGTCTCAATCAGCCCCTCACACCTGAGCAGGCCAACGCCTTCGACCACTGCGATGCCTTTGCCGACGGTTCCGTCTCCTACACACTCGCCCCAGACGATCCCCACCAGTACACGCACAGCCCTGACCCAACCAAGCTGAAAGAATTGTCGTGCGACGTTGAGGCACCGACGCTCCTCGACGCCATCGCCCAGGTAGCACGCAACATCCGGCTCATCCCGGGCCTGCGCGCCGTCGGAGTCCACCACGACGACACAGTGACCCTCGAAGAGGCCGCGCAGCGATGCGGCCGTAGCTACCAGCCTCTGGCACAGCTCTCCCGTGACCAGCGCGGACCCGGCGGATTCCCAGAACCGGAATCCAGCAGGGAGGGAACGGTGTTCTACTCCTGGCACAAGATCGCCGAGTTCCTGCGAAGCGCCGGCGACACCGTTCCCGAGACTCCCCGTGATCTCGTTATCGCAGACCAGGTACTGCGCCTCGCCCATGAACTCGAAGGTTTTGATGTGGCGCCGGGCACGCTACGGGCTCTGGGCCTGCCAGCGGCCTGACCTAACCTCCCAACGGTAGGTGGCATCGCCGCGACCGGCCTCGGCTACAGCAACGGTTCGGCTGAGGGATCTTCCGGTACCTCATGGTGGTGCTGAATTTCCGTGGCGGCGGGGGCAGCGTACCGAGGTGCAGAACGCGGTTCCGGGCATTCCTCACTATCGGTCCATGCCTCCGCGCGACGGGACAGTTCGTCGCGCAGCCCTGCCTCTCTGTGTGTTGCACCCTGGGCTGTGCTTCGGGACTTCGTCGCTTCCGTACGGGCGCGCTTGGCGGCCTGGGTGTCCTTGTCCTGGGCGCGGCCTAGGAGTGTGGGTCTGTCGCGCTTCAGCCTTTCCGCTTCTGCGAACACGGCGTCGTGCTCCTCGTCGGGTCCGGCAATGGGGGAAAGCTCGTGGAGGCGGTTGTGCAGTGTCTCCAGTTCACGCGCGGCTTCGATGTGCTGCTGCTGGAGCGTTCCGCGTTCGGTCTCGGCATGAACGCGGTCTTCACCGCGTAGTGCGAGACGGCCGAACCGGCCGGTGGCGGTCAACTGCTGGTCAAGCCGGTGTAGTCGTTCTTCGACTTCCCGCTGTGCGTGGGCGTGCTTGGCCACCACGTCTGTGAGGGAACGGACTTCGCGGATCGCCTCGGCGCGGGCAGTGAGGTCCTGCTGGCGACGGTCGAGCGCGAGCACGTTCGGGCCGGCTCCAGCGGCGGCTTGCTGTTCGGCGCGGTCGGCTGCCGCCTCCGCCTTCTCTGCCGCTGTCCTAGTGGCACGCGCGGCCGTGGCAGCCTTGCGCGCAGCGTCGCGAAGGGCCGCGTTGTTGAGGTGTGCGTACGGACGGTCGGCCGTCGGCGCGGGGTCCGGTGCTGAGGCCGGCGCCGTGGGCCGCTCCGTGGTACTCGGGGTATGCGTTTCTTTGGGCTCCGGCGCGTCCTCGGGGCCGTCCGCATCGTGCATGTCACCGGTTCCAGGAGCCCGCGGGGTCGGCAGATCGGCTACCGCCTGCCGAACGTGGGCGGGGACCGCGTTCTTCGGGAGTTCGGTGAGGATCATGCGCTCCTCGGTGCCGCTCTCGATCTCGCGGATGAGGCCCGCGACAGCGCGGTCAAGCTGTTCCTGCTCGGTGAGCGCGTCGCCTCCGCGGGCACGGTCGGCGTCGGTTTCGTAGACGGACAGCGGCAGGAAGAGGTGGGACTCCTTCTTGTCGCGGCTCATCATCGTGTAGAGCGCATTCGCCTGCGCACCGGGCCCATAGACCAGGGCCTCTTGGACGCTCAGACCCTGGGACTTGTGGCCGGTGATCGCGTACCCAAGGCTGAGTCCTCCTTGCGCGATGTAGTCGGCGTCGACCCATTCGGCTACATCTCGGTGGCCGTCGGCGGTCTTCTCGCGCCACTCGACCAGGACCCGGCGTTCCTCATCGACGGCGCGAACGATTCCCCTGTACCCGTTCAGTACGTCCTCGTGCTCACCACGGCTTCGCTTACCCCGGTAGTCGTTGGTCCGAAGGAGGACCTGGTCCCCGACGGACAGCGTCAGTTCGCCCCCGCCAGGGAGGGCGTAGACGTGTTCCTGCCCGGTGAGGTCGCCGCTCGCCTTACGCAGGGCGCGGGCCCCGACGTTCAGTTCCTCCACGATCTCGTTGGTGGCGGCCATCATGAGGAGCTGCTGCACGGCGGTGTGGTCATCGATGTGCACGGCGCGCTTGTCGGCCCAGACGGTGAGCATCGCCGCGAGGGTGGCGTCCTTGTCCGCGAGGGCGTGTACGCGGCCCGTCCCGGCGAAAGCACGGAGCGCTTCCACGCGGTTGTCGTCGCGCCACAGTTCCAGCGCCCGACGCTCGACCAAGTCCTTCTGCCGGAAGTTCTCGCTGAGGCTGAGTCCGCCAACGATGTGGTGCACGGCGGCGAAGGACCCGCCGATGCCGGGCGAGTGCAACTGCTTGGGGTCACCGATGCCGACAACCTTCGTTCCGGTTTTCGCGGCGTGGGTGAGGAGTTCGGCGATGTCGCGGTCATCGCACATGGCGGCTTCGTCCACGACCAGCACGTCAACGCCGTTGAGGCCGGGGCTGCCTCGACGGATACCGGTGAGCCAGGACGCGAGGGTGCGGGACTCGATGCCCGCCTCCGCCTTCAGGTTCGCGGCGGCGACGGCGGCCGTGCTCGCCCCGGCAATGACGAGACCGTGGGCCTCCCATGCCTGGCGGGCGGTATCCATGATCGTGGTCTTGCCCGATCCGGCGATGCCCTCCACCGAGTCGATCCCGTGCCCGGCCGTGAGCAGCCGTTCGAGGACGGCGCGCTGTTCGTCGGAGAACGCGAAGCTGCCGCCGTGCTGGGCCTCGACGGTGGACAGGGTCATGTCGACCGTGTCGCGGCTGACGACGGCGGTCCGCTCGTTGAGACGGTTCGTGGCCTCGGAGACGATCAGCGCTTCCGCAGCCACGATGTCCGCCGTCGTGTACCGGTCGGCGTGCGTGAAGTGCTGGGCGCCCTTCGGGTTCAGCTGGACCGCATAACCGGCGCGACGGAGGACGGAGGTGGTGAGCTGTTCGGCCTCCTCGGCGTTCGCGACTCCGTATGGGAGGGCGTCCAGCACAGCGGCGATGGCGGCGGCGTGGGTGAACTCCTTGGAGTGGCTGGTCAAGCCGGTCTTCGGGTCGAAGACCTGGGCGCACAGCTCGTCCAGATCAGGGTTCTGATCCGCTCGGTCCTGCTCCATCGCGTTGGCTGCGATGGCCTCGGGATCGTCACCGGCAGAGCGGCCTTCGGCCTGCCAGTAAGCGCGAAGAACGTCGTCCCCGACTCCTGCGGCTTCTCCATTCTTCGCGGCCTTGGACGCGGTGGACGCGGCAGTGCGCTCGCGGGTCGTGGCGCTGTCGTAGTCGATGCCCAGCTTCGTCAGCAGATCCCGCACCTGGCTGGTGCGCTTGCTGAACAGGCGAATCGTGGCTTCGGGAATCGCCGCGATCTCCCACGCGCCGGTCCGCTCCTCGCGGCGAAAGCTGATGCCGAACTCATTGGTCAACTCCCTGCGGATGCGGGCGTTCATGAGGGACTGGGTCGCACGGGTGTGCCGGTGCAGGTCGCGGCCCCCGCTGGCCATCGTGGACCACTTGCCATCGGTGCCCTTGACCATGTTGGCCAGGGTGAAGTGCAGGTGGAAGTGAGGGTCGCCGAACACGGCGCCGTCCACGGGCCGGGCGGCGCGGTGCACCATCATCCAGCCGGAGAACCCGCTCGTCTTTACGGTCTCCGCCTCATCGCCGTCGCCGTGGTGGCCTCGCATGGCGTAGGCGGTCCAGCGCTCCAGGGCACCGATGGACTCTCGGCCGGCGGAGGTGTAGATGCCCTCGACCTTGGCGGCGATCTCCTTCGGGGCGTACGCGAGGAACGCGCTCTTCGACTTCGCCAGGTCCAAGGTGACGTCGGCGCCGAAGTTGCCTACCTGTACCCGTCCTTCGAGGAGGGCGGCCTTGATCTCCTCGGCGTCCCATACGTCCTCGGGCGCGAGTCCTGCCGCCTTGGCCATGGCGACCGCTTCGCGGACGTCCATGGGCAGGTCCCGAAGTCGTCGTTCGCCCTCGCCCGCGGTCTGAGCATACCGGCGTTTCAGGGACGCTGCGGTGAACAGGTCGGCGGGCTGCTGCCTGGTCTCGGTGGCGCGGGCTTCGACGGCGCGCAGGAGTGCGCGGGCGTCGAGTTGGCCGCCCGCCTCGGCGGCCACGGCCTTCTCCAATGTGCCCTCGCCGTACAGGTCGACGGCGTCGATGCCGACGGCGTCGGCGAGCTTCAGCAAGGTGGAGGCGGGGATGCGGTGCGATTCACCGAACCGCTTGAGCTGGCTTTCCATCCTGCGGAAGGCGTCCTGCTTGCGCTTGGAGTCCAGCAGGGACACGGGGTTCACGCTGCGTTCGGCGGCGGCGCGGCGGATGGCGCGGGCCAGCGGGGCGGCGGGGAGCTTTGCGGCCGGCGCGATGGCGAGCTTGGGTTCTACGAGGGTCTGCCCGGTACGGGGGTCCTCACCGTGCATGAGGCGTCGGGCAGCCTGGAAGTGCTCGGGGGCGAGGATGCTGCCGGGGGTGATGTCGAACTCGGTGAGGCCGTTACCGACCCACACCAGGGGGCGTTCACTGGCGTCCAGGTGGTAATCCACCTGTCCGTCGGCGGCCCGTGGGGGAAGGGCCTGTTCGCCGTAGAGGTCGCGGGCTTCGAGCCCGGCTGCGGCAGCGACTTCGACGGCGTCGAACCCGGTGAGCCGCGCCGTGCCCTTGCTGCGGATCAGTCCGCGGGCGCGGAAGAAGGCACGCTTGGCCTCGCGGGAGCCGAGCAGGGACGCGACGGGAGCGCCCGCTGCTGCGGCCTTGGCCTCAATGGCGGCGACGAGGGGGGCCGCGTCGACCGTGGTGGACTTCCCGCAGCCGTGACCGCCGGTAAGGCGGTACTCAACCTGCTCGTCGGACGGGCCGATCATGGTCGTCCACCCCATCGGCCCGCTCACCCCCCGCTTCCACTCAGTCAGATTCGGTCATCTTGGCTGATTGTATCGTCACGAAGTGACGATACCTTGGTCCTCTAAATTCAAGATCATGATCAACGAGGGCGAACCTCGGGCACTCGGAGCGGCCTGGTCGCTCCTGCGGATCAGGCTCCTGGAGCCTGATGTCCTGTTGGACTGTTACCTCTGTGCGAGGTGCGCGGGCTGGGGCGCCGTACGCGTTGAGGCGGTATGACGCTCCGATGTCGGTGCGGTGCCTGCGCGCCGCTGTGTCGTTGGTTCGCGTATGGAGCACACCCCGTATCCGGCGGCTTCCCGCCGGTTCGCCGAGTTGTCAGGCCCCTACTGGATGGCCTCGGACTCCCCGGCGCACGGAGTCGACGCGGAGGGCCGGTTCGGACCGGGACGTCAGACTCCGCCCCCGCACCCGGGCGAACGGCCGGAGGGAGGAGCGGGCTCCCGACGGGCCGGGGGGCTCGTAGCCGCTGGCGTGTCGCCCTACTGTCGGGTCGAGCGGTCTTGGTTGGGCCCTGCCCGACCCGCAAGCGCTTGGTGACATGACGAAGGTCCCCGCTCCGGGTCGGAGCGGGGACCTTCGTCATGTTGGCCGTGTGGCTCGGCCGACGGCTATGTGTTCAGGGGCCATTCGCCGAACGGCACCGGCGCCTGACCTTGGGCTTCGCGAACGGCTTCGTCCGTACCGCACGTGATGCAGATGAAGACCTCGCGGTCGGTGGTCAGACGGGAACGTGCGGGCCGTTCACCGAGCGGGCCGCCGCAGCGCGGACAGCGGGTGTCGGGCACGGGTCACTCCTCGGGGTGCTCGCGAGCGGAGTTGAGGATGAGGTTCCAAGTCGGGCGGGAGTAGGTCTTCTCCGTCTGCCCCTGAAGCTGCGGGATCAGTTCGGCGTTCTTCGCCCCGGGGTTCGCCGCGATGGCCTGCCGTGCGAGGGTCAGCCGCTCGTCTCCTTGGTACGGGTAGGCCAGTCCGCGGCGGCCGGTGGGCCGTCCGCCGGCGTGCCCGCGGCCCTTCCGGTCCGCGAGGTACTGCCACAGCCTCCAGCGCTTCCACTTCGGGCGCCGCCGGGTCGGTAGCTCGTCCCAGTCGTCGGGCGCGGGCCACCCCTCGGGCGGGTTCTTGACGTAGTGGGAGACGGTGGTGGAATCGGCGAACCCGCAGACCTTCGCAGCTTCGGCGGGGCCGACCATCTCTTCGGGGTCGCCGTCGAGCTTCGGCGGGTTGGTGGTGCTGGCGGCGGCGCGCTGCCGCTGAAGCTCGTGGTGCCACGTCGCCCATACGTCGCCGTCCCAGTGCATGACGCCGTCGATGGTGTCCGCGACGGGCGGGTGCCCGTTGTTCTCCCGGTCGGTCCAGAGGTTCTGAAGCGTCGGCTCGCTGATGCCGTGGACCTTGCGCAGGTCCGCGCGTGAGTAGAGCGTGCGGCCGGTCTTGCGGGACACGGTCGCCTCCTGTTCTTGGTCGGGGTCGTGACCGCTCGGCACGGTCACTGGATGTCGTCCGGGTCCGGGGCCGGCGCCCACGTACGACTGCCCGCCGGTTCGAGCCGGGTAAGGGTGGCTATGTCGGCCAGGGGGACGGCGGCGGCCCAGTCGGCGCGGCCTGGGTGGTCGACGGGGAGGTTGAGCACGAGATGCCGGCCGGTCGGGGGGAAGTCCTCGACGATGACGAAGCTGTCGGTGGGATCAGCGCCGATGCTGTTACCCCTCGTGAGCTGGGCGATGTCGCCGGGCTGGGGACCGTCGGGGTGTCGGTCGCATAGCATGGTGGGGTTCTTTCTGGTGAGAGAACATCGACGGCCAGCGCCTTGTTGCCCTTGTGCGCTGGCCGTCATCTGTTGTCTGGGGTGCGTGGCGCCCGTGGGACGCACGGCCGGTCGGAGGTTGCCCGCTCCGCTGACGGCGGAGTAATTAAACCACCTTTGGGTTGAGCGGGGCGGGGCCCTGATCCGGAGGACAGCGGTCATCAGAAGAGAGCCCCTTGATCTGTGGGGCGTCGGCCCCGGTCGATGGGTGGCCGGGTGACGCGGAGTTCGTAGCGGGGGCGTCCGGTGTACGGCGGGGCGTGAGCTTCGCGGCGGTAGCGGCGCCACGCCACGACGGGGGCGCCCTGGTCGATCCAGCCCGCCGGGTACTGGGAGGTGAGCTGAGCCCAGCGGCTCCGGCTCCGCGGGACGGCCCACCGGTCCTCGACCGTGGTGATCGGCGGCAGCGCCCGCCAGCCGGGGAAACAGTGGTCGTGCGCGTCCTCCACCGCCTCGTTGTCACCGTCGCCGAACCCGTCGCCGGAGTGCACGGGGCCTTCCCACTCGCACGCGAGACACCCGCCGCGGAACTCCTGCTCGTCCCCCCGGCGGCCGGTCGGCCGGCTGCGGGAGAGCAGGGTCGGGGCGTGGTGTTCGGGCGGGTCCAGCTCATGGCCGAGGTCGCTGTACGCGCCGCCGGGGTGTCCGGGCTGAATGTGCCACGCCTGCCCGGCGCTCCCGGGTGACTGGCGCGTCCGCGCGTTGCGCACCCGCCAGTAGTACGTCTGCCGTGCCCGTGCTCCGGTCGGCTCGGTGACTGTCGCGGTCATGATGGCCCACCTCCGGCGGCGGCGAGCACTTCGCGCAGAGGATCGGCGAGTACGGCCTGTTCGTCGGGGGCGTCGAGGAAGCGGGACCCGTACGCGCTGCGCACGGCCCGGCGGGCGTCCTGGTGGCGGTCGAGCTCCGGGTAGTACGGCGATCGGTCGAGCACGTCATAGCCGTGCTGGGTGAGCACGGCGGAGATGAGCGACCGGACCCGTACCGGGTCGAGGGCGGTGAGGTCGGTTTCCCCCGGGGCCGCGAGGAGTACGCGGATCAGCTCGGCCGCGGTGAGCCGGGGTTGAAGGGGGACGCCGACTCGGTGGACGCCGTCCCGGCTGGGGGTGGCGGCTCCTCGGCGGCTCGGCGTCCTGGTGGTGCTGCGGGCTTCTGTCGTCTCGTCCATCGGGCTGGCCTTCGATGACTCGGGATGCTGGCGGGCGTCGGGTGTCAGAACAGGGCGTGTTCGGCGCGGGCGGCGGCGGTGCGGAACGCGTGGGCGGCGTCGGCGGCGGTGCGGCCGGGCTCGGCGCTCCACCGGTCGATGGCCTCGCGGTGCAGGGCTTTGGCGGTGGCGGGGTCGTCGGCGTCGACGGGGTGACCGGTGAGGGTTTCCGCGAGGATGCCGAACGCCTGGTCGCGGGCGCGGTCGATGCGGTCCCAGTCGTACGTCCGGCCGGCGGCTCCCCGCCCGTGGCCGGCGGCTACTTGGAGGGCGCCGCGCGGCCAGCACGGCAACGTGGCCGTACGGCCGGGACCGGCGAACAAGTGGTCACCCTGGTGGATGCCTACGTGTTCGATGTGGCGGGCTGCCCATTGCAGGATTGCGGCGGGGGTGTCCGCGATGACGATGCTTTCGGGGGTGTGGCGGGTCGGCACGGTGTTGTCCTTCGGGGAAGGGGGGCGGCGGCGCGCTGCCGCCGCGCCCCCGGAGCGGCTACTACTGGTACGCGGGAATCAGTCGGCGGACCTCGTCCTCCCCGATGCACCCGCCCTTGTGACGCCGCGCGCTCGGCGGCGCCCCGTTCCTCCCGCGCAAGTGCGACCAGAACTTCGGGCCCTCCCACGGGCACAGTTCGCAGCTGAGGTACCAGTGGTTATCGCTGCCGGGAAACCCGGTGAGGACGGCCCGCCAGTGGTGTGCACGGAGGCCAGCGAACGCGGTCTGGGCGCCCTCGATGTTGCGAGGGTTGACCGGCATCCGGGGGTGTAGGAGAGGCACCGGCCCGCACAGCGGGGTGGGGGCCTCGGCGAGCACCTGATCCAGGGGAACGGCGCCGATCCGACCGGCGGCGTACTGCCCCGCGAGATGGGCGGCGGCCATCTCCGTGCCGGGTGTCCCCTTCGGGGGGCGGCGGAGGTTGCGTTCACCCGCGGTGGTGAGGACGAGCCAGTCTCGGTGCCACCGGTACGCGCGGCCGATGACCTGGTCTGTGCCCACGATCACGGGGTATCGGCACTGGATGTCGGGGGCGCCGACGCGGTACGTCGGGACGGTGGTGCCCTCGGTCGCGGGGACGATGAGCCTGGCCGCTTCGGTGTCGGGGACGGTGATGGTCGCGGGTCGTTCGAGGAGTTGCGTGGTCATGGTGGTGCTCCTGCTGGCGAGAGAGGGGCCCGCCCCGGCGCGCTCGGCCGCCGGGGCGGGCGGGGGCGTGGTTACGCGGCCTCGGCCGGGGCCTGAGGGGCGGCGGTCCATTCACGGCGCGGGGTGACGTCCAGGTCCGAAAGGACCGGGTCGAGACTCCCGTTGTCGGGCACCCATTCCCAGTCGGCACCTTCGACGCCGGGCCGGTCGGTCCAGGTGAGCATGTAGGAGCGGCCGGAGGTGCGGGGGTCGCCGCACACGGCCTGTGCCTCGCGACGGGTCATCGCCCACAAGGCGCGCTTGCGGGAGCGGCGGGAGTTCTTCGAGGCGATGAGCACCAGCGCCATGTCTTCCTGCCGGTCCGCCCTGGCAGCGGGGGTCGGCTTCCCTTCGGGGGCGTGGTGGCAGTGAGCGCAGCGGCGTACTTCCGCGTGCCACTGGCTGGAGTGACACATGGGGCACGTCTCGGCCGCCGGTACCGGCTCCACGACCGGCGGGAACTGCTCGGCCTGCTCATGGTGCTCGGTGGTCTCGGCCTGGGGCGGTTGCTGCATCTCTTCGGCGCTCTTGCGCCCGGACACGTCGTCGTAGGGGGCGGTCCAGGTCCATCCGTCGTGCCGGTTGTCCGTGGCGCGGACGACGCGCTGACCGGTGCCGTTGTGGATGTGCGGAATGGTGACCGACTTCGGGTTGACGCGCAGGACCTCGTACCAGGTGCCGCGGTAGAGCACGAAGTCACCGCGGGTGAAGTCGGCCTTCGACCAGACCTTGACGCCTTCGGCCTCGGCATCCTTGATGATCTGCTGCCAGTACTCGATTTCCTCGGTCAGCTCCTCGTGCCGGATCGTCAGCTCGGGGTCGTCGGGGTTGCGGGAGTAACCCTTGGCGGACTCGCCGCGCTGCCACTTCTCGACCGCGCGGAGATCAGCCCGCAGCTTGTCGAGACGGCGGAGCGTGCGCCTGGGGTCCTTCCTGAATCGCTCGTAATTCGCGGCGGCCTGCGCCCGGCCGGTCCAGTGGTCGGCGCGGTCGCGCTCACCGATGCTCTTGCGCATCGCGTTGTCCATCCGCGCGTGATCACGGCGGGCGCGGCCCTCGGAGTGGTGGCCGATGAGGATGGGCTGACCGAAGGCAAACCGCTCGGATATCTCGTGGCTTGACTTCCATGCGGCCTCGGAGCGGGTAGCCGCGTTGTCCGCGTACTGGCCGAACCGTTGGGCGCGGTCCTCGGCGCGCTCGACGCGGTCGGATTCCGCCTCGGCGAAGGTCCGGCGGTCGGTCTCGTCGATGGTGACGGTGACCTCGAACCCTGCGGCGCGGAGCCGGTCGGCAAGGGCCTCCAGCATCGGCTCAGAGGTGCGCTTGTCGCGGCTGTAGGGGAGGTACCAGCACCCCAGGTTGCGGGACCACTTGGCGAGCGTGGTGTAGCCGGATGCGTAGTGGCGGGTGCGGAGGACTTCCTTGGAGCCATCATTCCTGCTCGTGCCCTCGATCAGGGTTCCTTCTCGGCGGGTATGGGTGATCTCGATAGTCACTGACCTGGTCTTTTCTGGTGAGAGTTTGTGGTCCGGCCGCAGGGCGGACCGTGTGCTGGCAGCGGCGCTGCACCACCGGCGCGGGCCGTGAGGGACGATCGGCTCGCGGGTCGTCGCGCCTGCGCGGCGACAGGGGCTGCCGCGCCCCCGCGGGGCGCGTCCACTGCGGTCCGGTGCCCGTCGTCGGTCGGCGGAGCCGCCTGCGGCGGAGTCGGCCGGCGGCGGTGAACGCACCGGACCTGTCCTGCCGCCCCGAAGGGGTGTCCGCTCGGGTGCTGGGGGCCTGCCGGTCCGGAGGTGTTGCCCTCCCCCGGACCGGCGGGCCTTGGTGTCAGCTGCGGTGGAGCGTGTGCCGGGCGGCCGGGTCGGCGTCGGCCAGTCCGGTCCGCTCGCGCCATGCCTGGCGGACGGCGGCGCGGAGTGCATCCCCGTCGTCGTAGGCGAACCGTCCCCGGCGCAGACCGCACACGACGTCGCGGAAAACGTCCGGGTTCATCGTGGTGAGGGTGTCGTCAAGCGGCGTCAGCTCGTGCGGGAACATCGCCTGGACGCTGTCCCCGGGCTCCGGGGCACCGAGGGTGAAGAACCAGACAACGACCATGTTGGCTTCGCCCGCGAACTCCGGTCCGCCGAACGGGCCGACGACGACGGCGGGGCGGGTGTCGAGCTGGTGGCCCCGGAACCAGGGTCCGCCGATCACGAGCGTGGCGGTGGGGAAGTCCTGGACGGTGGGCTTCTGGTCGGTGGTGAGCATGTCGTGTCCTGTCTGGTGAGAGGTCCCGCCGGGGCCGGTCGACCCCGGCGGGGGTGTCGGTCGGGGGGTTGCCCTCCCCCTTCCGACACCATTAATTAAACCATGTTCCTGGGTCTGGGTCAACCAGCCACGGCAAGTTCGCGGCGGCGCTCGGCGGCCATCGTGACGGCGCGAGCGATGGCGCGGCCGGTCTCGATGGCCCGTACGGCGGACTCGTGTACCGGGGGCTTCTTGTCCTGGCTGATGATGCCCGCGAGCGGCGGCATGACGGCGGGGCCCGGAGTGATGTTCAGGATGAGCGCGGCGACGTGGGCAGCTGAGGCGACTTCGGCGGCGTGCTGGCCGGGAAGGGGGGCGTCCGCCTCGCTGATACGTCGCCACGCGTGGCCGTACAGAAGGATGCGGACGGCGTTGTCGGGGGCTTCCTGGGTGAAGTCGAACCCTCCGGCCTGCTCGGGGTCCTCGTGGTACTGGTCGCGGTACTGGTTCACCAGGACATCGCGGATGACCTCGGCGGCGAGCGGGGCGGCGGCGGGCGGCTCGTAGGCGTCGCCGTCGGTCTGACTGATGTCGAAAACCGGCCCGGCTTTGAAGCCTGACACCTTGCGCGCCTCACCCCCGGCGGTCTCGTCGGTGGCCTCGCGCTGCCCGCCGTCGGCGGCTGCGGCCGTGGCCTCCTGGCCCTCCTCGGGCCGCCGCTTGATCGGCGTCCAGATGCGGAGGGAGGTGGAGCCCTTGACCGGGAAGCGTCCGGCCTTTCGCCAGTCTCCGGAGCTGAGTACGTGGGTGGCGTTGGGGTGCTGGGCAGCGATGGCGATGCAGTTGGTGGGGCTGCGGTCGTCGCGGTCCGGGTGGGTCAGGTTCGCGGCCGTGCGCATGACGGTGGCCCAGAATTCTTCGCTTGCGGCCATCGCGCCGTACGCGCGATCCATGACGGCTTCGAGTTCACCGCGCATCTTGGCGGAGTAGGCCCGGCGCTCTTCGTCGGTCATCTTCGGCTTACGGGGCATGTCGCGGTCCTCCTGGTGAGAGATCGTCCGGGGCCGGCTGGCCCCACGGTGTCGGTCGGGGGGTTGCCCTCCCCCTTCCGACACCATTAATTAAACCATGTTCCTGGGTGATCGGCAACCCCTTTAAATCCAGTACAACCCTGCTTCGTTGCTCACGGCCCGGTATGCGGCTATGACCTCATCCTCTATTTGCGTCCAGCGTTCGAGGATATCGGGGGCGGTCTTGTTGTCACTGGCCGCACGCTTGGCCCTGCGCCACTCAATGGCGATTTTGAGTGTACGGAGTTGGGAACGGGTCAGTTCCCATCGGCCGGAGTCCGGGAGTTGATCGCCGTAGGCCATCGCCACGGCGTTGTTGATGTGCTCGGTACTGGACCACACATTCTGTGTGGCCTGGAGCGCAAGAGCGCGTTTGAGGATGCACCGGAGGTGCGGGGCCTGCACGATCCATTGCGGCTCGATGGTGAATACATCGGCGCTCATCCTGGGGCCTTTCTGGGGGGCGGCGCGCTGGGGTAGCGCGCCGCCGTGACGCGTGGGAATTAGAGGGCGTATCCGTCGACGTATTCGCCGCGCTCTCCCTCGGGGGTCTGAACATGGGGAAGGAATCGGCTCACCGCGAATACGACGGCGTCAGCGATAATCCGGGGTACGTCGTTGAGTACAAGACTCACCGTGTCGCCGTCGAGTCCGATACGGACTTCGCCCGGTTCAAGATCCATGTAGACAAAGGCGGTTGTGCCGTCGATTCGGGTTCGCGCTCCGGGAAGTCGGGCGGAGAGATCGCGTGCGGCTTCCTCAACACCCCGGCGCATTGCGGCCTGTGCGCGGTTGTGCTCCTTCACCCGCTCGTGAACCTCGCGGTGCACGGGGATGAGATCGGCGGCGATCCGGGCCGCAATGTCCGCCGGGTCCTCGCTCATGGCAACTCGGACCGTGTCACGCTCGCCCCTACGGAACGGATAGTCGGTGGTGGGGAACGCGCCCCGGATGCGCAGATGTCCGGGGTCATCGAACCGCTCGGAGAGGTGGAGCTGTCGGCCGTCCAGGTGGGTGAACGTGGCGGCGTGGTCCAGCTCCTGGACGCCGTGGCGCGCGGGCTGCGGTCGCCAGTTTCCGCCGAGTTCGAGGGCGATCGGGTGGGACAGTTCCGCGACGGTGAGAGGCGTGTTCATCGTCCATCTCCTGGTGAGAGAGGTTGTCGGCGGCCGGTCGGCCCACCGTGTGCCGGTCGGGGGTTGCCCTCCCCTTCCGACACCACTAATTAAACCACGTTCTAGGGGTTGGGTCAACCCGGATACACGCTCTGACCTGCCCTTTTCCTCCACCGACGCCCCGCACCCGCCCGGCCGGGCCCGGCCACAACGGGCCTGGGCGGGGTTCCCTCCTCGGTCGGACAGCTCCGCCGTATCAGGGTTCCGGGCGCGGTGTCCTGGCTCGCGCAGCGACCGCGTAGCGGCTCGGCCTGGACGCCGTGCCCGGGTTCCTGATACGCCCCTGGGTGTCCGGCCGAGGAGGGAACCCCGCCTTCACCACCCGCACCACAACGGCGCGGCACCCGACCGACCAACCCCCTCCCCCTCCGAGGAGGACCCGCCGGAGGCTGCCTTTCGCCCTGGCCGGCACCCAACGATTCTGTTCGCCGGAGTTGCTGTTGGTCGGACGCGGCGCCTGCGCGGCCGGGGTCCGCGGGTAGTGCGGAGGGCTCCTCGGATGCATCACCGTCACCACAAGGCGGGTTGCACGGCGGTGTGCCGGTGCAGGGGCAGGATGATCCGGACGGGCGGGTTCGCGGGGGCGCCTGCTGCGGGGCGCGGAGTGTCCGCGCCGGGGCAGTAGCCGCCCTCGTCCTCCCACCGGTCGACGGCGTCGCGCTCGGCGCGGGCCTGCTGCTCGGTGAGAGTGACCGGCTTCCGGTACAACTTCCGCGCGCTGGAATCGAGCGGCGGGAGCACTCGGGCGGCGGCCTTCTGGTCGTCGCGGCGCTTGTGGCGTCGACGGACCCGGGCGAACCGTGCCTCGTAGGCGGCCTTGTCGCTGCCGTGGAGCCCGCCGGGATGGAGCCGGGCCAGTTCAAGGGCGACTTGGCCCATCGGGCTGGGCGTCAGTACGCGGGTGCCGTCGTCCTGACGGACGGCGACGAGGAACCGCGCGGCGAACAGTGCCTGGGTTCGCTCGCGACTGATCCGCCGGCCACCGTTCCACACGCCGTGCCGCGCTGCCTGCCGGGCCCGCCCGCCTCGCCAGTACAGGCGCCCGGACGCGGCGGCCTCCAGCACACGGACGTGTCCCGCCGTCCAACCGAGTTCGGCAACGTGCCCTTCGGCGAGATAGCGGTTCCTCGCCGCCCGGTCCCGGTTGTCCGCGTCCATGCCGGTGGCCGCGCGCTCCTCGGCCTCCTGCTCGACTTCTTCCCGGCGGCGTTCGGTCTCCCGCTCGGCGTACTCGGCCGCCGTCAACTTCCGCTCCAGCTCGGCCCGCAGGTCGGCGGCCGTCGTCTCGACTCCGGCGGCCGACTGCGCCCGAACAGCATGGTCGACGGCCGCACGGGCGCAGTACAAGGGGGCACTGCTCGGCATGGTGGGGTCGTCGGCGTATTGCTCGGCGCGGTCGGCGTGACCCTCGGCTTCGACGGCTTCCTTGTGGGCCGCGTGCATGGCCGCCTCCAAGCGGGCGGTGGCGCCGGATCGGCTGCGGCAGACGGCAGTCATGGCGTCGTCGGCTGCGGTGACGGCGAGGATCGCGGCCTGCCTGGCGACCTGGAGACAGGTCTGCGGAGACGGGTCTCCCGCGGGGGCAACCTGATGTTGGACGGCAGACACGTTCTTAGGCATGGGGTGTTCCTCGGGATCTCGGCGGTGCGGTCGGCGGCGTGCCGTTCCGACGTCGGCGAGGTGCCGCCCGTGGTCGCGCGGAGCGCGATGGACAGGGCCGTCGTGCCCGCAGGGCACGCGCCCGTTTGGCCCGGCGTCCGGACGGGACGGGAGGGCCACCTGCGGCCCGGACGTTTCGGCCGGCTGCGAGCCGGGCCGGGCTGAGTCGTCCCGGAGGGACGCCCTTCGTACGGGGGCCGGTGAGCGGGGCCGGCCGCCGACGCGGCTGGCCCCGGTCGGTGGTGGGCGAAGCGTGGGGTGGGCGGCTCGATGCCGCCCACCCCACGGCCCGGCGGCCCGGGTCCGGCCGGGCGGTGGCTCCCGCCCGGCCGGGCTGCTGCTACGCGGCGACCGGTTCGCGTGCGGCAACGCGGCACCGGGTGAGTACGGTCTGCGCGGTCTCGCCGTAGATGCTGTGGTCCTTGACCGTGCCGGTCAGCTCGACCTCGTCGCCCTGGTCGGGGACATCGGCGGCGGAGCTGAACCAGACGAACACGTTGCCGCTCGGGTCCTGGAACTTCACCAGTCGGCGGCGCTGAGTGTGGTAGCCGTACGTCCGGCCTTCCAGCTCGATCACGGTGGTGACGGTGGCGTTGGTGGTGATGCGCTCGCCCACGGTGCCCTGCGGCTTGCTGTTCTGGGCGGCCCGCTCGGTGGCCTCCTTCTCCTGGTCGCGGTACCAACCGGCGATGGCGGACACGAGCGTCGGCAGGTGGCGCGGGTCGACCGTTTCCGCCTTGGCGAGCTGGCCCACCTTGTGGCGGTAGTCGGAGAGGCTGCCGTATCCCTGGACGGCCCATGCCCGGACGGCGGCGGCGGTGGTCGGCGCGTCGGGGTCGGCGTCAATAGCGGCCCGCCACTCCATCGGGGCCTTGCGGTCGAAGAAGTACGCTTCGACGCCGTCGGCGGTCGGCATGGTGTTCTTCCACTGCTCGGACCGGCTGTAGAACCGGCCCTCCGTCTTCACGATGGCGGCGGTCACCCGCAGGACCTCGATCACCGGGACGCGGAGATCGGCCGGAATGCCACCCCCTTCGCCGTCCCAATCGGAGTCCTTCAGCGTGCCGAACCGCCACAGGGCCTCAAGCCCCTTGATCGGCAGACCGGTGTACGGCTCCACGCACGTCGTGCCCAACTGCCGCATCTCGCCGTTCTCGTGGCGCGCGAGATAGGTGGCCGTGCGGTGGCGGGCGACGGCGCACCCGTGGCAGAAGTTCTCGATGGCGCGGTACTGGCGCGCGGCCTCGGCGTCCTGCTCGGGCAGACCGGGGAACAGGCTGGTGATCGTCTCGCCCTCCTCGTCGTGGTCTAGGCGGGCGATGACAGTCCAGCCGTGGTGACGGGGGATGTCACCGGAGATCGTCACGGTGACGGTGGGGCGCTGGCCGATCAGGCGGCCGTCAATGTCGTGGTAGTCGGCAAGGAACGGCTTGGAGATGTCGAGCGTGTACGCGCTGAGGTGGTGGACGGCGGCGCGGGCGTTGGTGGCCTCGACAAGCTGACGGACGCGGGACTGGGCCGTGGCGGGTATGGAAAACCGCATGGCTGCGCTGGTCATCGTGGGTGCTCCTGCTGGTGAGAGAGGAATCGAGGGCCCGGCCGGGCGGGTTGCCCTCCGCGTGCAGCCGGGGTCGGGCCGGATGACGGCCCGTGGTGTTGGAGGGGGGTTGCCCTCCCCCTCCAACACCATTAATTAAACCATGTTTTGAGGTGTGGGGCAAGCATCCCGGCCGGGGATGTCGAGTGCGGCGCGGTCGCGCAGGAAGGCGGCGAACAAGGCGGCGGTGTAGCTGTCGGCGGTGCCGTAGGTGCGGCGGCAGTCCAGCGCTCCGATGCGCTCGCCACGGTGGCGGACGGGGAACGGCTGGCCGGGGGCCGGGATGGCAAGCGCGTACAGTCCGCGCGGGGTGTCCACGCGCAGGACGACGGCGGCGGCCTGGTGGTCGTAGGCGGCTGACCAGCGGCGGGGCCCGATGCCGAACTCTGCGAGTCCGGACGCGATGGCGCGGGCCTGCATGATGTCGGCGGTGGTGCCGGGGTCGGGCTCGGCGGGGGCGGCGACGCATCCGCATCCGTGGTCGTCGGCGTGGGTCTCGAACGAAGCTGTACGGGTCACTGTGGGGCTCCTGGGGTGGCCGGGGGCGGGGAGTTCCCGCCCCCGGCGTCGGGCGGCTGAGGCGGCTAGGCGGCGGCTTCGTCGTCGCTGGCCGGGTCGTCGGCCTCCTCGGCCTCCGGCTCGCCCGTCTCCTCGTCGGTGCCGGGCTCCTGCTCGGCCTCCGGCTCGCTGCCGGTCGTGATCGCGCGGGGCTTCCTCTTCGACGGGTCGTACGGCTCGTCGTCCACGACCGACTGCTCAATGGGCGTGAGCGGGTACCCGAGGGACGCGAGCACCTGGAACCACCGGCCGGTGGGCGTCCGCGTCCACGGGGCGCGCTGGCTGTCCGTCCTCCACGCGGACCGGTTCGCGCACTTCTCCCGGACGGCGGCGATGGCGGCGAACTGGAGCTGCGGGGCCCTGCGGGGGTCCTTGGCGACATGCCCGGCGAAGCTGCCCCGGTCCTTGGCCTGTTCGGTGTTCAGGCCAAGGAAGGCGGCCAGGATCTCGGTCGTCGGCTCCTTGTTCAGGTCGTCGCAGATTCCCCAACTACCGTTCAGCAGAGCATTGTTCACGTGACCAATCAGGGTGTTGGTCGTGGTCTTCGCGAGGTTGCGCCGCTTGATCAGGTCGGTGATCCACTTCCGGCGCAGGGCCTCGGCCGCGTCCCAGTCGATGTTCCCCTTCTTGACGGCGGCGCGGGCGGCGCGCTCGGCCTCCACCTGAGCGGCGGTCTTCGTCCCGCCGGTTCCGCCGCTGCCCTCGGGCACTGTGTGCCCGTACAGGCCGGGGGCGGAGCAGTAGGGCTCGTACCGGTCGCCCCGCCGCTCGTCGAACACCCACACCAGACCCTTGCACTCGGCGTGCTCCTCGGTGCTGATGCCGCGCAGTCGCCACACGGGCATGGCCCGCTCGGACAGCTCCTCGGCGTCCCGGATCTTCTGCCCGGCCGCCTCCAGCTCCGCGCGGTGAACCTCGGCTTTGGTCCGCTTTTCGCGCTTGGTCCGCTCGATCGCAATTGCCCAGTCAACGTCTCCGGCGTCGGCGTCGTCCTCGGCGGCGGCCTCGCTGATCGCGGCGAGCGCTTCGGGGTCGTCCGCGAACTCCGAGAGCGCGGCCAGGTGCTCAAAGGTCCACTCATAGCTGCTCGCACCCCTGACGGCGGCCGACAGCTTCTCGTCGGACCGGACCTTGACCAGGGTCTTGACGTCCTTCTGCCGCACGCCTGCGGCCTTAGCGATGCGGCCGACCTGCGCGCCCGCCTCGGCGGCGCTGAACATGGCCTGGTTCATCTCGGACGCGGTCAGGCTCTTGCGGTGCTGAGCGGTCGTGATCATGTCGAGGAACTGCCCGGCCTCGTCGCGGTCGTCGTCCTCCCACTCGTACGGCAGGTGAGTGAGACCCGCGTCCCGCGCACCGAAGTAGCGCCGGTTCCCGTCGTTGACCTGGAGGACTCCTCCGTCAAGCCGCTGGACCTTGACGGGGATGCGGCACCCCTCGGCGCGGAGCGATTCCACGAACGGCGCGTTGAGGTCAAGGTCTTCACGGGCGTTCTTCGGGTGCGGGGTGAGCGCGTCGATCCGGATGACGGGGCGCGGGGTGACAGGCACGGTCTCCAGCCCTGTGGCGACAGCGGCGGCCAGTCGCTGGAACCCGTCGATGACCTGCGGCACGTCACCGTTGGTGCGCACGACGTACAGCGGCTCCACGACGCCGTTGGCCTGCACGGCGGCCAGCAGATCGGCCGGGGCCTCGATGTCGCGGACGTTGCCGGGGTGCGCGGAGAGTTCGGCGACCGTGAGGGTCGGCCACGGGGCAGGGGCGGTCTGGACGCCGGCCTGGGTCTTGATGTTCGTCATCGGTCCTTCGCTTTCCGGTGAGAGTTCGTCGGGCCGTTCGGCCCGGTGAAGGTGCCGGTCGGGGGGTTGCCCTCCCCCTTCCGACACCATTAATTAAACCATATTCTTGAGTGTGGGACAACCGGGGATGCCGTGATCGCCGCCACTCGGATGCAGGGCTGCGGCGGCGCGGATCATCGCGGCGGCCTCGGCGGTGGTCCGCTCGGGCTCGTCCCCCCAGCACCACAGGAGGGTGCGCCGGTAGGCATCCTCCGTGAGCCGCAGCTTTCGCCATCGGACGCCGGACACGGGACGGCCGTTGGCGTGGTTGCTGAGCACCACAAGGGAGTCGAACAGGGCGCGTTGAAAGATGCCCCACGGTTCACCGCGTACGGACCAGCGGGGCCGGACGGAGCGCACGCCGCGCTCCCACGCGTGCAGCACGGTGCACGGGGCGGTGTCGCCCATCCGGCCGGGCTGCCAGAGGTGGTCACCCTGGTAGAGCCCGACGCGTTCGATGTGGTCGGCGGCGGCCGTGAGAATGCGGGCGGGGGTGGCGTGCGGCTTCCGGGACGGCATCGTGTCCTCCTGGCGGTGATTGGTGGCGGTCAAGTGGTCACGTGCTGGGCGGACTTGGCCGTGATGGTGCACTCGACGCAGTGGCACGGCGTCTGCCACTGCCACCCGGACATGGAGATGATCGAGTAGGCAAGGGCGGCGGCTTCGCTGATCCGGCCGGTGCCGGGCTCCTTCGGCGTCGCGGCGGCCCACTCCTGGGGGAAGCTGTAGGTCTGGAAGTAGTGGCGGCCGTTCTCGTCGGTCTTGTGGAATCGGGCCCATTCCATGTACATGCGTGGCTCCTCGGCGCTTCGAGGGGGGCCGGGGCGGCGGGCTGCCGCCCCGGCCGGGATGGGCGGTCAGGCTGCGAGCGCTCCGGCGGCCTGAGCACCGATGCGGCGGGTGCCTCCGATGTCGGCGCGGTTGCCTGCGGCGGCTCCGTCGCCGTACCCGCTGCCGCTGTACGAGCCGCGCGAGTGCCGGACGTGCGGGTGCTCCTTGCGGTAGGCGGCCTCCACCATCGCGTCGCGGTCGGCCAGCACGAGTTCACCGCTGCGGCCCGTGGCTGACGTTTCCCCGCTGGCGGCGGCGCGGGCGGCCTGCTCGATCGCCTTGAGCCGTTCTATGACGCGCTCGATGAACCCGATGGTCCACGAGTTGCGCCAGGCTCGCGCACTGCGGACGCCGTACGGAACAACCTGCGCGCTGAGCCCGCCGAGCATCTGGATCAGGAGGGAGGCGTACAGGACTTCGGCGCGCTGGATGTCGGACTCGTGGCCGACGATGTGAACGCGGCGCACGTTGCCCCGCACGCCCATGTGCACGGCCTTGCAGCCGACGTTCTGAGCGATGAAGCACATGAGGCGGACGCGGGACATGGACCACGGGTTGGGGAGGTCGACGTATCGCGCGGTGACCGCGTCCCGCGACGGCTGACCGTCGCTCAGCATGGCCTCTTCGACGCCGTACTTCGCCATCATTTCGAACGCCCGCTTCCGGGCCAACTCCGCCTCCGACTCCGGCGTGCGGGGGTCCTCCGCCGTGGTGAGCAGGGCGCGGATGGTGTCGAGCTTTCCGGGGGCCTTCGTGGTGCTCACGTGCGTTCTCCTGGTGAGAGAGGTTGTCGGCGGCCGGTCGGCCCACCGTGTGCCGGTCGGGGGTTGCCCTCCCCTTCCGACACCACTAATTAAACCACGTTCTAGGGGTTGGGTCAACCCGGATACACGCTCTGACCTGCCCTTTTCCTCCACCGACGCCCCGCACCCGCCCGGCCGGGCCCGGCCACAACGGGCCTGGGCGGGGTTCCCTCCTCGGTCGGACAGCTCCGCCGTATCAGGGTTCCGGGCGCGGTGTCCTGGCTCGCGCAGCGACCGCGTAGCGGCTCGGCCTGGACGCCGTGCCCGGGTTCCTGATACGCCCCTGGGTGTCCGGCCGAGGAGGGAACCCCGCCTTCACCACCCGCACCACAACGGCGCGGCACCCGACCGACCAACCCCCTCCCCCTCCGAGGAGGACCCGCCGGAGGCTGCCTTTCGCCCTGGCCGGCACCCAACGAACTCGTGGTTCGAGATGTCCGCGGACCTGTGCCTACGGTGCGCGCGACGAGCAGCGATTTCGAACAGAACTGGGGGCACGGGTGAGCACCAATTCGGCAGGACCGGTGAGCGCGTCGGAGCTGCGGCGGCGGGTTCGCGCTGCTGAAGCACTGAAGGCGAAGACGCGGGAGATGGCCGCCGCGAACGCGCTGTCCGCGCGCGAGGCCGCGGTGAAGGCGGCCAAGACGAAGGAGGAGGCCGACGTCACGGCACGGGAAGCTGCTGCTGTAGTCCTGCGGCTGTTCGACAACGACGCCGAGTTGGTCTCGGAACTGCTGGGCGTCCCGGCGGAGGAGTTGGAACGCGAGGCGAAGCCTGTTACCGCCGCTCGGGCGAAGGAGATCATCGAAGCGCTGCGTGCCCGCGCCGAGCGGCCCCGCTCCGCCCGAACCCGTAAGCCTCGGGCGGATGCGGCAGACACGGCTACCTCGACCTCGGGCGCCCCGGCCCCGGTCGTCACGACGGACGACAGCCGGGCTGATGCCGCCTGAGAACGACTTCGGGCCCGGCCTCTTCCCGCTCGCGGCGGTGAACGGGGCCGGGCCCGTTCACGTTGATGAGCAACTTTCCCTCATCGGCGAACCAACGCCCGTCCGCATACCGGCCGTTGAGTGGATGGCCTGGCTGGCCGACGAGTCCGTTCAGGCCCGGTACTGGGCGAAGGTCTACCGGACCCCGTCAACCGAGGACTGCTGGTTCTTCCTCGGTGGGATCTCCAGCACCGGCCATGCCAGCTTCAGAGCCGCCTCGCGGCCGGGCAGGACACGAACGGGTACGGTGCCGGGCCACCTGTACGGGTACCAGCTCGCGCACGGTGTCATCCCTCGACTCGGCTGGGGAACCGACAGCCCGACCGTCTGCCACACGTGTGACAACCACTCCTGCCAGCAGCCGACGCACCTGCGGCTGGGCACGGCGGCAGAGAACCGGGCTGAATGGCTGGCTCGCCGCCGGGACCCGAGCAGTCCCCTGGCCGACCTCCGTGGCCCTGCCGGGCGCTCGCGCGCGATTGGCGCCGCTATCCGGGCCGGCCAAGAGCGCGGAGAGTCTGAGGCGGAGATCACAGCACGCATTCGGGTGGCGATCGCAGCAGGCCGCCCCTTCAGTCTCTGGTAAGGGCCGACCGTCCTTGGCGGGGCTCAGGTCGCTGCGGTAGGGGGCTCCGTCACCCCACCTGCGATCCAGGAGTTGCGACTCCGTCCCATCCAGCTCCAGGGCTCCTGCAAGTGGTGCTGCGCCACGGAGACGTAGTGGCGTAGACAGCGATCGATCTCGTCTGCGCCGACAGAGCGGTCAGTGAGGGAGTCCTCGATCGCCCGCATGAGGAATTGGGCATGCGCCGTGACGTTGTCGGTGCCCTCCAGCCAGAGGACCTGATACGCCCGCTGAGCCTCGGCAAGGAGTGCTTCGTCCAGCGCGCCTCGATCACGCTTGCGGTCTTCAGCAAGCGCTTGGGCTGCTTGCAGGAAGGCCACGTATGCGTCGCGCTTGATCCCAAGCTGCTGCACCCTGGCCTGCGATTCCAGGGTCTGATGCACGGTCTTCAAGACAGCCTCAGCCTGCCGCTCGCCGGCGTGCCGTGCTGCCGCAGCTTGCTCCTCACCGGCCAGTCGTGCAGCAGATGCTTGTCGCAGTCCTGCGCTACGCGTAAACCAGCCTGTCACGGCGCTGCCGACGATCGCTGACCCGGCCGCGATCAGCGCTACCCCCCACTCACTCATGGCGACATTCTCTCGCCCTCGGGCGACACTCGGAACGCGGGGCCGCTCTGCGATGTCTGCCTCACACTCATCACGCTACGAAACGTTGGGGCACCGGCGAGGAACCCTGGAATCATAGGCTTCTCGGGCCATCCCGGACCCCCGAGATTTGCAGTCACAACGGCATGCCTCCCCGTGCTGACGTGTCAGCACGGGGGCAGGATCGAGGAGGATCGAGCTAGACTCAGGAGGACGCAGACGGGCGTATTTGCCGGGCTCCCGCGAATCTCCGCAGGTCAGCGAGGTAACGATTTCGGGTTCGAATCCCGTTGGGGGCACGCACCATCGTGTGCGAGACTGGTTCACGCCGCTCTCGCGCAATGCAAGGTCCTGTGGAGCAGTTTGGAGTGCTCGCCACCCTGTCAAGGTGGAGGCCGCGGGTTCAAATCCCGTCAGGACCGCTGCGGCTGGGTAGCTCAGTTGGTACGAGCGATCGCCTGAAAAGCGATAGGTCGCCGGTTCGACCCCGGCCCCAGCCACACCTCTTGTCGGAAGGCCCTGGTTCATGGAACCGGGGCCTTCCGCGTACCTACGTGACGCGCTCGCCCTGCGGCCGCCAGAAGATCAGCCGGGCGCCGCCGCTGATGGCCGCGGTCGCCCCCAGCCCCATCCCCATCCGCAGCAGCCGGACGTCGCCCTCCCAGTCGTGCGGCGCACCGAAGACCAGCCAGGCGGCGAAGGCGATGCCGGCGACCATCAGTGCGGCCCCGGCTATCCGTCGTATTCCTTTGTCCATGGGGACATCGTCGCCTGTGCGCGCGGCGGAGTTCCAGTCGATTCGGCGGACCCGCGGGCTCGGCCGGGGGCGCCGAGATGATCACCGTGCGGACCCGCCCACGCGCCGATGCCGGGCACACGGGGGCAGGTCACCCGCCCTGGCGGGGGCCTCCGCCGGCGTCAGCCCCCAGTACCCGTGATCCGGCCGCGCGGGCAAATGGTTCGCCAGTCGTTCACCCGAGGTGAGATCCTGGGGGACGTATGTCCAGTCAGCCTGCCCCCGCCCTGCCCGACGGCGCCGCTCCCGCCCTGCCCGACCTGCTCAAGCGTCTGCCCGAGCTGATGCTGCGCGATCAGCAGCGGCTGGGGCGCCGGCTCGACGGCGCACGCCGGATCCGGAAGCCCGAGGCCCGGACGGCCGTGCTCACCGAGATCGCCGCGGACGTCGCGCAGGCGGAGCTGCGCGTGGCGGACCGCCGCGCCGCCGTGCCCGAGGTCAGCTACCCCGAGGCGCTGCCGGTCAGCCAGAAGAAGGACACGATCCTGGAGGCGATCCGCGACCACCAGGTCGTGATCGTCGCGGGCGAGACCGGATCCGGCAAGACGACCCAGATCCCCAAGGTCTGCCTGGAGCTGGGCCGCGGCGTGCGGGGCCTGATCGGGCACACCCAGCCGCGCCGGATCGCCGCCCGTACGGTCGCGGAGCGGGTCGCCGAGGAGCTGCGCACCCCGCTCGGCGAGTCCGTCGGCTGGAAGGTCCGCTTCACCGACCAGGTGAGCCCGGACACCCACGTCAAGCTGATGACGGACGGCATCCTGCTCGCCGAGATCCAGACGGACCGCGAGCTGCGTCAGTACGACACGATCATCATCGACGAGGCGCACGAGCGCAGCCTCAACATCGACTTCATCCTCGGCTACCTGGCGCAGCTGCTGCCGCGCCGCCCGGACCTCAAGGTCGTCATCACCTCGGCGACCATCGACCCGGAGCGGTTCTCCCGGCACTTCGGCGATGCGCCGATCATCGAGGTCAGCGGGCGTACGTACCCGGTCGAGGTGCGCTACCGGCCGCTGCTGGAAGAGGGCGGCGAGGACGCCGACCGGGACCAGATCACCGCCATCTGCGACGCGGTCGACGAGCTCCAGGCCGAGGGGCCCGGCGACGTCCTGGTCTTCCTCTCCGGTGAGCGCGAGATCCGCGACACCGCCGACGCGCTCAACAAGAAGCAGCTCAGGGACACCGAGGTGCTGCCGCTGTACGCCCGGCTGTCGCACGCCGAGCAGCACCGCGTCTTCCAGCGGCACACCGGCAGGCGGATCGTGCTGGCGACCAACGTGGCCGAGACCTCCCTGACCGTCCCCGGCATCCGGTACGTGATCGACACCGGTATGGCCCGCATCTCCCGCTACAGCTACCGCACCAAGGTGCAGCGGCTGCCGATCGAGCCGATCAGCCAGGCCAGCGCCAACCAGCGCAAGGGCCGCTGCGGCCGCACCAGCGACGGCATCTGCATCCGGCTGTACTCGGAGGACGACTTCCTGGGCCGTCCGGAGTTCACGGACGCGGAGATCCTCCGTACGAACCTCGCCTCCGTCATCCTCCAGATGACCGCGGCCGGGCTCGGCGACATCGAGAGGTTCCCCTTCATCGATCCGCCGGACCGGCGCAACATCAAGGACGGCGTGCAGCTCCTGGAGGAGCTCGGGGCGCTCGAACGCGAGCAGAAGGCCCCCCAGGAGGGGAAGAAGGGGCAGCGGCTCACCCAGACCGGCCGCAAGCTGTCCCAGCTGCCGGTCGACCCGCGGCTGGCGCGGATGGTGCTGGAGGCGGACCGCAACGGCTGTGTCCGCGAGGTCATGGTCATCGCGGCGGCGCTGTCCATCCAGGACCCGCGCGAGCGGCCGTCCGACAAACAGCAGCAGGCCGACCAGCAGCACGCCCGCTTCAAGGACGAGACCTCCGACTTCCTGGCGTTCCTGAACCTGTGGCGCTACATCCGCGAGCGGCAGAAGGAGCTGTCCTCCTCGGCGTTCCGCCGGATGTGCCGCAGCGAGTTCCTCAACTACCTCCGGATACGTGAGTGGCAGGACATCTACTCCCAGCTGCGCACGGTCGCCAAGTCCATGGGGATCCACCTCAGCGAGGAGGACGCGGCGCCGGACCACATCCACACCGCCCTGCTCGCCGGTTTGCTTTCGCACATCGGCCTCAAGGACGCCGACGCCAAGAACGAGTACCTGGGCGCGCGCAGCGCCAAGTTCGCGGTCTTCCCCGGCTCGGCGCTCTTCAAGAAGCCACCGCGCTGGGTGATGTCGGCGGAACTGGTCGAGACGTCCCGCCTGTGGGCGCGGGTGAACGCGCGGGTCGAGCCCGAGTGGATCGAGCCGCTCGCCCAGCACCTGGTCAAGCGCACGTACAGCGAGCCGCACTGGGAACAGAAGATGGCCGCGGTGATGGCGTACGAGCGGGTGACGCTCTACGGCGTCCCGATCGTCGCCCAGCGCAAGGTGAACTACGGGCGGATCGATCCGGAGACCTCCCGCGACCTGTTCATCCGTCATGCCCTGGTCGAGGGCGACTGGCGCACCCACCACCAGTTCTTCCATGACAACCGCAAACTCCTCGGCGAGGTCGAGGAGTTGGAGCACCGGGCCCGGCGCCGCGACATCCTCGTGGACGACGAGACCCTCTTCGACTTCTACGACCAGCGCATCCCGGCGGACGTGGTCTCCGGGGCGCACTTCGACTCCTGGTGGAAGAAGCAGCACCGGGACGAGCCGGAGCTGCTGAACTTCGAGCACTCCATGCTCATCAACGAATCCGCCGAGGCCGTCACCAAGGACGACTACCCGGATTCCTGGCGCCAGGGGAAGCTGAAGTTCAGGGTCAGCTACCAGTTCGAGCCGGGCGCGGACGCGGACGGCGTGACCGTCCACATCCCCCTCCAGGTGCTCAACCAGGTCTCCTCGGAGGGCTTCGACTGGCAGATCCCGGGTCTGCGGGAGCAGTTGGTGACGGAGCTGATCCGGTCGCTGCCCAAGCCGATCCGGCGCAACTACGTCCCGGCGCCGAACTTCGCGGCCCGTTTCCTGGACTCCGCGGTTCCCCTCCAGGGCGCCCTGACGGCCGCGTTGGCCGCGGGGCTCCAGCGGATGGTGGGCGTCCCCGTGGAGGCCGCCGACTTCGACACCGACAAGGTCCCCGACCACCTCAAGATCACCTTCCGGGTGGTCGACGAGCGGCGCCGCAAGCTCGCCGAGGCCAAGGACCTGGAGGCGCTGCGGCTGAAGCTCAAGCCGAAGACCCGGGCCGCCATCTCCAAGGCCTTCGAGCAGGCCGCCGAGCGGCCCGCCAGGGACCGCAGGGGCGGCCAGGGGGCCGCGGGTGACGGATCGGCGGTGGCCGGCCCGGAGCAGCGGACCGGGCTGACGTCCTGGACCCTCGGCACTCTGCCGCGCACGTTCGAGACCCGGCGTGCGGGCCAGCCGCTGAAGGCGTACCCGGCGCTGGTCGACGAGGGCAGCAGCGTCGCCGTACGGCTCTTCGACACCGAGGCCGAGCAGCTGACGGCGATGTGGGCGGGCACCCGCCGCCTCATCCTGCTCAACATCCCCTCCAACCCCGCCAAGTTCGCCCAGGACAAGCTCAGCAACCAACAGAAGCTCGCGCTCTCCCGCAATCCGCACGGCTCGATCGCGGCGCTCTTCGAGGACTGCGTGACCGCCGCCGCCGACCGTCTGATCGCGGCCCGGGGCGGCCCGGCCTGGGACGAGGAGTCCTTCCGGAAGCTGTTCGACGGGGTCCGGGCCGATCTGGTGGACGTCACGCTGCGGACCATCCAGCAGGTCCAGGAGGTGCTGGCCGCCTGGCAGGCGTGCGAGCGCCGGCTGAAGGAGACCACGTTCCCCTCGCTGCTGCCGTCGCTCGCCGACGTCAAGGAGCAGCTGGCCGCGCTGATCAAGCCGGGCTTCGTGACGGCGCACGGCGCCAAGCGGCTGCCGGATCTGATGCGCTATCTGGTGGCCGCCGACCGCCGGCTGCAACAGCTGCCCACCAACGCCGAGCGGGACCGCACCCGTATGGCGAAGGTGAAGGAGATGCAGGACGAATACGCCTGGCTGCTGGAGCAGTTCCCGCCCGGCCGCCCGGTGCCGGCCGCGGCTCTGGAGATCCGCTGGATGATCGAGGAGCTCCGGGTGAGCTACTTCGCGCACGCCCTGGGGACCGCCTACCCGGTCTCCGACAAACGCATCGTGAAAGCGGTGGACGCCGCCGCGCCCTGACGGATGGGCGGCCACCGGTATCGAGTTCGACCGCACCCCCTGACCTGCTGTACAGTCTTGTTTCGCAGCCCGCCGCAAGCGGGAGGCAAACGCAAGGTCCTGTGGAGCAGTTTGGAGTGCTCGCCACCCTGTCAAGGTGGAGGCCGCGGGTTCAAATCCCGTCAGGACCGCAAAGATACGGCCCGCATCGGCATCCGATGCGGGCCGTTCTGTTGTCCGCTCGGACGCCCGCTCACCAGCCATGGCGTACCGCCCGACGGCTGCGCGCCGTAACGGCTTTGCTGCCGGCTGTATTGACGGCGGGCAGCGCCCCCGGTACTCACTTGGGAAGGTGTGGGGGCCGGGGAGGGCTGTGCGATGACGACTGCAGTACGGCACGAGACCAAGGCGCTGCTACGGGCGCACCTGTCAGCCGCCACGGGCTATCGCCATCTGATGCGGCACTGCCCCATCTGCCATCAGCTGCTGCGGCTCGCCATGGAGCCGCACACGACCCCCTCCGGGCCGCCGGCGCGCGCGGCTGCGCCCGCGCCCGTCGCGCCCGCCCGTGAGCCCGCCACGGCCGAGGACAAAAGTCCCGCGACCCGGTGACCAAGGACGCCTGCGCCACCCGCAGAGCGGTGACAGGCTGTTGAGTACCGACGGGTTCGGACACGACTTACTGACGGGGAAAGTTCTCTACCCCAGGGACGTATCGCCTTCAAGCGGCGTGTCGTGTGACGGGTGTCACCGAACAAGTTTGGCGAGACAGGGAACTTACACCCTCCCTACAACCGGTCAATTTAATATGTGCAATTGCACCACCCCCGAAGGGCTCCGGAGGGAGGCCCCGGGGTCCGAGCGGAAAAGCCCATCCAGGGCCCCTGAAGGCGCCCTGGGAGCCGCCGGGAACGACACCGGCGACAGGTCGACCCGATCACCCCGAGGGGCCCGGGAGCGGCCGCACACAAAAGAGATCGCGCTGGACCCGGCGGAGTCCAGCGCGATCGATGACGTACCCAGATGGAGCGGGTGTGGGGCCTGTTGGGACAGGCGCCGCGTCGTATGCAGCTCTGTGGAGCAGTGGAGCCATGTGGTGCGAAGTGGGCATTTTCGGGTTGGGGGCCCCGAAAAGGCCTGGTTATGCGGTTGTTCAGGCCTCGCTGCGCTGCTGCGGGATACCCGCGAGCAGTGCGCGGACCTCAGCCTCGCGGTAACGCCGATGTCCTCCGAGCGTGCGGATGGACGTGAGCTTGCCTGCCTTGGCCCAGCGGGTGACCGTCTTGGGGTCCACGCGGAACATCGTGGCAACCTCGGCAGGGGTCAGCAGCGGCTCGGCGTCAGGGGTGCGAGCGGTCATGAGCGGCCTCCTCGGGAGAACCGAACCATCACGGTTCTTTCCTCTAAATTCTGCACCTTGACCCACGTTGCCCGAAATGGCGGACGCGGGCCGAGTCGGTTATAGGACGAACGGCTTGTCCTCGGCACTACAACTACACCATCTGTCCAGCCGCGTCGGCCAAACCGATGGAATTGCCCTCTCAGGTGTTCAACCTCGGCGGATGCCGATGGACCGTGCCATAGCGGACAGTCACACGGCAGTAACGATCAGTCACAGCGTGATCAGCCGCCACGAGACCCCTCAAGGACCGCAATACCGATCTATCCGCCCTTAGTTGGACGGAAGGAGCCCACGTCGGGCTCCTTGTCCTATTTTGGCACGAGGGTGCACCTTGCTAGCAAGACCCGAAGTCAGTGCTTTAGGTCACGCTTGAGGCAATCGCCCGGTTAAGGACCAACGTCCTTAGCCGTCCAACCACCGGAGAGCGAACGTCGAACATCCACGCCGTGAACCTTCGGCATCTCCGGCCCTCAGCTGGCGAACTGACGCTCGCGCACCGCGCGCCACCGCCGAGAAAGCTTCTCGTACGCGACCCCGGCCCGCTCGCCGTCCCCCTCGCGCAGCGCCGCCAGTCCTTCCGCAACCTCGGCGGCGGAACGGTCCTCGGCGAGCTGCCCCTCGGGCACCGCGTGCACCAGCCCTCCGTAGTCCAACTCCACGAGTGATCGCGGATGGAACTCCTCAAGCCAGCGCCCCACATCTACCAGGCCGTCGATCAGCGGCCCCTCTTCCAGCGCGTCCCGCAGCGTACGCAATGCCCGGGCGACCCGGCGCCTGGCCTGGACCATCGGCGTCCGGTAACGCAGCACAGGCCCCTGGTCACCCTTCGTACACTCCCGCTCCGCGTCGTCGAAGAGCACGAACCAGCGGACCGGGACGTGCCAGGCCGACCCGCGGATCCACGGCCGGGCGTCCGGATTGCGCTCCCGCCACCGCTCGTAGTCGGTGGCCGCCTGCCGGCGCACCACCGGGGGCAGCGCCGCGTCCAGCACCGACGCCGGCAGCAGCTCCTCCAGCGCGTCCAGGGCCTGCCAGCCGCGCAGCCGGGTGCGCCAGGGACAGACACAGGTCACCTCGTCGACCACGGCGATGAACGCATCCGCGCTCTCGTGGACCGGCACCGGCACCGGAGGCGTCGGCAGCAGATCGGCCAGCGCCCGGCGCTGCTCGTCCTGGGCGGTGGGGGCGTCCTCCCGTTCGGCATAGCGCGCCCAGTGGGAGCGCTCCGGCTCGGGGAACGCTGCCAGCGGCTCGTAGACCCGTAGATACGCCATGTACGGGACCTTCACCGACGACGCCAACGCCACGCCCGCTCCTTCCGGGAAGTCCACCGCCGCAAGGGCCCGGGACGCGCCCGCGGCCCCCGTGCGGCCTGCGATACGACCAGATCGTCCCACGCCCGTCCCCCGGGAGAGGGTGATCCTCCGCACCTGACCGATCAACCGGCCCGGCAGGTCTTACGCTCTTGTCAACCGGCCCTCCCCACCCGCAGGAGGGCGTCCTTCGCGACTTATGGGAGTCACCACAGTGACTGACGTACGTCCGGCCTCCGCCGGCACCGACGGCGGCGTACTGCACACCCTGTTCCGGTCCGAACAGGGGGGCCATGAGCAGGTCGTTCTCTGCCAGGACCGGGCCAGTGGCCTGAAGGCAGTGATCGCCATCCACAACACCGCCCTGGGCCCCGCCCTCGGCGGCACCCGCTTCCATGCGTACGCCTCCGAGGAGGAGGCCGTGCTGGACGCCCTGAACCTGTCGCGCGGCATGTCCTACAAGAACGCGCTCGCCGGGCTGGACCACGGCGGCGGCAAGGCCGTGATCATCGGTGATCCCGATCTGATCAAGACCGAGGAACTCCTGCTCGCCTACGGGCGGTTCGTGTCCTCCCTCGGGGGCCGCTACGTGACGGCGTGCGACGTCGGTACGTACGTCGCCGACATGGACGTCGTCGCCCGGACCAACAAGTGGACCACCGGCCGCTCCCCGGAGAACGGCGGCGCCGGCGACTCCTCCGTCCTGACGGCCTACGGCGTCTTCCAGGGCATGCGCGCCTCGGCCCAGCACGCCTGGGGCGACCCCACGCTGCACGGGCGCAAGGTCGGCATCGCGGGCGTCGGCAAGGTGGGGCACCTCCTCGTCGAGCACCTCCTGAAGGACGGCGCGGAGGTCGTGATCACGGACGTGCGCACCGAGTCGGTGGCCCGGGTCGTCGCCGACCACCCGCAGGTCACCGTGGCCGCCGACACCGAGGCACTGATCCGCACCGAGGGTCTGGACGTGTACGCGCCGTGCGCGCTGGGCGGCGCCCTGAGCGACGACTCGGTGCCGGTGCTCACCGCGAAGGTGGTGTGCGGCGCGGCCAACAACCAGCTCGCGCACCCCGGCGTCGAGAAGGACCTGTCCGACCGCGGCATCCTCTACGCGCCCGACTACGTCGTGAACGCCGGCGGTGTCATCCAGGTGGCCGACGAGCTGCACGGCTTCGACTTCGACCGCTGCAAGGCCAAGGCCGCGAAGATCTTCGACACCACGCTGGCGATATTCGCTCGTGCAAAGGCCGACGGCATTCCGCCCGCCGCGGCCGCCGACCGGCTGGCCGAGCACCGGATGGCGGAGGCCCGGCACGCCTGACCCGGCACCGCGGCCGGCGCAGCCATTCGGCCTCGCCGGCCGGAAACACAACCTTGCGCGGCCCGCCACGGGCGGTCGGGGAGACATCCCTCACCACCCGTCGGCGGGTCGCCGTACAGGACAGGTTAAAATCGCAGTTGACCAGCGGGGACGGGGCGCCTTGCCGGTCGTGCCGAGCGGCGGGTGATGCGGGCGACGTACCGTATGGCCGCGGAAGCAGGTACCGTTAAAGCCCTACGGGCCGGTCTCTCTTTTGAGAGCCCGCTCTGATCCATGAACGCGTGTCAAGACTCTGGGGCCATCGAGCCCCGTCATTGAGGGGGTCGACCCATGGGGCGCGGCCGGGCCAAGGCCAAGCAGACAAAGGTCGCCCGCCAGCTGAAGTACAGCAGCGGTGGGACGGATCTCTCACGACTGGCCGACGAGCTGGGTGCATCACCTGCATCACCGTCGAACCAGCAGCCTCCGAACGCAGAGCCGTTCGAGGATGACGAGGACGACGACCCGTACGCACGGTACGCAGAGCTGTACAACAAGGACGACGACGATGAGGACGAGGGCGACTCGTCCCAACAGCGTCGTCGCGCCTGAACGCGCTGCGGACGGCTGGTCCGGCAGCCCCCAGGCGCCTGACACGACGTGCGGTCACGGCACCCACAACAACATCACGGACCCGGTCCTGGGCATCGCCCGGACCGGGTTCTGTGCTGCCCAGGTGACCCGTGGTGCAGCGGTCGCCACCAGCGCGGCGGCCGTACCCACGCACACCGCGCCCACCGGGGACCGGGACTCCTCCCACGGCCCGTGCCGGGCCGTGGGGAGCGTTCCTCAGGTCGTCAGCTCGCGTAGTCACCGGTCAGGGTCACTGCCTCGGCGTGGTCGCCCCGCTCGACGATCTCACCGCTGACCCAGGCGTCCACGCCGCGGTCCGCCAGCGTGGTCAGCGCGACCTCCACCGACTCCTGCGGCACGACGGCGATCATGCCGACGCCCATGTTCAGGGTCTTCTCCAGCTCCAGGCGCTCGACCGAGCCGGCCGTGCCGACCAGGTCGAAGACCGGGCCCGGCGTCCAGGTGGAGCGGTCGACCGTGGCGTGCAGACCGTCCGGGACGACCCGGGCGAGGTTGTTCGCCAGTCCGCCACCGGTGATGTGCGAGAAGGCGTGCACCTCGGTCGTGCGGGTCAGCGCCAGGCAGTCCAGCGAGTAGATCTTGGTGGGCTCCAGCAGCTCCTCGCCCAGCGTCCGGCCGAACTCCGCGACCTCCTGGTCCAGGGCCATCCCGGCGCGGTCGAAGAGCACATGCCGGACCAGGGAGTACCCGTTCGAGTGAAGTCCGGAGGACGCCATCGCGATCACCGCGTCGCCCGTACGGATGCGATCCGCGCCCAGCACCCGGTCCGCCTCGACGACGCCCGTACCGGCGCCGGCGACGTCGAACTCGTCCACGCCGAGCAGCCCCGGGTGCTCCGCGGTCTCGCCGCCGACCAGCGCGCAGCCGGCCAGCACGCAGCCCTCGGCGATGCCCTTGACGATGGCCGCGACCCGCTCGGGGTAGACCTTGCCGACGCAGATGTAGTCGGTCATGAAGAGCGGCTCGGCACCGCAGACGACCAGGTCGTCGACGACCATGCCGACGAGGTCGTGGCCGATGCTGTCGTAGACGCCCATCTTGCGGGCGATGTCGACCTTGGTGCCGACGCCGTCGGTGGCGGAGGCCAGCAGCGGACGCTCGTAGCGCTTGAGGGCGGAGGCGTCGAAGAGGCCGGCGAAGCCGCCGAGCCCGCCCACGACCTCGGGGCGGGTGGCCTTCTTCACCCACTCCTTCATCAGGTCCACGGCGCGGTCGCCGGCTTCGATGTCGACGCCCGCGCTCGCGTAGCTGGCACCAGTGTCTGCAGTGGACATGGCAGAGAACTTTCGTGTCGTGTGTGTACGAGCTCTACGGACGACGCAGTGCGTCGGCGCCGCCGACCCCGGCGGTGAGCGTCTGGACGCCGTCCACGTCGGACTTCGTCGGGACCGTCGTCTCCGACTCCAGGAGGTGCTTGCCCAGCAGCTGGGGGTCGGGCAGCTCCATCGGGTACTCGCCGTCGAAGCAGGCCCGGCAGAGGTTCGGCTTGGCGATCGCGGTCGCCTCGATCATGCCGTCGATGGAGATGTACGCGAGCGAATCGGCGCCCAGCGACTTGCCGATCTCCTCCACGCTCAGCCCGTTGGCGATCAGCTCCGCGCGGGTGGCGAAGTCGATGCCGAAGAAGCACGGCCACTTGATCGGCGGGGACGAGATCCGGATGTGGACCTCGGCGGCGCCGGCCTCGCGCAGCATCCGCACCAGGGCGCGCTGGGTGTTGCCGCGGACGATCGAGTCGTCGACGACCACCAGGCGCTTGCCGCGGATGACTTCCTTGAGCGGGTTGAGCTTGAGGCGGATGCCGAGCTGACGGATGGTCTGCGAGGGCTGGATGAAGGTCCGGCCGACGTAGGAGTTCTTGACCAGGCCGGACCCGTAGGGGATGCCGCTGGCCTCGGCGTACCCGACGGCGGCCGGGGTGCCGGACTCCGGCGTCGCTATGACCAGATCGGCGTCGGCCGGGGCCTCGGCGGCCAGCTTGCGCCCCATCTCCACCCGGGAGAGGTACACGTTGCGGCCGGCGATGTCGGTGTCCGGGCGGGCGAGGTAGACGTACTCGAAGACGCAGCCCTTGGGACGGGCCTCGGCGAAGCGGCTGCTGCGCAGGCCGTCCTCGTCGATGGCGACCAGCTCACCGGGCTCGATCTCCCGGATGAAGCTGGCGCCGACGATGTCCAGCGCGGCGGTCTCGGAGGCCACCACCCAGCCGCGCTCCAGGCGGCCGAGGACCAGCGGGCGGATGCCCTGCGGGTCGCGGGCGGCGTAGAGCGTGTGCTCGTCCATGAAGCAGAGCGAGAAGGCGCCCTTGACCTTGGGCAGCACGCGCGGGGCGGCGTCCTCGACGGTCAGCGGCTTGCCGTCCTCGTCGACCTGGCCGGCCAGCAGGGCCGTGACCAGGTCGGTGTCGTTGGTCGCCGCGACCTGGGTGGCGCGACCGCCCTCGCGGGGCAGCGCGGCGACCATCTCGGCCAGCTCGGCGGTGTTGACCAGGTTGCCGTTGTGGCCGAGCGCGATCGAGCCGTGCGCGGTGGCACGGAACGTCGGCTGGGCGTTCTCCCACACCGAGGCACCGGTGGTGGAGTAGCGGGCGTGGCCCACGGCGATATGGCCCTGGAGGGAGCCGAGGGAAGTCTCGTCGAAGACCTGGGAGACCAGTCCCATGTCCTTGAAGACGAGGATCTGGGAGCCGTTGCTCACTGCGATGCCCGCGGACTCCTGTCCACGGTGCTGCAGCGCGTACAGCCCGAAATAGGTGAGTTTGGCGACCTCTTCACCCGGAGCCCAGACACCGAAGACGCCGCAAGCGTCCTGGGGGCCCTTCTCGCCGGGGAGCAGGTCGTGGTTGAGTCGTCCGTCACCACGTGGCACGCCCCCGAGTCTAGGGCAGGTCGCGCATTCATCCGAACCGGGGATGGCCGGGAAGCTGGATGAGTGCATGAACGGCGCGTTGAGCATGCTTGACGTGACCACGACCACGCGGACAGGATTTCTGCCCATGCAGACCCCGCAGCCCTTGGCGCACCTGGTGTGTCGCCGGGTGCACCGCCCCGCCGAGCGCCTGGTGCGTCGCCGCCACGTCGACCTCGGCCGGGTCTCCAGCGCCATCTGTCGCTGAGCGGCTGCGCGGTTGCGGCGGGTAGTCGCGACACGGTCCACCACCCGTCGACACCCGATCTGAGCTGCGTCTTTCCTCCCTCACCGGCGCCTGTCCCGTTCCTCACGCCTGCCGGATTCCGCCCGTATGCGGCGTGTGCCGTACCCACCTCCTGCCCGTCCGTGTGAGATACGCGACGCTCCCCCGCCCGCCGTCGTTCCCGGGGGCCGACGGGGCGCCGCGCCACGGCCCGACACCACCCTGGAGAGCCGAACCGATGCCTTCCATCGACCCCGCCCATGAGCCCCTCGCGCAGACCCCCGACCTGTCCCGACGTACGTTCGGAGGGCTCGCCGGCGCGGGTGCGGCGGCGGCCCTGGGCGGACTGGGCGCGCCGGCGGGCGCGCCCGACGCCGCTGCCGCCGGGCCGCCATGGCCCGGTGAGCGGACGTTCCGGGCCGTACGCAGGGCGGGTTGGCCGAGCCGATCGCCGACCGGACCGTGGGGTTGGACCCGCACCACCCCACCCTCGCCTCGCTGCTGCGCACCGCCGGCTACCGCACCGCGCTGATCGGCAAGTGGCACTCGGCCATCTGCCGGACTACAGCCCGACCAGGTCGGGCTGGGACACCTTCTTCGGGAACTTCGGCGGGGCGCTGGAGTACCACTCGAAGCTGGGCCCGGCCGGCGAGTACGACCTCTACGAGGGCGACGCGGAGTACCGGGACCTGCGCTACTACACCCGGATCATCACCGAGCGGGCCGTCGACCACATCGAGCGCGAGCACGACCGGCCCTGGCTGCCGAACCTCGACTTCACCACTCCGCACTGGCCGTGGATCGCGGACGGCGACCACGAGGAGAGCGCGAGGATCGTCCGCAGGATCACCGCGGGCGAGCCCGACGCGCTGTGGCACGCGGACGGCGGCTCGCTGGAGAAGTACGCGGAGATGGTCGAGGACCTGGACCGCTCGGTCGGCGAGGTGCTGGCCGCGCTGCGGCGCTCCGGCCAGGAGGACGACACCCTGGCGTTCTTCGCCAGCGACAACGGCGGCGAGCGCTGGTCGTACAACTGGCCGCTGTCCGGGAACAAGGCGTCGCTCCAGGAGGGCGGCATCCGGGTGCCGACCCTGGTGCGGGAGGCGGTGGACGCGGAGCTGCTCCCGTACCCCGAGCCGAAGCCGAAGGGCTGACGCCGCAGGCTCACGAAAGGTCGGGAAGACACCCCCTCGGGCAGGCTTCAGCTCATCAGGGGCAGCACCCCACCGATGTCGGCCCGCTCCCCGCTGGCGCTGACGTGCGCCGCCGCCAGCTCGTCGGCCCAGCTCGTACGGCCGGTGGCGAGCCGGAGCCAGGTCAGCGGATCGGTCTCGACGACGTTCGGCGGGGTGCCGCGGGTGTGTTTGGGGCCCTCGACGCACTGCACCACGGCGAACGGCGGTACCCGGACCTCGACCGATCCGCCCGGCGCCCTGACCGCCAGCGCATCGGCCAGCAGCCGGGTGGCGATGGCCAGCGCCTGACGGTCGTGGGGCACGTCGAGGCCCGGCACGGCCGCATTCAGGTCGTCGGTGTGCACGACGAGTTCGACGGTGCGGGTGACGAGGTAGTCGGCGAGGGACATGGGGCCCGCGTTCGTGGCGAGCAGGCGGGTGTCGGGGTGCTCCGCCAGCAGCGCGGTGAAACGCTCCTCGATGGCGGCGAGGTAGGCGTCGAGGTCGGGGTGCCGCTCGGCGAGCTCCCGGCCGGCGTCGGCGAGGGCCCCGGCGTTCACGGCCGTCACGAACGGCCAGTCGAGGGCCGTGGCCTCCGGCTTCGGCGGCTCCGGCAGCTCGGCGAACCGCTGGACGGCGTCGACGCCCCGGCCGATGTGTGCCACCAGCTCCCGCACCGTCCAGTCGCCGAGCCGGGTCGGCAGCGCCAGCTGGTCGGGCGCCAGCCCCGTCACAGCCCGTCGGACACCGGCGAACTGGGCCGTGACGGCGGCACGGGTCTTCTTCGCGTCGTACTGGCGAACGCGCGGCTTCCGGGCGGTGGGTGACATGCGTTCAGCGTAGGCGGGGGCACTGACAACCGCCGCCGGCCCCGGACGACGGCGCAACGGCCCGCCGGGCGGACCGGCGGGCCGTTGCGTCACGGGCGGGGTCCCGGGCGGGCCGGGAGCCTCGTTCAGGCGATCAGGTTCGGGATCGTCGCCTCGTGGGCGTCCTTCAGCTCGCTCAGCGGGATGCTGAACTGCCCCTGGACGTCGATCTCTTCGCCGTCCACCACACCGATCCGGGTGGCCGGCAGCCCCCGCGCGCCGCACATGTCGGTGAAGCGGAGCTCCTCGCTCCGCGGGACCGCGACGACCGCGCGCCCCGCCGACTCCGAGAAGAGGAGGACGAACGGGTCCAGACCGTCCGGGACCACCAGACGGGCGCCCTTGCCGCCGCGCAGGCACGACTCCACCAGGGCCTGGATCAGACCGCCGTCGGACAGGTCGTGCGCGGCGTCGACCATGCCGTCGCGCGAGGCCGAGATCAGGATCTCCGCCAGCAGCTGCTCGCGGGCCAGGTCGACCTTCGGCGGCAGACCGCCGAGGTGGTCGTGCACCACCTGCGACCAGGCCGAACCGCCCAGCTCCTCGCGGGTGTCGCCGAGGAGGTAGAGGAGGTGGCCCTCGTCCGCGAACGCGATCGGGGTGCGGCGGTTGACGTCGTCGATGACACCGAGCACCGCGACGACCGGCGTCGGGTGGATCGCCACGTCCCCGGTCTGGTTGTAGAGCGAGACGTTGCCGCCGGTGACCGGGGTGCCGAGGGTCTGGCAGGCGTCCGCGAGACCACGGGTGGCCTCGGCGAACTGCCACATCACCGCCGGGTCCTCGGGCGAGCCGAAGTTCAGGCAGTCGGAGACCGCCAGCGGCTTGGCACCGGAGGCGGCCACATTGCGGTACGCCTCGGCCAGCGCCAGCTGCGCACCCGCGTACGGGTCGAGCTTGGCGTACCGGCCGTTGCCGTCGGTGGCCACCGCGACACCGAGGTTCGAGTCCTCGTCGATCCGCACCATGCCGGAGTCCTCCGGCTGTGCGAGCACGGTGTTGCCCTGCACGAAGCGGTCGTACTGGTCGGTGATCCACGCCTTGGAGGCCTGGTTGGGCGAGGCCACCACCTTCAGGACCTGCGCCCGCAGCTCCTCGGCGCCGGCCGGCCGGGCGAGCGCGTTCGCGTCGTCCGCCTGGAGGGCGTCCTGCCAGGACGGCCGCTCGTAGGGGCGGTGGTAGACCGGGCCCTCGTGGGCCACGGTCCGCGGCGGGACGTCCACGATCTGCTCGCCGTGCCAGAAGATCTCCAGCTGCGAGCCGTCCGTCACCTCACCGATGACGGTCGCGATGACGTCCCACTTCTCGCAGATCTCCATGAAGCGGTCGACGTTGCCGGGCTCGACGATCGCGCACATCCGCTCCTGCGACTCGCTCATGAGGATCTCCTCGGGCGAGAGGGAGGAGTCGCGCAGCGGCACGGTGTCCAGCTCGACCCGCATACCGCCGGAACCGGCCGAGGCCAGCTCGCTGGTGGCGCAGGACAGCCCGGCGCCACCGAGGTCCTGGATGCCGGTGACCAGGTTCGCCTTGAAGATCTCCAGGGTGCACTCGATGAGCAGCTTCTCCTGGAAGGGGTCGCCGACCTGCACGGCGGGCCGCTTGGCCGGCTTGCTGTCGTCGAACGTCTCCGAGGCCAGTACGGACACGCCGCCGATGCCGTCGCCGCCGGTCCGGGCGCCGTAGAGGATCACCTTGTTGCCGGCGCCGGACGCCTTGGCGAGGTGGATGTCCTCGTGCTTCATCACGCCCACGCAGAGCGCGTTGACCAGCGGGTTCCCCTGGTAGCAGGGGTCGAAGACGACCTCGCCGCCGATGTTGGGCAGGCCCAGGCAGTTGCCGTAGCCGCCGATGCCCGCGACCACGCCCGGCAGGACGCGCTTGGTGTCGGGGTGGTCGGCGGCGCCGAACCGCAGCGGGTCCATCACGGCGACCGGCCGGGCGCCCATCGCGAGGATGTCGCGCACGATGCCGCCGACGCCGGTGGCCGCGCCCTGGTAGGGCTCGATGTACGAGGGGTGGTTGTGCGACTCGACCTTGAAGGTGACCGCGTAGCCCTGGCCGACGTCGACGACACCGGCGTTCTCCCCGATGCCGACGAGCAGGGCGTCGTTCTCCGGGGCCTTCTCGCCGAACTGCTTCAGGTGCACCTTGCTGCTCTTGTACGAGCAGTGCTCCGACCACATCACGGAGTACATGGCGAGCTCGGCACCGGTCGGACGGCGGCCGAGGATCTCGCGGATGCGCTCGTACTCGTCCTGCTTGAGCCCCAGTTCGGCCCAGGGCTGCTCGACCTCGGGGGTCTTCGCTGCGTGCTCGACGGTGTCCAGGCTGTGCTTCATGGTGCCTTCGCTTCGCTCGGCCATCATGCGTTGACCAGCTTCTTCAGGATCGAGGTGAAGAATCCGAGGCCGTCGGTACGGCCCGTACCGATCAGCGGCTCGACGGCGTGCTCGGGGTGCGGCATCAGACCGACGACGTTGCCCGCCTCATTGGTGATGCCGGCGATGTCACGGAGCGAGCCGTTGGGGTTGCCGTCCAGGTAGCGGAAGGCCACCCGGCCCTCGGCCTCCAGCATGTCGAGCGTGCGCTCGTCGGCGACGTACCGGCCGTCGATGTTCTTCAGCGGTACGGAGATCTCCTGGCCGGCCGTGTAGTCGGTGGTCCAGGCGGTGTCCGCGTTCTCCACCCGCAGCTTCTGGTCGCGGCAGATGAAGTGCAGGTGGTTGTTGCGCAGCATGGCGCCGGGCAGCAGGTGGGTCTCGGTGAGCACCTGGAAGCCGTTGCAGATGCCGAGGACCGGCATACCGGCCTTCGCCTGCTCGATCACGGTCTCCATCACCGGCGAAAACCGGGAGATGGCCCCGGCCCGCAGGTAATCGCCGTAGGAGAAACCGCCGGGCAGCACCACGGCGTCGACCTGCTTGAGGTCCTTGTCGCGGTGCCACAGCGGCACCGCTTCGGCGCCGGCCACCCGGACCGCGCGCTGGGTGTCGCGGTCGTCGAGCGTGCCGGGGAAGGTGATGACTCCGATCCGCGAGGTCATGAGCCGGCTCCGGCTGACTCCTCGACGCGGACGGTGAAGTCTTCGATGACGGTATTGGCGAGGAAGGTCTCGGCCATCTCGTGGATGCGAGCGAGGGCGGCCTCGTCGACCGGACCCTCCACCTCAAGTTCGAAACGCTTGCCCTGACGGACGTCGGCGATCCCTTCGAAGCCCAGGCGTGGCAGTGCGCGCTGCACCGCCTGGCCCTGAGGGTCGAGGATCTCCGGCTTGAGCATGACGTCGACTACGACGCGTGCCACTGGCACTCCCGGTGGTGTGGTGCGTAAGGCGGTGTCCTCACAGTACCGTGTTCGAAAATCTACGCGCATAGATATCTCGGGCCCCAGATCACGGGCCGGTATCGGCGCAAGCGCGCCCGGGGAAAATCCTCGAAAAGATCGGGAGTCCCGATTGCGGGAAGACACGCTGACAAAATTAACTGGGCTTCACAATGCAATGCCCATCGCTGTACAAATGAAAAAGCATTGATCCCAATCAGCCGGATCCGGAGCATCACCCCATGTCAACAAGGGGTGGCTCCACGAAAGGACCGATATCCGTGGCGCAGCGCGTAGTAGTAACGCTCTCCGATGACATCGACGGAGGAGAAGCCGCAGAGACGGTCACCTTCGGATTGGACGGGAAGTCGTACGAGATCGACCTCAATCCCGCCAATGCGAAGAAACTGCGCGGCGCACTCGCCCCCTTCGTCGAGGCCGGCCGCAAGCGGGCGAAGTCCGGCAAGGCCTACCACCGGACCGCGGTGACCCCCGACCCCGCGGCCGTCCGGGCCTGGGCCCGCTCGAACCAGATGGACGTCCCGCCGCGCGGCCGGATCCCCAAGAAGGTCTACGAGGCCTTCAACGCGGCCAACCGCTAACCGACTTGCCGGCACCGCTCGGGCCGGGCGCAGCGGACTTGCACAGCACCCCCACTGATCAGCTAGAGTCTGGAGCACGCCGAGGGGCGAGGCCGAAAGGCCGGACCTCACGGAGTCACGCGGGTGTAGCTCAGTAGTAGAGCGCCCCCTTTCCAAGGGGGAGGCGCAGTGTGCAATCCCTGTCACCCGCTCTGACAGTCTCGACCACTCCGTTGGATCAGGTAGAGTAGCTGTCGCGCCGCTCGGTGAAAGCCGAGTGGATGCCTGCGGACGTAGCTCAGTTGGTAGAGCGCAACCTTGCCAAGGTTGAGGTCGCGAGTTCGAGCCTCGTCGTCCGCTCAGAAAGAAGGCCCCGGTCATCGCGACCGGGGCCTTCTGCATTTCACCGTTCCCGTGCTCCACACGCCGTCTCCTTGCCCACTCTTCGATCATCGGCAACTGACATTTGTCATCAGCTGCGATGACAGGCCGCACTGCCCGGAAACGCGGGTCGGCGGAACGCTGGAACCATGAACATCGGGGAGAAAAGCACCGGGGGTGCAGGGCACCGCGGCGCCGGCTCGCTATGTGAGCGCGGCGCCGACGTGATCGAGGTCACGGGGCTTCGCAGGTCGTACGGCGACGCCGGCGGGCGTTCGACGCGGGGGCGGGCGCGGGGGCTGGGCGGACACGGTGATCGGGTCCCGCCGGGCAGGCCCACGGGGTTCGAGGCCGTGCGGGGCATCGACTTCTCGGTCGCGCGCGGGGAGCTGTTCGCGCTGCTGGGGACCAATGGCGCGGGCAAGACCTCCACCCTCGAACTGCTGGAGGGGCTGGCCGCGCCCACGGGCGGACGGGTCCGGGTGCTGGGCCATGATCCGTTCCGCGAGCGGGCCGCGGTCCGGCCCCGGGTCGGCGTGATGCTCCAGGAAGGCGGGTTCCCCTCCGAGCTGACGCCCGCGGAGACCCTGCGGATGTGGGCGGGGTGCACCACCGGGGCGCGGCCGGTCCAGGAGGCGCTGTCCCGGGTCGGACTGGAGCGGCGCAAGGACGTACGGGTCAAGCAGCTGTCCGGTGGGGAGCGGCGGCGGCTGGATCTGGCGCTGGCGCTGCTGGGAGAGCCGGAGGTGCTGTTCCTGGACGAGCCCACGACCGGGCTGGACACCGAAGCGCGCCACGCGACCTGGGAACTGGTCCGTGAGCTGCGCGACGGGGGCGCCACGATCGTGCTGACCACGCACTATCTGGAGGAGGCCGAGGAGCTGGCGGACCGGCTGGCGATCCTGCACAACGGGCGGATAGCGGCGTCCGGACATGTCGCGGAGGTCGTCGCCGCGCACCCCTCCCACATCTCCTTCGAGCTGCCCGAGGGCTACCACGTCGGCGACCTTCCCCCGCTGGAGGCGCTGGGCGTCGTCGGCCACGAGACGTCCGGGCGCAGGGTCCGGCTGAGGACCGACGAGCTCCAGCGGACCGCGACCGGAGTGCTGGTCTGGGCGCGGGAAAAGGGGATAGCGCTGGGCGGTCTGGACGTCAGACCGGCATCCCTGGAAGAGGCATTTCTACAGATAGCAAAGGGGCTGGAGAAGGCATGAGGGCAATCGCGCGGGAAGTCAGCGACAATCAGCGCACCGCATCACCGGCGGCAATCGGCCCGACGGCCCGTCTACTCTCCCTGGGGCGCGCGGAGTTGACGCTCCTCGGCCGCAACAAGTCCGCCATGTTCACCACGCTGGTCCTCCCTGTGGCCATGGCGTTCGCCATGAAACGGGCGGTCGAGGGAATGCCGCTGTCCGGTGCGGGGCTCTCGGTCGGAACGGTGCTGCTGCCGGGCACTCTCGGATTCGTCCTGGTCTTCGCCGTCTACGCCAGTCTGACCAGCGCCTATGTGGCCCGGCGCGAGGAGCTGGTCCTCAAACGGCTGCGCACCGGCGAGCTGCGGGATCTGGAAATACTGGCCGGCACCGCCCTGCCCTCGGTGGTCCTGGGGCTGGCGCAGTGCGCCCTGCTGGTGTTCGTGGGCGGCCCGGTCCTGGACGCCGGCCTCCCGTCGGCGCCGCATCTGCTGCTCGCCGGGCTGGCGTTGGGCATGGTCGTGGCCGTCGGGTTCGCAGCGGTGTCCGCACGCCTGACCAGGTCCACCGAAGCGGCCCAGCTCACCGTGCTGCCCCTCATGCTGGTGTCGATGGCGGGGTCCGGGATGGTCGTTCCGCTCGACGTCTACCCGGAGCGGGTGGCCGACGTTCTCGGGCTCCTGCCGCTGTCACCGGCGATGGAGCTGATACGGGCGGGCTGGACGGGCGGCGGGGACGTCAAGCAGACGCTGGGGCACCTGCTCAGCGGTTTGGCCTGGGCCGGGATCGCCTTGTTTGCTGTGCAGCGGTGGTTCCGCTGGGAACCGCGCCGCTAGGAGGTGTCCGCCCCGGATCCACCGGGCGGGCCGCGGCTCCCCGGCGGCGCACGACGCGCGGTGGCGCAATCGGTACGACGGGGGGGGCGAGCAGCACATGAGCAAGTGGGTGCGGGCGATGTGGCGGCGGCGCAGCCGGATGAGCATGGTGGACGCCTACTTCCGCTGGACGCTGTACCTCATTGCCTGGTTTCCGGTGTTCGGCGGGGTGGCGCTGCTCACGGGCACGACGATGGGCCGCACCCTCCCGATCACGCTGATCATGGTGGCCATGGGGCTGAATGTGGCGCAGGGAGTCCTGGCCAAGCCCCTGTTGCACCGCGCCCTGGAGCGGTACCTCAACCGCGGGGCGACCCCGAACCGGCTGCTGGTCGGCTCCGCCGTGCTGACCTTCCTCTCCGAGGCCGCGCTGTTCGCCCTGCTCGCCATCAGCGGGGTCGGCAAGGAGCATCTGGGCAACGCGGCGCTGGCGGTCGCCTCGACCCTGACGCCGTTCTTCATGGCCCAGTGCCTGGTGGTGTCCAAGCGGAGGTTCCTGGCAACGCTGTTCGGCACCGCGGCGGGGCAGACGCTGTTGCTCCTGCCGTACACGCGCTCCTTGCCCATATCTCTGACGCTGGCGGGCCTGGTGCTCTTCGCGGGCGGATGGGCCTTGGGAATGGCGCGGCCCACGGGCTGGCTGCTCGCCGTCATCGGGCAGCTGGACGCAGCGCGCGCCACCGCCTCTCGGCTCGCGGTCGCCGAGGAACGGCTGCGGTTCGGCCGGGATCTGCACGATGTGATGGGACGGAATCTGGCGGTGATCGCGCTGAAGAGCGAGCTGGCCGTGCAGCTGGCCCGCCGGGAGCAGCCGGAGGCGGTTACACAGATGGTGGAGGTGCAGCGGATCGCCCAGGAGTCGCAGCGCGAGATACGGGAGGTGGTGCGCGGCTACCGCAAGGTCGATCTCCAGGCGGAGTTGGCCGGGGCCCGCTCGATACTGCGCGCGGCCGGCGTCGACTGCCGTATCGAGGGCGGGGAGGGCCTGCGGTTGCCGGAGGAGGTGGAGTCGGCGCTCGGCTGGGTCGTCCGTGAAGGCACCACGAACGTGCTGCGGCACGCCGCCGATGTCCGCAGCTGTGCGCTGCGCACCCGGATCGACCCGGAGCGCTCGGTGCTCGTGATGACCATGGAGAACGACGGGGTCGGCGATCCGCGGGACGGGGCGACCGCCACCGGGGCCCTTCCCGGCAGCGGTCTGAAGGGGCTGCGGGAACGGCTCCAGCCCCTGGGCGGGACCCTGGTCTCGGGCCCGGCCCGCAAGGGCTCGTACCGGCTGACGGTCGAGCTGCCGATGACGACGACAGGGGTGACGGGGTGAGCGAGGGGGCGGTGATCCGGGTGTTGCTGGCGGACGACGAGCACCTGATCCGGGGAGCGCTGGCGGCGCTGCTGTCGCTGGAGGACGATCTGCTGGTGGTCGCGCAGGCGGCGACGGGTCCGGAGGCGCGGGCGATGGCCCGGGCCCATCGTCCGGACGTGGCGGTGCTGGATCTTCAGATGCCGGGGGCGGACGGTGTGGCGGTGGCCACATCCCTGCGCAGTGAAGTGCCGGAGTGCCGGTCCATGATCGTGACGAGTCACGGCCGGCCGGGACACCTGAAGAGGGCGCTGGAGGCCGGGGTCCGGGGGTTCGTACCGAAGACCGTGTCGGCCCAGCGGCTGGCGGAGATCATCCGCACCGTCCACGCCGGGAACCGCTATGTGGACCCGGAGTTGGCTGCGGATGCGATCAGCGCCGGGGAGTCGCCGCTGACGGTCCGGGAGGCGGAGGTGTTGGAGTGCGCGGAGGCGGGGGCGCCGATCGCGGAGATCGCCGGGCGGACCTCGTTGTCTCCGGGGACGGTGCGGAACTACCTCTCGTCGGCGACCGCGAAGCTGGGCGCGGAGAACCGCCATGCGGCGGCGCGTCTCGCACGCGAGCGAGGTTGGCTATAGTGGACCCCGCACCGCGCGGTGACGGGTCCCTTCGAGGAGCCAGGCGCGGAGCATGCGGACGTAGCTCAGTTGGTAGAGCGCAACCTTGCCAAGGTTGAGGTCGCGAGTTCGAGCCTCGTCGTCCGCTCCAGATGGAAAAAGGGCCCCGGTCGATGACCGGGGCCCTTTTCGTGCGGGGCCCCCTTCGTGAGGGCCCCCTTGATGTGGGGCCCCCTTGGTGAGGGGCCCCTTCGCGTGGGTCGCTCCCGTCGGACGGGCGGCGGGTTATGACCAGCTGTCGCCGGTGAGGCGCTCGTAGGCCTCGACGTACTTGGCGCGGGTGCGCTCGACGATCTCCTGCGGGAGCGCGGGCGGCGGCAGCTCGCCCGTACGGTCCCAGGCCGCGGCCGGCGAGGTCAGCCAGTCGCGGACGAACTGCTTGTCGAAGGAGGGCTGGGCGCGGCCCGGCTCCCACTGGTCGGCGGGCCAGTAGCGCGAGGAGTCCGGCGTGAGGACCTCGTCGGCGAGGGTCAGCACCGGCTCGCCCCCGGAGCGCTCGTCGAAGCCGAACTCGAACTTGGTGTCGGCCAGGATGAGGCCCCGTTCGCGGGCGATGTCGCGGGCCCGGCCGTAGATGGCGAGGGTGGCCTCGCGCAGCTGGGCGGCGACGTCGGCACCGACCTGGCGGGCGGTCTCCTCGAAGGAGACGTTCTCGTCGTGGTCGCCGACGGCGGCCTTGGTGGCCGGGGTGAAGATCGGCGTGGGGAGTTCGGAGCCGTCGGTGAGGCCCTCGGGGAGCTCCAGACCACAGACCGTACGGGACCGGCGGTACTCGACGAGGCCGGAGCCGGCGAGGTAGCCGCGGGCCACGCACTCGACGGGGACCATCCGCAGCGATGTGCAGACCAGGGTGCGGCCCGCCCAGTCGGCGGGGGCGCCGGCCGGGACATCGGTGGAGAGGACGTGATGGGGCGCCAGGTCGGAGAGCTGGTCGAACCACCACAGGGACAGCTGGGTGAGCACCCGGCCCTTGTCGGGGATCTCGGTGGGCAGCACCCAGTCGTAGGCGGAGGTGCGGTCGCTGGCAACCATGATCAGGTCGCCGGCGGCGTTCTGGTAGAGGTCGCGCACCTTGCCGGTGTGGAGGTGGGTGAGCCCCGGGACCTCCACGGGCTCAGGCTTTTCTACGAAACCGGACACGCTTCCTCCGCGTAGGTTGATCCAGGAGTCGTTCCGATTCTCCCGTATGCGGAAGGCCGGCGTCCCACGGGGGCCGGCTGCCCTCCCGAGATCCCCTAGTCGCGTTTGCAGATGCGGTCGAGGAGGTTGGCGGTGGCGCGCTGGATACGCTGGTCGACATGGCCGGGGCGGTCGAGCGCCGGGGACCAGGCGAAGGTGCCGGAGGCGAAGACCAGGGCGCCGCTGGGGGAGCGGTAGAGGGAGGTCTCCTGATGGCGGCGGGTGCCCTCACCGTCGTGGTACGGGGAGTGGGCGAGCAGGATGCGGCGGGTGTGCTCGGGGAGGCTGGTGCGCGGGAAGTAGCGGTCGGCCTCGCCGGCGACCAGGCCGGGGAGCTCATCGCCTTCGTGGGCGCCGGTGGCCTCCCACAGCCAGTGGCCGGCGTTGCGGACGACCATGGGAGCGGGTTCGGGGACCCGGCCGGCGTACTGGATGCCCATCAGCCGCTGCTCGGGGTTGCCGAGCTCGCGCCAGAGGGCGGGGCGGCCGGGCCCCTGGCGTTTACGACAGTTGAGCAGCGAGTCCGGGCCCGAGGGCGACGGGGAGAGTTCGACCTGCCAGTACATGGTGTTGGCGGAGAGGAACACCAGGGAGGTGCCGGTGTCGCGGGCGAGCTCGACCGTGCGGCGCATGGGCACCGACCAGTACTCGTCGTGGCCGGGGAAGACCAGGCCCCGGTAGCGGGAGGGGTCGACCCGGCCGGCGTGCAGGTCGCGGGCGTCCGCGTAGGCCAGGTCGTAGCCGTAGCGCTCGGCCCAGCGGATGAAGTCGTAGGCGTGGCCGACATGGAGGGGCAGGCCGGCGCCGGCGTAGGGGCGGTCGAAGGAGACGGTGGTGGCGGCGTCCCGCTCGCCGAGCAGGGCGCCCTTCTCGTCCCAGGCGTGGTAGAGGCTGGCGCCGGTGCGGCCGTCCTCCGGGTAGAGGTTGTAGGCCTGCCAGGTGATGTCGGGCAGCAGCAGGAGCAGGTCGGCGGGGGTGTCGTCGCGGACCGTGAAGGGGATGTGGGAGCGGTAGCCGTCGGCGGTGGTCAGCACCGCGACATAGGCCCCGAGCTGCCAGTACGTCGGCACCTGGAGGCGCCAGGACAGCCACCAGTGGTGGCAGGAGACGGTGCGGTCGACGGTCAGCGGGGGCGGTTGGACGATGCCGGAGAGCCGCGGACTGGTGGTGATCTTGGCGGCTCCGGCACCGCCGTAGTGGCCGATGCGGTAGACGTCGATGCTGAACGGCTGCGGCGGGTCGACCGAGACCCGGAAGTCGATGGCGTCGCCGGGGGCCACCGCGCCGGTGCCGGCGAAGCCCTTGATCTGACGGTGGACGTCGTCGGCGGTGCGCGGGCCGTTGTGCTTGCGGGGAGCGGGCACCCGCAGATCGCCCTGGGCCACGGCGGGGTCGACGTACCAGGGGATGATGCGGCCGGAGTCGAAGTAGTTCTCGCTGCCGCGCAGCCAGGGCAGTGGTCCCTGTCCGAACGGGTCCGTGACCGCGTGGGCGAGGGCGCCCGACTCCCAGCGCCTGATCTGTTCCGTCGCCACCTTCCACTCCCCTCCCGCGTCCCCCACTGGCCGCGGCCGATCGGGCCGGCCTCTACCTCCGACTGAGCGAACCCGGCCACCCCCAGCACATCACATTACGCACTCGCTTCGTCACCCTTCGTCGTGAATTTAGATGCACTTGCCCCGAAACACGAACTGGAAGAGAACATTCAGCCGGGAATCCGGAACACTGCGGGTGACCCTCCCGCACGCCCGTTCGCAGGTCGGCGCGGCCGCCGGCGCGGGGACGGGCGCGGGCCCCGGCGCACGGTCCGGCCCGCCGACCGGCTCATACCAGCCGGACCGGCTTCTCGGGGCGCACGCCGACCGTCGTCAGCCAGCCGCGGAGCGGTTCCGCATCACCGTCGTCGACCAGGCTGAGCACCGGGCGACCGAGGTCGACCCGGCGGGCGCCGTCGACCAGCAGCGCCGGGCCGTCCAGCCAGTCGAGGCCGGGGGCGGCACCGGCGGTGTCGACGGCGGCGCAGCAGACCATCGCCGTGACGTGGTCCGCGAGCAGCTCACGGCCGGTGCGGGGCGGCTGGAGCGGGAACAGCGGGAGGCCGCCCTCGAAGAGACCGTCGCCCCAGGCCACGCCCGCCGCGGTGTCCTGTGTCGCGCGGTCGCCGCCGGCCGCCTGACGCGCCGCCTCCTCGCGCTCCTCCCTCTCGACCTCCGCGCCCAGCCGCGCGGCGACCAGGTCGCCGGCGCGCTCGTCGTGGGCGAGCCGGTCGATGACCCGGGCCAGGGTCGGCCCCGGCGCCGCCGGCTCGTCGGCGCGAGGGTCCGCGGGGGCCGCCGGGGGCTCTGCCGGGCGGCCGTCGCCGGACGGCCGGCCCGCGGGGCGGCCACCCACGGGGGTACGGGCCGCGGTGCCGGCGTACGTCAGGGGCGGGGCGGCCGGAGCGGGGTCCGGGGTCGCGGCGGGGGTGGGCGGGAGCGGCGTGGCCGGGAGTTCGTCGAGGACGCGGTGGAGGCGGGCGGCCTCCAGGCGCCACTTCCGGTCCACGACCTCTTCGGGGTACTGGTTCCAGCCGACCGGAGACCAGTCGGGGCCCGGTTCGGCCGGGCCGCCGTGGAAGAGGCGGGCGGCCAGCAGGGAGGCGGCGCGGTCGATGGCGCCCGGCTCCTCCAAGAGGTCGCAGGCGGGGCGCTCGCCCAGGCGGGAGGCGAAGCCGTCGGCGAGGCGGTCGCGGCGGGAGAGCTCGGTGAGCGCGGAGACCACGCCGGCGTCCAGCCGGGACGGCCAGCGGCCCATCCGCCAGGCGGGCAGCGCGACCCGGGTCAGCAGCCGGTCCCACCCCGCGTAGGCGAGGCCGACCTGCTCCTGGGCGACGATCCGCAGGCCGTAGTCGACGGTCTGGGCGCGCTCGGAGGCGGCGGCCGCGACGGCCCGCTCCATGATCGTGGCGTGTTCGCGGCAGGCCCGCAGCAGCAGCCGGGCCACCCGGCCGGCGAAGCGGAGCGCCGGGCCGCGCAGCGGGCCCCGAGCGCGGGCGGCCACCGCGACCGCGGCGTCCAGGCCGCGGATGAAGCGGCGGGCCGCGGCTATGTCGGGGTGCGCGGACGGGCCGGTGCCGGCGACGACCGGGGCCAGCAGGGCGCGCAGTTCGGCGACCCGCATCCACCACAGGAACGGCGAGCCGATCACCAGGACCGGGGCCTCGTGGCCCGCCCGGCGGGCCTGGTCCGTGGTGCGCCGGCCGCGGCGGGGCGGGCCGTGGGCGCGGTGTGTACGGTCCTCCAGCCAGCTGTCGCAGTCCGGCGTGAGCGCTATTGCGGACGGTGCGGGGACCCCGAGCCGGTCGGCGAGGTCACGGACCAGGCGGTACAGGTCGGGGGCCGCCTTCTCGGAGATCGGCACCGAGGGGCTGAGCGCCGGCCTGGCGCGTACGACGACTCCGGTGACCAGCGTCGCGAGCAGCAGGCTGAGCACGGCGGTGGCCCCGACGACCCAGCCGGCCAGGTCCCAGCCACCGCCGGCGCCGAGATGGCCGGTCGCCCGGCCGGCGGACAGCACCACCGCCACGGCCGCGGGCACCAGTGCCACCGCCAGTGCCGTGCCGCGGATCCGCAGCACGGCGAGGGCACGGGCATGCGCCGCCAGGACGCCTGTTTCCGGACTTGCCACGAGCCTGTACACCCCCTGCTGTCCTGATGGAGCCGGACGAGAGAACACGGGACGGACGCCTTCGAACATTGCGGTTGTGTGTGCGAGCGAGCTCGCACACCACCACTGTGGCACTGGCCACTGACATCGCAATGCCGGTGGGCCACTTGCCGGACGCCCCGGCGGCAGCCGTGCCGAAGAACGGCGCGGAAAACCGCAGAGCGCTTGCGCCGCACCCTAGTTGGGGGTGTTGGTCTCGTCAGCCGGAATCTGGCGTGGTCACTCGATGGAATGGCTTTGGGTAAAGCCGGGAACCCGTGACCAGCGGTGCGGACCGGGCGTACGACCGCTGTGGCATCGGCGTCGTCGTACGCCCCGTCCCTCCGGGGGTGGTGCCTCTGCGGCGCGCGTCAGGCGCCCGCCGCCGCGTCCGCGACCTTGGCGGCGATGTCCGTGCGGTGCTGGGAGCCGTCCAGGGAGATCCGGCCCACGGCGCGGTAGGCGCGCTGCCGGGCGGTGGTGAGGTCGGCGCCGGTGGCGGTGACGGACAGCACCCGGCCGCCCGCGCTGAGCACCGCGCCCGCCTCGTCCCGCTTGGTGCCGGCGTGCAGGACGTACGCGTCCGGGGCGTCCTGCTCGGCGACCTCGGCCAGCCCCTCGATGGCGTCGCCGGTGCGCGGGGTGCCCGGGTAGTTGTGGGAGGCGATGACGACCGTCACGGCGGCGTCGTCGCTCCAGCGCAGCGGCGGCAGCGCGGCGAGGTCGCCGGTGGCGGCGGCGTGCAGCAGACCGCCGAGCGGGGTCTTCAGACGGGCGAGCACGACCTGGGTCTCCGGGTCGCCGAAGCGGGCGTTGAACTCGATCACCCGCACCCCGCGCGAGGTGATCGCCAGGCCCGCGTAGAGCAGCCCGGAGAACGGGGTGCCGCGGCGGCGCAGCTCGTCGACGGTGGGCTGGAGAACGGTGGCCATGACCTCGTCGACCAGCTTGGGGTCGGCCCACGGCAGCGGGCTGTAGGCGCCCATCCCGCCGGTGTTGGGGCCCTGGTCGCCGTCGTAGGCGCGCTTGAAGTCCTGGGCGGGCTGTAGCGGGACGACGGTCTCGCCGTCGGTGACCGCGAAGAGCGACACCTCCGGGCCGTCGAGGAACTCCTCGATGACGGCCCGCCCCTCGCCCGCCTCCACCTCGGACGGAGTCGCTTCGCGACGCTGTGCCACGCAGGCCAGCGCGTGGGCGCGGGCGGCCGCGACGTCCTCGGTGACGACGACGCCCTTGCCGGCCGCCAGCCCGTCGTCCTTGACGACGTACGGCGCCCCGAAGGCGTCCAACGCCTCGTCGATCTCGTCCGGGGTGGTGCAGACGTAGCTGCGGGCGGTGGGCACCCCGGCGGCCGCCATCACGTCCTTGGCGAAGGCCTTGGAGCCCTCCAGCTGCGCGGCCCGGGCCGACGGGCCGAAGACCGGGATGCCGCGGTCGCGCACCGCGTCCGCGACGCCCGCCACCAGGGGGGCCTCGGGGCCGACGACGACCAGGTCGGCCTCCAGGCCGGCCGCGAGTTCGGCGACGGCCGCGCCGTCGAGGGCGTCGACCCCGTGCAATTCGGCCACCTCGGCGATGCCGGCGTTGCCGGGAGCGCAGTGCAGCGCGGTGACGTCGGGGTCGAGAGACAGAGAGCGGCACAGGGCGTGTTCGCGGGCGCCGCCGCCGATGACGAGGACCTTCACGGTGGCAGCCTAGACGAATGCACCAACGGGCCGGACGCCGGGCGTGCCCCGATCGCACAAGGACGTGCCCGATCGCACGAGGGCGGGCGGCGGCCGGAATCCGCCGGGCGCCGTCCCCGACCCCGGTGGCAACCCTTTCGAGTGAGATGACCGATGGCCCTATATCCGATCGTGCACCACTTCTGGGCGGAAATAGCGTGATCTTGCGGCCGAGGCCAACCGTTCGGCGGTAGGAAAGGGGCTGCGCACAACGGCCGTCGCCTTATGTCCCGTGTGCACCGCAGTACGTCATGTCCCGCGTGCACCGCGGTCGTCCGCGCCGCGGGTATCCGCACCGCGGTCGTCCGCACCGCACGTATCCGCACCGAGCGCAGAGAACGTAGAGAGGGAGTGCACGGGTGAACCAGCCGGAGATGCAGCCCGACGGGCCCCCTCGGGAGAGCGGCCGCCCGGCTCGGCAGAACGGGAGCCGGCGCCGCGGCCGGCCGGATCTCGCCGGGCGGGCGTTCCCGGGCGGCGACTGGGCCGAGCCGGCCGACCGGCTGGACGCGCTCTACCTGTGGACCGAGCAGGGCGCGCTGCGCACCGCCGGCTGGTACCTGCACGACCGGGTGGGCAAGCGGCGCGGTGCGCGGGCGCTGCGGATGGGGGCCGCGGCCGGGGTGACGGGGGGCGGGGTGCTGGCGCTGCTGGATCTGGCCGGGGTCTGGCGGGGCGGGGAGCCCTGGGGCTGGTTGGCACTGCTGTTGGCGGCGGTGTGCGTGGGCTGCGACCGTTACTTCGGGGTGACGGCCGGCTGGATGCGGGACCTGGCGACGGCCCAGGCGATCCACCGGCGGCTGGAGACATTGCAGTTCGACTGGGCCACCGAGGGCGTGCGCGAGGTGCTCGGACCGACCGAGGGCACCGCGAGCGAGGCGGCGGAGCGCTGTCTGGGGGTGCTGCGGCGGTTCCACGAGGACCTCGGGGAGCTGGTGCGCGCCGAGACGGCCGACTGGATGGCGGAGTTCCGGGCCGGTCCGGCGCCGCAGGCCGCCCAGGCCGTGGTGCCGTGGGTGGCGCCGCGGCCGGAGGGCGCGGGGCAGCCGGGGCGGTTCGCGGTGCCGCACCGCGCCCGGCCGAACATGCCGCGGCAGCGGCCGCCGGAGCACGGGCGGTAGGCGGGCGTGGCGCCACCCGCCCGCCACTCGCCCGTCACCCGACCACCGCCCCTCAGCCTCGGCGCCCCGCGCCGCCCCGCTCCTCCCGCGCGCTCCGGATCAGCTGAAGACGATCATGGAGCCCTGGCCCAGGCTCCTGGTGGCGGCCGCGTGCAGGCCGAGCCACACATGACGCTCCCGGGCGAACGGACCGTCGTCCAGGGGCGCCGCGCCCGCCCGCTCCTCCAGGGAGGTGGGGCCGGCCGGCGGCGCCGGCGCGGCCGGCGGATTGGCCGGATCGATACCCAGGGCCGGCGCGACCAGTTCGAGGTCGCGGAGCAGACCGTGCGAGGACCCCAACGGGCCGCCGCCCTCCAGGAGTTCGTCGTTGCCGAGCGGATGCGGGAAGTCGACCGGGACGTACGCGCCGGCGTGGTCGTAGTGCCACACCAGGTGCGACTGCTGCGCGGTGGTCTCGAACATCTCCAGCAACTGCTCGTAGTCGCCGCCCAGTTCGTCGACCGGGGTCACTTCCAGGCCGCACAGGCGCAGCAGGTAGGCGCGGCGCAGGAAGTGCAGCGCGTCGTAGTCGAAGCCGGCGATGGGGGCCACGTCGCCGGACAGGCCCGGCATGTAGCTGAAGACCGGGACCGGCGGCAGTCCCGCCTCCGTCAGGGCCTTGTCGTAGGCGGCGATCTCTTCGGAGAACGGGTTGTCGGGGCTGTGGCACAGCACATCGACGAGAGGTACCAGCCACAGGTCACATGCCACGGGTGAGGACTCGCTTCCGGTCGGGGACGGGGACACCGGCGCACGTACAGCTACGGGTACGGCCCATTACGGCCGAGTCGGGACAGCGTAGTGCCAGCCGCGCCGTCCCACGAGGGTGTGTGCTCACCCCACGAGCGCCAGGGAGTGCTCGTTGTACTCGGCGATCAGCCGCTGGGCCGCGGCGAGGTCGTGGCGGACCAGGGCGTCGGCCAGCGCGCCGTGGCCCTGCCACAGATGGCCCTTGAGGTCGGGGTGGCGGCGCAGCAGCGGGACCACGAACATCCAGGTCTGGATGCGGATCCGATCGAGGAAGTCGCTGATGTAGGCGTTGTTCACGATGCTGCTCAGCTCGCGCCAGAACCGCAGGTCGTAGCCGATCAGCACGTCGAGGTCGCCGGCCCGTGCGGCCCGCTCGGCCTCCTCGGCGCGGCGCCGGATGGAGATCAGCACCTGGGCGGGGGTGGCGCGCAGCGCCCGCTCCGCGCCGCTGCGGAAGATCCCCTCGATGATCAGGGTGCGGGCCTCGACCATGGCGCGGAAGTCGTCGGCGGTGAAGGCGTGCACCTTGAAGCCACGGTGCTGTTCGACGTCGAGCAGGCCCTGGGCGCACAGGTCGAGCAGCGCCTCGCGCACCGGGGTCGCGGAGACACCGTACTGGTCGGCGATCTCCTTGACGGTGAACGGGTGGCCGCAGGGCAGCCGGCCGGCCAGCACCTCGTCGCGCAGCGCATCGGCGATCTGCTGGCGCAGGGTGCTGCGACGTATGACTGAACTGTCTCCGCCGGCGGCCATCGTGTGCGTCTCCTTCGACGTCCATGACCGCGCAGATGGGAGCGGCCCCCGCCCACGATAGGCGAGGGCCGCCCGGTGCTGCCGCCCGCGGTGGCCGTGACCTGGTGTTCCGGCCGGGGTGCGGAAGGGCTGCGGGGCGCTTCAGCCCACGTGTGCGTCCGCCGTCGTCAGGGCCTCGTCAAGGGCGGCCAGTCCCTCCTTGGCCTCGGCCTCGGTGATCGTGCAGGCCGGGACGACGTGCGTACGGTTCATGTTCACGAACGGCCAGATCCCGCCGCGCTTGCAGGCCGCGGCGAATTCGGCCATCGGAGCGTTGGCGGCGCCGGAGGCGTTGTAGGGCACCAGCGGCTCGCGGGTCTCCGGGTTCCTGACCAGGTCCAGGGCCCAGAAGACGCCCAGGCCGCGGACCTCGCCGACGGACGGGTGCCGCTCGGCGATCTCCCGCAGGCCCGGTCCGATGACCTTCTCGCCGATCTCGGCGGCGTTCTCCACGATCCGCTCCTCGGCCATCGCGTTGATCGTCGCCACGGCGGAGGCACAGGCCAGCGGGTGGCCGGAGTACGTCAGACCGCCCGGGTACGGCCGCTGGTCGAAGGTCGCGGCGATCTCGGCGCTGATCGCCACACCACCCAGCGGGACGTAGCCGGAGTTGACGCCCTTGGCGAAGGTCAGCAGGTCGGGCGTGACGCCGAAGTGGTCGGCGGCGAACCACTCACCGGTGCGCCCGAAGCCCGCCATCACCTCGTCCAGGATGAAGACGATGCCGTAGCGGTCGCAGATCTCACGGACGCCGGCGAGGTAGCCGGGCGGCGGCACCATGATCCCGGCGGTGCCGGGCACGGTCTCCAGGATGATCGCGGCGATGGACTGCGGGCCCTCGAAGGCGATGGTCTGCTCCAGGTGCGCGAGGGCGCGCTCGCACTCCTGCTGCTCGTTCTCGGCGTGGAACGGCGAGCGGTACAGGAACGGGCCCCAGAAGTGCACCACGCCGGCCGAGGCGGTGTCGGAGGGCCAGCGGCGGGGGTCGCCGGTCAGGTTGATCGCGGCGGCGGTGGCGCCGTGGTACGAGCGGTAGGCGGACAGCACCTTGGCGCGTCCGGTGTGCAGCCGGGCCATCCGGACCGCGTTCTCCACGGCCTCCGCGCCGCCGTTGGTGAAGAAGATCTTGTCGAGGTCCCCGGGGGTGCGCTCGGCGATCAGCCGGGCCGCCTCGGACCGGACGTCCACCGCGAAGCCCGGTGCGATGGTGCAGAGCTTCGCGGCCTGCTCCTGGATCGCGGCGACGACCTTGGGGTGCTGGTGGCCGATGTTGGTGTTGACCAGCTGGGAGGAGAAGTCGAGGTAGCGGTTGCCGTCGTAGTCCCAGAAGTACGAGCCCTCGGCGCCGGCGATCGGCAGCGGGTCGATCAGGCCCTGCGCGGACCAGGAGTGGAAGACATGGGCGCGGTCGTCGGCCTTCACGGCCGCGCCGGCTGCGGGGTCGGCGGCGGGGTGCGTCGTGGTCACGGTCAGTACCTCGGATCGGGTCGCTCGGGTCCGCCGAGGGATGGGCACGGCGAACATCCTCAGCCTAGGGATCAGCGCCCTTTGTCCGGTACCGACAGTGTGTATGGCCCTCACCACCACCACGGACAGAATGTCGGCGGGGCTGTAGGAAGCTCCAGGGCGGGCCGGCCCCCGCCCCGGCGCGGGGGAGGGCCGTCACACCGCCGAGGGGAACGCCGTCCGCACCGCGACCCGCCGGTGGCCGGCGGTCAAGTGCGGGCGCAGCGCCGACAGCCCGCCGCCGTACTTGGTGAAGTCGGCGGCCCGGATGCCGTAGCCGTGCAGCAGCCGGTCCACCTCGGTGAGCCGGCCGGCGGTCTTGGTCTCGACGAGGACCAGCCCGCCGTCGGCCCGGACCGTACGACCGGTCTCCAGGTCGCGGCAGAGCAGCGCCGCGTCACAGGTGATGCGCTGCCCGTCGGCGACGAGGGTGACCCGGGTGTAGTCGGTCTCGATCGAACGGCCCAGGTCGGTGGGGGCCGCGATGCCGTACGAGCGGTCCAGTACGGAGGCGAGGAAGCCGCGCGGGGCGGTGCCGAGGGCCGTGTCGCCGGGCAGCAGCGGCCGCCGGTGCTTGACCGTCTCGCCGCGCCGCCCCTGGAGCTTGATCTCGAACTGCCGCTCCCCGGTGTCCGCGTAGAGGCGTTCGCGGATCTTGTAGCGCACCCGGAGGCCCCGTCGGTCGTCGTGGAAGGAGCGCAGGTCGGGGGTGTCGTAGTAGACGGAGCAGTAGCGGAACCAGCGGCGCCCGTTGATGCACAGCGCGGCGAACGGACCACCGGGCCGTCGGCGATCGGTGAGCTCGGCCGCGAAGGCGGCGAACACGTCGACGGGGACGAGGTAGCTGCTGCCGAAGCGGGCGAGCAGCTCGGCCCGCGCCTGGACGTCGGCGAGCGGCACGGGGCGCGCGGCCATGGCGGCACGGGCGAGGGCGCGTACGGCGGGGATCACACGGTCTCCTTGGCAGGCGGAGGGACGGGGAGCGTGCGGGACCTGGGGTGCGCGGTGCTCAGGGGTGCGAGCGGGACCTGGGGTGCGCGGTGCTGAGGGGTACGAGCGGACCTGGGGTGCGCGGTGCTGAGGGGTACGAGCGGTATGCGTTCTACGTTCACTCCCCCGGAAAAGTTCCGGGACGCGGAATCCGGTCTCCACAACCGTCAGATCTCGGCCGCCGTCCGCCCGTTGGCCGACCGGTTCGGCATCGACCGAGGCACCCGCGCCGCCTGCCGGTGGCCCATCACCCCTGGATATCCTCACCACGGAAGAGGGGCCGCGGGCAGCCACGCACGTATGCGCCTGCGCCCACTCGCCGCCCGCAGGACGTATACGGGGGAGAGGGCGACGGACGTGGAACAGCCAAGACGTGCCGGGCAGCAGGGGCGTTCGGGGCGGCCCGGCGGGCTGGTGCCTCTGGGCGCGCGGGATCCGCAACGGATCGGCGCGTACCGCCTGATCGGGCGGCTCGGCGAGGGCGGGATGGGGCGCGTGTTCCTGGCCCGTTCCGACCGGGGACGGACGGTCGCGGTCAAGCTGGTGCGGGCCGAGCTGGCCGACGAGGAGGAGTTCCGGGACCGGTTCCGGCGCGAGGTGCGGGCCGCGCAGCAGGTCGGCGGCGAGTGGACCGCGCCCGTCCTGGACGCGGATACCGAGGCCGAGACGCCCTGGCTCGCCACGGCCTACATCGCCGGCCCGTCCCTCCAGCAGGTCGTCGGCGGCGGCACACCGCTGCCCGAGCGCACGGTGCGGATCCTGGCGGCCGGGCTGGCCCGTGCGCTGCGGTCGATCCACGCCGCGGGGATCATCCACCGCGACCTCAAGCCGTCCAACGTACTGATCACCATCGACGGGCCCCGGGTCATCGACTTCGGCATCGCCCGGGCGCTGGAGGCGGTGAGCGGCGACGGCGTGACGCGGACCGGCGCGGCGGTCGGCTCGCCCGGATTCATGTCGCCCGAGCAGGTCCGCGGCGAACCGCTCACCCCGGCCTGCGACGTCTTCTCCCTGGGCTCGGTGCTCAACTACGCGGCGACCGGGCGGCAACCGTTCGGGACTGCCGACAGCGCGGCGCACGCGCTGATGTACCGCATCGCCCAGGAGGAGCCCGACCTCTCCACGCTGCCCGGGGGACTGCACGACCTGATCGCCCGCTGCCTGACCAAGGACCCCCAACAGCGCCCCACCACCGACGAGTTGGTGGCTCTGGCCGAGGGGGCGGACGACGGGTCCGGGCCGGGCCCGGACGACGAGCCATGGCTGCCGGGGGCGTTGGTCGCCCGGCTGGGACGGCACGCCGTGGAGCTGCTGGAGGCCGAGAACCCGCACACGGAGGAGCCAAGCGCGGAGCGGGACCGGGACGACGCAGAGCGGGACCGGGACGGCGCGGAGCGGGACCGGGACGGCGCGGAGCCGGCCGGTGCACGGCCGGCCGCCCCGGCGCAGCCCGCCGAGGAACCCGGCCTGCACGCCCTGCCCACCACCGTCTCCCCCACCCCGGTCCCCGACCGCACCCCGCCGACGCCGCCGCCCGCACCCGTCCCGTACGGCCCGACGTCGTACCCGCCGCCCGTCGCCGCCCACGGACACCATCCGCACGCCGCTCCGGCGCCCGCGCCCACCGCGCCCCGACCCCGGCCCCGACCCCGGCGCCGCGGTATCGGCACCGCCCTGCTCACCGTGGTCGCCCTCGCGCTCGCCGGGGCCGGCGCGGCCACCGCGTACACCCTGCTGGGCGACCGTGGCAGCGGGGTGCGGTCGGCGGACGCGCGGGAGGGCGGCATGAGCGGGCAGGCCTCGGCCAAGCCGGCCGCGAACGGCGGGATCCCGGCGGACTACCTGGGCACCTGGGAGGCGACCGTCGGCGACGCCGGCAGCGTGCGGCGCTTCACCCTCACCCAGGGCAGGACCGGCGACACCGTCCTCACCATGACGGCCACCGGTGCCACCTACCGCTGCGAGTTCGCGGCCACCCTGGCCGGCGTCGGGCCCCCGGTCCGGCTCGGCCCGTCCACCGTCGTCTCCGGCTCAAGGGACAGCTGTAGCCCCGGCGAGCCCAGCACCCTGGAGATGGTCGGCGGCAAACTGCGCCGCACCTTCGACGACGGGAAGGCGCTGACGTACCGCAAGACGGGGTGACCGGCACCGAGGCGGGCGTCAGCGGACGTAGTTCTTGAGGATCTCGGTGTCGAGGGTGATGCCGACCGGGTCGGGGAGGGTGACCTCCTTGCCGAAGGGAGCCTCGTGGATGTCGAGGTAGCGGCCTTGCTGCGGGTCCGGGTCGGTGTGGACGACGACAGCGCAGCTGTCCCGATCGATGAGGAGATAGACGGGAATGCCCGCCTCTGCATAGGCAGCCGGCTTTTCCTTCCGGTCGCGGCGGTCGGTGTCCCCGTCGTACGAGGTGACCTCGACGGTCATCAGGACGCCCTCCGGATCGGACCATTCACCGCGCCCTGCGAAGTACCCCTTGGGCGCCAGGACTCCGTCCGGCCGGGCACGGCCTGTGCGATACTCCGCCACCCGAAGGCCGCGGTCGTCCGCGTACAGCCAGATGTCGGGACGGTGCTGCATGCAGCGCTCCTGGAGCCACCTGATGATCTCGCCGTGATCTCCGTCCGGCACGCACTTCTCCTCAATCCGTCCGTTGATGAACTCCAACGTGACGGTCTCGGGCGCGGTGGAGGCGATCTGCTCGAATTCCTCCACCAACATGTGACGCGTGCGCTCGGCCATAACCGTCATGCTGCACTCCTTTCGAGGTGAAAGCCAGTGTTGCCGGGCGCGGTTGGGGCCGATGGGCACTCCGCGACAGGTCACTCGTTCGAGGACACGCGGATACGCGCAGGGGCCCGCCCACCGCCGATGACGGTGCGCGGGCCCCTGGGCCGTGCGGTCTTGCGGGACCTTATGGCCCTACGACAGGAACGAGTTGATCTCGATCGTCTCGTCGCGGCCGGGGCCGACGCCGATCGCGGAGATCGGGGCGCCGGACATCTCCTCCAGCGCCTTGACGTACGCCTGGGCGTTCTTCGGCAGGTCGGAGAAGGTCTTCGCCTGGGTGATGTCCTCGGACCAGCCCGGCAGCATCTCGTAGATCGGCTTGGCGTGGTGGAAGTCGGACTGCGAGTACGGGAGTTCCTCGACACGCCGGCCGTCGATCTCGTACGCGACGCAGACCGGGATCTGCTCCCAGCCGGTCAGCACGTCCAGCTTGGTGAGGAAGAAGTCCGTGAGGCCGTTCACCCGGGTCGCGTAGCGGGCGATGACCGCGTCGAACCAGCCGCAGCGGCGGTCGCGGCCGGTCGTGACGCCGCGCTCGCCACCGATGGTGCGGAGCGCCTCGCCGTCCTTGTCGAACAGCTCGGTCGGGAACGGGCCCGCGCCGACGCGCGTCGTGTAGGCCTTGAGGATGCCGATGACCCGGCTGATCTTCGTCGGGCCGACGCCGGTGCCGGTGCAGGCGCCGCCGGCGGTCGGGTTCGAAGAGGTGACGAAGGGGTACGTGCCGTGGTCGATGTCGAGCAGCGTGCCCTGGCCACCCTCGAAGAGCACGACCTTGTCCTGGTCGAGCGCGTCGTTGAGGATCAGGGTGGTGTCGGCGACGTAGCCCTTGATCTGCTCGGCGTAGCCCAGCAGCTCCTCGACGACCTGGCCGGCCTCGATGGCGCGGCGGTTGTAGAGCTTGGTCAGCAGCTGGTTCTTGACGTCGAGGGCCGCCTCGACCTTCTGGGTCAGGATCGACTCGTCGTAGAGGTCCTGGACCCGGATGCCGACGCGGTTGATCTTGTCGGCGTAGGTCGGGCCGATGCCGCGGCCGGTGGTGCCGATCTTCCGCTTGCCGAGGAAGCGTTCCGTCACCTTGTCGAGCGTCGTGTGGTACGAGGTGATCAGGTGCGCGTTACCGCTGAGCAGCAGCTTGGACGTGTCGACGCCGCGCTCGTTGAGTCCGCTCAGCTCGGAGAGCAGGACCGCCGGGTCGACGACGACGCCGTTGCCGATGACCGGGGTGCATCCCGGCGAGAGGATTCCGGAAGGGAGGAGGTGCAGCGCGTACTTCTGGTCGCCGACGACGACCGTGTGGCCGGCGTTGTTGCCACCCTGGTAGCGCACCACATAGTCAACGGACCCACCGAGCAGATCGGTGGCCTTTCCCTTGCCCTCATCACCCCACTGAGCACCGAGCAGCACAAGTGCGGGCACAGGCGTACACCCCTTCCGGGCGGGGCATGTCCAACGTGCGTGGATGGCGTCGGCGTGCGTGTCCACGCGTCCGTCATCGCTAGAGCCGTCGAACCGGTGCCCCGGAATAGACGAAGCCCCTGGCGCAATAGCGCAAGGGGCTCTTGCACCGAGATGCTACCTGAGGAAGGACCGAGGTGTCGGCGCAGCCTTCTGGGCACTCTCCCGTGGACTCCGTTCGGGGGTACCCCCTGCTCGTGGTCATCGACCCGCTCGCCCGCAGTACCGACGGCGAATCCGTACGCATCGCGAAGGATGTCCTGTGTGCGGGCGCGGGGGCGAAGATCTGCCTTCCGGAGGGGCCCGAGGAATTCGCCCGCATCCTGGCCCGACGGGGACAGCGGCGGCCGGTGGTGATCGGCGACGACCGTGCGTTGCTGCGGGTCGTGGGGTTGCTGCACAAGGAGCGGGAGCTGGCGAGGGTGCCGGTGTCGGTGGTTCCGGTGGGGGCGCCGGCGGCGGTCGCGCTGAGCCGGGCGCTGGGAGTGCCGACGGACACGGTGGCCGCCGCACGGGCGGTGCTGGACGGTGGCGAACGGCCGATGGACCTGCTCACGGACGACAGCGACGGGATCGTGCTGGGCGGGCTACAGATTCCGTGCGGGCGGGACGGCGGGCGTGGCGGCGGGCGCGACAGCGCACCTGACCGGCGAGGACCGGGCGGGGACCGGCGGCCCGGGAACGGCGCGGTGGCGCCGGGGACGACCGGACCGGCCGGGGCCGCGGGCCCGGCGGACGCCTGGCATCCGGTGACCGCGCCGGGCGGCTCGGCGGACGGCCTCGATCGGCACCGACCGTGGTGGCAGCCGGCCACGCGGACCGCCCGTACGGCGCTGTCGTTGCTGGCGCCGACGAACGGACGGTGGGCGTCCCCGCGCGCGGGAGGGTCCCCCGAGCACGGGGGAGAAGCCGAGGACGGGGGAGGGCGGCGCGCCCGGATCCCGGGCCAGCGGCTGCGGATCGAGGCAGACGGGGTGCTGCTGGCGGACCTGGACCGGCCGGTGCGCGGGGTGTCGGTCGTGCCGGGCGGAGCAGCCGGGGCGCCGGAGTCCGCGGCGGGCGGGGACCGGCAGCTGGCCGAGGTCGTGGTGCACTGGCCGGGCGAGGGGCGACCGATACGAACCCGGGCGCGGGCGGTGACGGTCTCCGGCGCGGACTTCCACTACCGGGCGGACGCGACGGTCGGTGGGCCGGTCAGGACCCGCACCTGGACCGTGCAGCCGGGCGCCTGGCGGCTCCAACTGCCCCGGGGCTGAGGCCGGGGGCGAGGGACCCCGAGGCCGGAAGCGGGAGCCGGAAGCGGGTGCCGAGAGCGGGGGCCGGGGCCGGGGCCGGAAGCGGGAGCAGGGAACGGGAGAGCAGGGCCGAGGCCAGGGCCGAGGCCGGGGCCGGGGCGCCCGGCGGGCTCAGCCCTCGGCCTCGTCGTACTCGGCGCGCAGCTGGTCGCGGTACTCGCGCCAGCGCTCCAGCATCGTGGGCAGCTCCTTCTGGAGGAAGTCGAAGAAGACCAGCGTCTCGTTCAGGCGGCGCCCGGCGGGCGAGTCCTTGCCGAGGCTCTCCACGCCCTCGCGCAGGGTGCTCTCCCAGCGGGTGAGCACGCTCTCCCGGCGCGTCAGGGCCTCGTACCACTGGTCGCTGTGGACGCGGTAGCGGTCGCGGCGGGAGCCGGGCTCGCGCTCCCGGCTGACCATGTCGACCTGGGAGAGGTAGCGGACCGCGCCGGAGACCGCGGCGGGGCTGATCTGGAGGCGCTCCCCCAGCTCGGCCGAGGTCAGCACGCCGGAGTCGGAGGCGAGCAGGCAGGCGAAGACGCGGGCCGGCATGCGCGCCATCCCCGCCTCGACCATCTGGGCGGCGAAGCGCTCGACGAACGTCGAGATCGCCTCCTCCGCACGCGTGTCGTCGCCCTGCTGCCGCTGCTCGCTCATGTCCGCCATCTCTGCATCATCTCCCCTGATCAGAGGGACCCGCCCCGACCCCCGTCCCAACTTTATACGGTTTCTTAACTTCACAAATTTGTGAAACTAGCGTAGCTTCAAAAGCATGACCACGGCAATCGCTCCCGCTCCCGCCATCCAGGTGGACGGTCTGCGCAAGTCCTTCGGACGGACCCACGCGCTGACCGGCCTCGACCTCACCGTCGAAGCCGGCGAGGTGCACGGCTTCCTCGGCCCCAACGGCGCCGGCAAGTCCACGACGATCCGCGTCCTGCTCGGCCTGCTGCGCGCCGATGGCGGCACCGCCCGGCTCCTGGGCAAGGACCCCTGGCACGACGCCGTCGAGCTGCACCGCCGCATCGCCTACGTCCCCGGCGACGTCACCCTGTGGCGCAACCTCTCCGGAGGCGAGGTCATCGACCTCTACGGACGGCTGCGCGGCGGGCAGGACGCCGCCCGCCGGACCGAACTCCTGGAGCGGTTCGAACTGGACCCCACGAAGAAGGGGCGCACGTACTCCAAGGGCAACCGGCAGAAGGTCGCCCTGGTCGCCGCCTTCGCCTCGGACGTCGACCTGCTGATCCTCGACGAGCCCACCTCCGGCCTCGACCCGCTGATGGAGGAGGTGTTCCAGAGCTGCGTCGCCGAGGAGCGCGACCGCGGCCGTACGGTCCTGCTCTCCAGCCATGTGCTGTCCGAGGTCGAGGCGCTCTGCGACCGGGTCAGCATCATCCGCACGGGACGGACCGTCGAATCCGGCTCCCTGGGCGAGCTGCGGCACCTGACCCGCACCACGATCGTCGCCGAACTCGCCGGCCCGCCGGGGGCACCCCTGGAGGCAGCCGGGGCAGGGCTGGCCGCGCTCCCCGGCGTGCATGACGTGGACGTTCAGCCGATCGAGCGGGGCCAGGGCAACCGGGTCAGGCTCACCGTCGACACCGACCGGCTCGACGCCGTGCTCCGCTCGCTCGCCGACACCGGTGTCCGCAGTCTGACCAGCACCCCGCCCACCCTCGAAGAGCTCTTCCTGCGCCACTACCAGGACGATGTGCGCGGCGCGGCGCACGCCGCAGGGGCGGTCGCGCGATGACCGCCGCCGTGGCCGCAGGCCTCCCTTCGCCCACTGCCCGCCCCCGGCACTTCGCCGGCACCGGCACCCTGCTGCGCCTGGCGCTGCGCCGCGACCGGGTGATGATCCCGGCCTGGGTACTGGCCCTCGGGCTCGCCGTCGCCAGCATGGGCTCGGCCTTCGAGGGGCTGTACGACACCGCCGCCAAGCGCGGCGAACTGGCCGCCTCGATGAACGGCAACGGCTCGATGCGCGCGCTGTACGGCCCGGTCTTCAGCGACTCCATCGGCGGTCTGATCGCCTGGCGGATGGCCGGCTTCGGCGCCGTGCTCGCCGCGGTGATGAGCCTGCTGATCGTCGTCCGGCACACCCGCGAGGAGGAGGAGACGGGCCGCCAGGAGCTGCTCTCCGCGGCCATGGTCGGCCGCCGTGCGCCGCTGACCTCTGCACTGCTGTCGGCGCTGCTCGCCAACGCCGTGCTCGCCGTGCTGATCGCGGCCGGCCTGACCGGCTCCGGCCGGCCGGCCGCCGGTTCGCTCGCCCTCGGCCTCGCGATCGGCTGCACGGGCCTGCTCTTCGCCGGTCTGGCCGCAATCGCCGCCCAGCTCACCGAGAGCGCCCGGATGGCCAAGGGCCTGACCGGTGCGGTGCTCGGCCTCGCCTTCGCGCTGCGCGCCGCGGGCGACGCCGCCGGCGCCGGCGGGTCCTCCCGGACGGAGTCCGGAGCAACCTCCTCCTCCCTCACCTGGATCTCGCCCATCGGCTGGTCGGAGAACCTCCGCCCGTACGCCGCGGAGCGCTGGTGGGTCCTGCTGCTCTTCGTCGTCGCGACCGCGCTGGCCGTCGCCGCCTCGTACGCCCTGACCGCCCGCCGCGACATCGGCATGAGCTTCCTACCGGCCCGCCCCGGCCCGGCCGAGGCGCCCCGCACCCTGGCCGGCCCCTTCGGCCTGGCCTGGCGGCTCCAGCGCACCACGCTGCTGGGCTGGTCGGCCGGCTTCCTGTGCGCCGGCGGGGTCTTCGGCGGGATCGCCAAGGGCGCTTCCGACCTGGTCGGCAGCAACCAACAGACCCGCGAGATCTTTGAGCGGATGGGGGGCCAACAGGGCCTGACCGACGCCTTCCTGGCCACGATGGCCGGCATGCTCGGCATGGTCGCCTCGATCTACGCGGTCGGCGCGGTACTCCGGCTGCGCGGCGAGGAGACCGGCGAGCGCGCGGAACCGGTCCTGGCCGGCGCCGTCGGCCGGCTCCGCTGGGCCGCCGGCCATCTGGTCGTGGCGTACGGGGGCACCGCCGTCGTCCTGGGGTTCGGCGGCCTGGCCCTGGGCCTGAGTTACGGCGCCTCGGTCCATGACGTGGGAGGACGGCTGGGTCCCGTGCTGGCCGCCACTCTCTCCCAGGTCCCGGCCGTGTGGACCCTCACCGGTCTGGCCGTGCTGGTCTTCGGCCTGTTCCCCAAGGCCACCACCGCCGTCTGGGCGCTGGTCGGCGGCTGCCTGGCCATCGGCTGGATCGGGCCCTCCCTGAAGTTCCCCCAGTGGGCCATGGACCTCTCCCCCTACACCCACCTCCCCAAGCTGCCCGGCGCCGAGGCCACCGCGGCTCCGTTCGTCTGGCTGCTGGCGCTGTCCGCCGTCCTCGCCGTCGCCGGTCTCCTCGGCGTCCGCCGCCGCGACCTCGGCTGATCCCGAGCGGCGGTTTCACGTGAAACCGCCGCCCCCACGACGTACGCCGCCGGAGCTGTAGCGGACTCCGGCGGCGTACTCCTGTGTTCCTGTGCTCCTGTGCTGCCGTTCCCCTGCACTCCCGCGCTCCATCCACAGGCTGTGGACGAAGCAGGGGAACGCAGGAGCACACTCACCCCCCGGGCGTCACCAGCCGCGCCTCGTAGGCGAACACCGCCGCCTGGGTCCGGTCCCGCAGGCCCAGCTTCACCAGGATGCGGCTGACATGGGTCTTCACGGTGGATTCGGCGACCACGAGATGCTCCGCGATCTCTCCGTTCGAGAGGCCCTGGGCCACCAGCACCAGGACCTCGGTCTCCCGTTCCGTCAGGTCGGCGATGCGTTCCTGGGCGGGCGCACGGGGCGTGCCCAGACGGGAGAACTCGGAGATCAGCCGCTTGGTGACGGTGGGCGCGAGCAGCGCCTCGCCGGAGGCGACGATCCGGACACCCTCGGCGAGCTGACCGGCCGAGGCGTCCTTGAGCAGAAAGCCGCTGGCTCCGGCGCGCAGCGCCTGGTAGACGTACTCGTCGAGGTCGAACGTGGTCAGGACCAGGACCTTGGCGTCCGCGTCGGCGGCGACGATCTCACGGGTCGCCTCCAGGCCGTTCATCTCCGGCATCCGGATGTCCATCAGCACCACATCGGGCTTGAGCACCGCGACCTTCTGCACCGCCTGGCGGCCGTCGACCGCCTCGCCCACCACCTCGATGTCCGGCATGGCGTTGAGCAGGACGGAGAATCCCTCACGGACCATGACCTGGTCATCGACGATCAGTACCCGGATCATGACGCGCTCCCCCCGGCAGTGGTCTCCCCGGCCGACGCCGACACCGGAATGAACACCGCGACTTCGAAACCGCCGTCCTCGGTGTGGTCGGCGGTGATCTCACCACCCAGCATCTGCACCCGCTCGCGCATGCCCAGCACACCGTGCCCGGCGCCCGGGGACGGCTTGGCGAGACGGCTCGGCACACCGTTGATGATCCGCAGGCCGATCCCGCCCAGCACATAGGAGATCTCCACCCGGGCGTCGGCGCCCGGCGAGTGGCGCAGCGCATTGCTCAGCGCCTCCTGGACGATCCGGTACGCGGAGAGCTCCACGCCCTGCGGCAGCGGGCGCGGCGCACCGGTGATCACGGCGTCGACGGTCAGCCCGGCGCCGCGGACGCTGTCGAGCAGCGAGTCCAGGCTGGCGAGCGTCGGCTGCGGCGCCTCCGGGTCGCTGTCGACGAACGCGTCCGGGTCCTCGGAGCGGACCACGCCCAGGATGCGGCGCAGTTCGGTGAGCGCCGCCACCGCGTTCTCACGGATCGTCGCAAAGGACGTGGCGAGCTCGGGCGGGGTGTTCTCCACCCGGTACGGGGCGGCCTCGGCCTGGATGGCGATGACCGACATGTGGTGGGCGACCACGTCGTGCAGCTCACGGGCGATGGTGGCGCGCTCCTCCAGGAGGGTCCGCCGGGACCGCTCCTCGGCGGTGACGGTCTGCGTCTCGACGACGTGCCGGCGCTCCTCGCGCCAGGCCCGGATGGCCGCGGCGGAGATCAGCACCACACCGGTGAAGACCGCCACCGGCGGCAGATCACCCGTGTCCCCGCTGGTGACCGCCGTCAGGACGGCCGCCACCGCGAAGGTGACCAGCCACATCTCCACCGCCAGCCGCGGCCGCGTGCGCAGCACCACGAGGACCATGGTGGCGACCAGCGTCGGGAAGGCGGCGCCGTCGAAGTAGCTGGCGTACGAGGAGAAGGCGGCGCTGGCGAAATCCGACACCCCCAAGGCGAGCAGCGACAGCCAGTAGGCGCCCACCGGCCGGAAGAGCGTGAGCGCCGGCGGGGCGGCGACCAGCAGGCAGAAACCGGCAACGAGCAGCCCCTTCACCGGCCCGATGTCGTAGCTCATGGTGTAGGTCGCGAGGAAGACCAGCACCGAGAAGAAGCCCACGATGAGGTGGGGCAGCCAGCGCGCCCAGTGGCGCAGCCGCTCCGGCAGCCAGGGCACCCATCGGGACACCTTGGCGTCCTCCAGCGGCGGCATCGGGCGGAAGGCGAAGGCGTCGACGAACAGGTCCTGGCGCAGCCGGTGCAGCCCACCATGGGCGATCCGGGCCTCTGAGCGCAGCGTGCCCTGCGTCTGGGTCGTCTGGTTCACCCTGACAACGGTAAGCACTGAACGGGCCCCCGGCGTCCCCACCAGTGAGGATCTGCCGGGGTCCGTCTCAAGTACTACGGGGTAACAGCGGTGTCCACCCCCGGTGGGCACAGCAGCGCCACCAGGGCCGCACAGCCGGGCGTACCCGGGGTGACCGGTGCGTAGTGGCCCACGCCGGGCAGCTCCCGCAGCTCCGTCGCGGCGGGGCACACGGCGGCGTAGCGGCGGGAGATGTCGAGCGGGACGTCCGGGTCGTCGGTGCCGTGCAGGATCGTGACGGGGATGCCGGCGGGCGGACGGCGGGCCGGGTCGGCCGCCGCGAGGCGCTCCGGCAGGCCAGGGCCGTCGCCGAGGAGTTCGGCGACCGCCCCGTTGCTCAGTCCCAGCTCATGGGCGCGGGCGAGGTCGGCCACCGGCGAGACGGCGATCACCCGGGTCACCGGGGTGCCGGGCCGGGCCGCGGCGAGCAGCGCGAGATGGCCGCCCGCCGAGTGCCCGACCACGACCGGTCCCCCGGCGTCCGGGACCGCACGCACCGCCGCCCCGATGGCAGCCGCCACGTCCTCGAAGGTCTCCGGCACACCGCCGCCCGCGCCGACCCTGCGGTACTCGGCGAGCGCGACCGGCAGCCCCAGCCCGGCCAGATGGGCGGCGAGCGGCGACAGGTGGCCCCGGTCGTACGCCGCCCGCCAGAACCCGCCGTGCAGCAGGACGACCAGCGGGCCGGCCGCCGCCGTGCCCGTGCCCGCCGCCCGCGGCACGTACAGATCGACGACCTGGTCCGGATGCGGCCCGTAGGCCACGGTGCGGTCCGGCGCCACCGGGGCGAGCCCCAGCAGCGCCGTCTCCTCGTCCGCAGGACTCACCCGCCGGCTCCGGATGCTCCCGGCTGCACCTCGGGCAGCGCCCCCAGCACCTCACCGAGCACCCACGCCGCCCGCTCCGCGTCCGCGAAGGAGGTGTAGAGCGGGGTGAACCCGAAACGCAGCACGTCGGGAGGGCGGAAGTCGCCGATCACCCCGCGCCGGATCAGCTCCTCCATCACCTCACCGGCGAGCGGGGCACCCCCCTGCCCGAACGGCGCCGAGAGCGTGGGGGAGCACGCCAGCGACACCTGACTGCCGCGCCGCCGGTGGTCGTTCGGTGTGAGCGAGCGGACCCGACCGGCCGGTACGTAGGCGGTCACGCACTCCAGGAAGAAGTCGGTCAGGGCCAGGCTCTTGGTCCGTACGTCCTCGATCGCGACCCCGTCCCAGGCCTCCAGCGCCGCCTCCAGCGCCAGCAGCGACAGGATGTCCGGGGTGCCGACCCGGCCGCGCCGGATGTCGTCGGCGGGGGCGTAGGCCGGGTCCATCGCGAACGGATCGGTGTGCGAGTTCCACCCCGGCAGCGGCGATTCGAACCGCTCCTGGAGGCTCTCGCGGACGTAGAGGTACGCGGGCGAACCCGGGCCGCCGTTGAGGTACTTGTACGTGCAGCCGACGGCGAGGTCGACGTGGTGGGCGTCGAGCCCGACCGGCAGGGCACCCGCGCTGTGGCACAGGTCCCAGACCGCGAGCGCACCCGCGGAGTGCAGCGCCGCGGTGATACCGGGCAGGTCGTTGAGCTCGCCGGTGCGGTAGTCGACGTGGTTGACCAGCGCCAGCGCGGTCCGCTCGGTCACCTCGTCGGCGATCCTGGCGGGCTCCACCGGCCGCACCGCGAGACCGGTCATCCGGGCCGCCGAGCGGGCGATGTAGCCGTCGGTCGGGAAGGTCGTCGCGTCGACCAGGATCTCCGTGCAGCCCTTGCCGGCCATCCGTATGCCGCCGACCACGGCCTTGAAGATGTTGACGCTGGTCGAGTCGCCGACCACCACCCGGCCGGGGGCCGCCCCGATCAGCGGGGCGATCTTGTCGCCGACCCGTTCGGGCGCGGTCCACCAGCCGGATTCGGTCCAGGAACGGATGCGCAACTCGCCCCACTCCCGGGCGATGACATCGGCTATCCGGTCGGGCACCGCGCGGGGCAGCGCCCCCAGCGAGTTGCCGTCGAGGTAGACCTCCCCGTCCAGGACAAAGCGGTCACGGAGCGCGGCCAGCGCGTCCTCGGCGTCCAACTGCCGTGCACGAAGGGCGAGTTCACGCTCCCCGGAGAGCTCGCCGGCACCGGCCGGCTCTCCGGCTTCAGGGGTCTTGGGGATCTCAGACATGGCTGCGCGCCGTCCACAGCTCGGGGAACACGTTCTTACGGGCCCGCTTCTCCAGCCAGGCCACACCGGCCGAACCGCCGGTTCCCATTTTCGCCCCCATGGCCCGCCGGGTCGCGACCAGATGGTCGTTGCGCCAGCGCCAGACCAACTCGGCGACCTCGGTCAGCGCCTCACCCAGCCGGACCAGTTCGGACTCCTGCGAGCCGGCGTAGACCTCGGCCCAGACCGCCTCGACGGCCGGATGCGGCTCATAGCGCAGGGCAGGATCCCGCCGGAGCACCTCCTCGGGGACGGCGTGGCCACGACGGGCCAGCAGCCGCAGCACCTCGTCCCACAGGCTCGGCTCCTGAAGGGCCTTCTCCAGCTCGGCGTGCTCCCGGGGCGCGCCACGGTGCGGCACCAGCATCGACGCCGACTTCTCACCGAGCAGGAACTCCAGCCGCCGGTACATCGCCGACTGGAACCCGGAACCCTCCCCGAGCGCACTGCGGTACGCGTTGAACTGCGCCGGCGTCAGCTTGGCCAGCGGCTTCCAGGCGGCGTTCAGCGCCTCCAACTCGTACGTGGAGCGGCGCAGCGCATCCATCGCCACCGTGAGGTCGTCGCGGCGCAGCGCCTCGGCGGCGGTGTGCCACTCATGGACGATGACCGTGAACCACAGCTCCATCACCTGCGTGGTGACCAGGAAGACCATTTCGCCGGGGTCGTCGGAGAGCGGGTGCTGGAGGTGGGTGAGGACGCCGGCCTGGACGTAGTCCTCGTACGGGGTGGTACCTGCGAAGTCGAGGTTCGGGGTCTCAGGCTCGTGAGCCCCGCCGGTTACCTCGTGGGACATCGCTGTCTCCTCGAAACGTACTCCGGGTAGCGGTCCGCCCCTGCCGTGCCGGCACGGGGGCCCCGGTCCCCAACCCGCATCTTCCGCAATGGTCCCCTCCCAAAGCAATACCCGCCTGGTCAGGGGACCAGGCGGGTATTGTCGCTGCACCCCGGAGGGGTATCCGCCTCGCTCAGGAGAGGGTCTGCCCCTCGCTCAGGAGAGCGTCTCCGCCGCGGTCGGCGAGGAGTCGCGCAGGAAGGTGCTGCACCGCTCGTACTCCTGCTGCTCACCGATCGTCTGCGCGGCGCGGGCGAGGGCGTGCAGCGCCCGCAGGAAGCCGCGGTTGGGCTCGTGCTCCCACGGCACCGGGCCGTGCCCCTTCCAGCCGGCCCGACGCAGCGCGTCCAGACCACGGTGGTAGCCGGTACGGGCGTAGGCGTACGACTCGACGACCCGGCCTTGCGCAAACGCGTCGTCCGCGAGCTGCGCCCAGGCCAGGGAGGAGGTCGGATACTTCGCGGCGACATCCGCCGGCGCCGTACCGGCGGCGAGCAGCTCGCGGGGCTCCGGGTCGTCGGGCAGATGGGTCGGGGACGGTCCCCCGAGCAGATTCTCGTGAATGGGCATGGGGTCATTGTTCCCCCCACGTTGTCGGCTTTCCCGCCGTGGTGGTTTCTCCCCGTTGCTCCCCCAGTGAAATCAATCCGCCTCGCCGGGATCGAGTGGTGGTGCCCCCACCCCGCAGTGGTACGCGCACTCCGGATGGCAGTGCGCCTCCGGGCCCCGCTCGGCGGCGGTGGGGGTGACGGGCCGTACGGTCAGCCAGGCGATCACCGCACCCACCAGCAGCACGGCCGCGCACAGCGGCATCGCACGGCGGAAGGTCGCCGCGAACGCGTCGGCCGAGCGGTACGTCTCCGGGCCCACGCCCGCCAGCAGCGGCAGCGCGGCCACCGACATCAGGCCGGCGGCGCGGGCCGCCGCATTGTTGATGCCGCTGGCCAGGCCCGCCCGGTCGACGTCCACCGACGCCAGCACGGTGGAGGTGAGCGGCGCGACGAGGATGACCATGCCGAGGCCCAGCACCACCAGCGCGGGCAGCACCTCGGTGACGTACGAGGCCCCCGGGCCGACCCGGATCATCAGCAGCATGCCGGCGGCGCACAGCACCGGGCCCACGGTGAGCGGGATCCGCGGCCCGATGCGCTGGCCCAGCTCACCGGAGCGGGCGGAGAGCAGGAGCATCAGCACCGTGGTGGGCAGCAGTGCGGTGCCGGCCTGGAGCGCCGAGTAGCCGGCCACGACCTGGAGCTGGAGCACGGCGAAGAAGAAGAAGCCACTGAAGGCGGCGTAGACGCAGACCGTGACGCCGTTGATCGCGGAGAAGAGCCGGATCCGGAAGATCGCGGGCGGCAGCATCGGGTCCGGCTGGCGCCGTTCGACGCGTACGAAGAGCACCCCGAGCAGCAGCCCGAGGGCCGCGGGCACGAACACTCCCGGCGACGCGCCCGTCTCCGGCGCGGCGATCAGCGCATAGGTGACCCCGGCCAGCGCCAGCGCGCCCAACACCGCGCCGGAGACGTCGAAGCCGCGGTGTTCGCCGTGCTCCCGGGTCTCCGGTACGTGCCGCAGCGCCACCGGCACGCAGACCACCGCCAGCGGCACGTTCAGGAAGAACACCCAGCGCCAGCCGGCACCGTCCACCAGCCAGCCGCCGATGAACGGTCCGACCGCGGCCGCCACCCCGCCCAGCCCCGACCAGGCGCCGACCGCGCGGGCCCGGTCGCCGGGGTGGAAGACGGCCTGGATCAGGGCGAGCGAGCCGGGGGTGAGCAGGGCGCCGCCGATGCCCTGGAGTGCCCGGGCCGCGATCAACACCCCGGCGGTGGGCGCCAGGCCGCACAGCAGGGAGGCGACCGCGAACCACGCCACGCCGATCACGAAGATCCGCCGCCGGCCGAAGCGGTCGCCGAGCGTACCGCCCAGCAGGATCAGCGAGGAGAGGGTGAGCATGTAGGCGGTGACGGTCCACTGGAGGACCGCCAGATCCGCACCGAGGTCCCGGCCGATCCTCGGCAGCGCGACATTGACGACGGTGCTGTCGAGCATCGCCATGCCGGAGCCCAGTACGGCCGTCGTCAGCACCCACCGGCCCTGCGCCGAGGCCAGCCGGACGCTGCCCGGCGCGCTCGATTCCCTCATACGGCGAGCTTGCCCGGCGGCGGGGGCCCGCGCACGGCGAGGGCCCCCGCACCTCTGAGGAGGTGCGGGGCCCGAAGCCCGTGACGGACGGACTACTTGATCTTGGTGCCCGTGGAGCGCAGGTTGGCGCAGGCCTCGGTGACGCGCTTGGCCATACCGGCCTCGGCCAGCTTGCCCCAGCTGCGCGGGTCGTAGGTCTTCTTGTCGCCGACCTCGCCGTCGACCTTCAGCACACCGTCGTAGTTGCGGAACATGTGGTCCGCGATCGGGCGGGAGAAGGCGTACTGGGTGTCGGTGTCCAGGTTCATCTTGACCACGCCGTTCTCCAGCGCGGTGGCGATCTCCTGCTCGGTGGAGCCGGAGCCGCCGTGGAAGACGAAGTCGAACGGGGCGGACGTGCCGTACTTGGCGCCGACGCCCTCCTGGAGGTCCTTCAGCAGCTCGGGACGGAGCACGACGTTGCCCGGCTTGTAGACGCCGTGGACGTTGCCGAAGGAGGCGGCGAGCAGGTAGCGGCCCTTCTCGCCCAGGCCCAGCGCCTCGGCGGTGCGCAGCGCGTCCTCGACCGTGGTGTACAGCTCGTCGTTGATCTCGTGGCTGACGCCGTCCTCCTCGCCACCGGTCGGGGTGATCTCGACCTCAAGGATGATCTTGGCGGCGGCGGCCTTGGCGAGCAGCTCCTGGCCGATGGCCAGGTTGTCGGCCAGGGTCTCGGCCGAGCCGTCCCACATGTGGGACTGGAAGAGCGGGTTCTGGCCCTTGGCCACACGCTCGGCGGAGATGTCGAGCAGCGGGCGGACATAGCCGTCGAGCTTGTCCTTGGGGCAGTGGTCGGTGTGCAGCGCGACCGTGACGTCGTACTTGGCGGCGACGACGTGCGCGAACTCGGCGAGGGCCACCGCGCCGGTCACCATGTCCTTGTTGTACTGGCCGCCCAGGAACTCCGCACCACCGGTGGAGATCTGAATGATGCCGTCGCTCTCGGCCTCGGCGAAGCCCCGCAGCGCCGCGTGCAGCGTCTGTGTCGACGTGACGTTGATGGCCGGGTAGGCGAACTTGCCTGCCTTCGCCCGGTCCAGCATCTCGTTGTAGACCTCAGGGGTTGCGATGGGCATCTGTCCGCTCCTTGTGTGTGCGGGTGTGCGTTCTTGGCCCTGACCAGGGGGCGAGGACTTCGCCGAGCACATCCTCCCAGACTCGACCGGGAGCTCCACATCGCCCGTCCGGCCGTCATGCGAAAGGGGTGCGGTGTTTCACGTGAAACACCGCACCCCTCATCAAAACCGCAGGTCAGAGCCCTCGCTCCAGTCTCCGGGCGACCCTCAGCCCAGCCCGAGGTCGCCGAGCTGGTAGCCCGTGATATAGGGCAGACCGGCCTCGGCGATGGCCGAGGCGGCACCCCGGTCGACGATCGTCGCGACCGCAACGACCTCGGCGCCCGCCTCACGCGCCGCCTCGACGGCGGTCAGCGGCGAACCACCGGTGGTGGAGGTGTCCTCGACGACCAGCACCCGGCGCCCCTTGATGTCCGGGCCCTCGATGCGGCGCTGCATACCGTGCGCCTTCTGCGCCTTGCGGACGACGAAGGAGTCCAGCCGCCGCCCGCGCGCGGCGGAGGCGTGCAGCATCGAGGTCGCGACCGGGTCGGCGCCGAGCGTCAGCCCGCCGACCGCGTCGTAGTCCAGGTCCGCGGTGATGTCCAGCATCAGCTGACCGACCAGCGGCGCGGCCTCGCCGTCCAGGGTGATCCGGCGCAGGTCGATGTAGTAGTCGGCCTCCTTGCCGGAAGAAAGCGTCACCTTGCCGTGCACCACGGCCTTGTCCTTGATCTGCTGCAGCAGCTCGCCGCGCACGTCGTCACTCATGCCCCTGAGCTTAGGCGGTGCCCGGCAACAGGCTCCGCCAGCTCCAGGTGGTGGAGATCTCCAGGGGGTCGATGGGGGTGACCAGGCGCGGCAGGGTGTTGAGGCCGTTCGGCGGGCCGGACTGCGGCTCGACGCAGACCGCCGCCTCCTGCTCGTCGTAGATCACCACCCACTCGGCGCGGCTGGCGACCCTCAGCTCCAGGCGGCCCGGCCAGGTGAGGGTGACATCCACCCCGCGCGGCATGCCGAAGCAGTCGTCCCAGGGCCCGGGCCTGGGCATGATGCGCCGACCCGTCGGGAGGTGGTCGGCGCCGCGTTCCTCCTGCCACTCCGGAGCGAAGTCGATCCGTGCGTCCTCACCGACCCCCAGGTTCCGCAGGAACCACGGGTGCCAGCCGGCCTGCGCCGGGAACGAGTCGCCGGTCGCCTCGACGCCCATGGTGAGGGTGAGCGACCCACCGTCCTCGGCCAGTTCGACGAGTTGGGTGACCCGCCCCGGATACGGCCACGGCGCCGCCGGATCGGTGAGCTCGTAGGTGAACACCGCCTCCGTGGCACTCGAACGCACCGTCCGCCAGCGGAGGTTGCGCCCGGTGCCGTGGATGGCGTGCGGCGGCGCATTGACCGGCATCTGGTGCACTTCACCACCGTTGCGGAACTGCCCGTGCTCGATCCGTCCACACCACGGGACCATCGGGAAGCAGCCGTACGTGGCGCCCTGCCGGAGGATCTCCGTCCCGCCGATACGGAGGCTGCCGATCCGGCAGCCGTCGTCCGGCCGCACGGTCAACTCGGTGCTCCCGGCAACGAGGCGAACACCCGTCGCCTCCGGCGCGGCCTGCGTGTCTCTGTCGGTACTCACGGTGACGACCCTACGCGGCGGTTGGCTGACCTCCCACGTTTTCGTCTGCGGCGCCGTGCTGGCACCTTGCCGTTTGGCCCCTCCGCTGCGCTTGGCTGCCTGCCCACGTTGTTGGCTTTCCCGCCGTGGCCTGGCGGCCGGCGCTCCCCCCACGTTCTTGGCTTTCTCTCCATGACGCCTGCGGCGGGCTGTTGCCGCTGCGCGGGGCTGTCAGCTGCGGGTGCGCCCCTCCGGACTTCGTCCTGCGGTCCGCCCCCTCCCGTGGATGGTGGGGAAGAAGACCGGTGGGGGTGCCCGTAGACCGTCATCTGCGCGCACCAGCCCACTCACACCCGCCCCCACGACCGTCTTTCCTCCCACTCACGGGAGGGGACGGGCCGGAGGGGCAGGGTGTCCGGGCTTTGCTTCCGAAGGCTCGATGAAGAGCAAAGGCGGAGCGCAGCGGAGCGTAAAGCGAAGCAGTCCGGAAACCCTGCCCCGGAGGCCCGTCACCGCACCCGACAACACCCACGCCCGCCGCAGGCGCCACGGCGCGAAACACCCACGGCGGGAAAGCCAACAACGTGGGGGGAGCGCCGGCCGCCTAGGCCACGGCGGGAAAGCCGACAGCGTAGGAGGTCAACGCCGCCGTCGCAGGACGCGCCCCACGACCACCGCCCCCGCCACGACCACCGCCGCGGCGGGGGCCGCCCAGCGGAGGGTGGCGGAGGTGGAGGACGTCTGGGGGGCCGGGACGGGCGCGTAGCGGCCCCTGGGTGGGGCGTGGTCGACCTCCTCCGCGCTGCGGCCGATCATCGTCCGACGGGCGTGGGCCGCCTCCGCGGGGGCGGCGCCGTAGGTGTCACTCGGGTACCGGTCGCCCGCGTAGGTGTCCTCGTCGCTGAGCGTGTCCAGGGACGGCGGCGGTACGTCGGAGTCGAAGACGCCGGGCTGGGCGGGTTCCTCGGTGTCGGTCACCGGTCGCTGCCGCAGGTCCGCCGTCAGGTTCTCCGCGAAGCGGTCCAGCAGTCGGCGGCCGGCGGTCTGGGCGGACTGGCCGGTGGCCTCGGCGAGCCGGCCCTCGCTGTGGACCGTGCCGGTGCAGGTCAGGGTCGTACCGGGGCCGGGCTCGGTGGTCGGGGAGAGCCGTACGGTCAGCGTCAGCGCGACCGATCCGTCGCCGCGCGCCTCGGTGCCCTTCGCCTCGACCGTCACCCGCGCGTCCTCGGCACTGACCGTCAGCGAGCCGCGGTAGGTGATGGTGGAGCTCCCGATGCGCAGACGCAGCCGGCCCTCGGGGCAGTGTGGGGCCGCATCGGCGTCGAGCTGGACTCCTGGGACACAGCGCGCCACCCGCTCCGGCTCGGTGAGCGCCTGCCGCACGGTGCCGACGGGGAACGGAACGTACACCTCATGCTCCATGACATGGGAGCCTACCCAGCGCCCCCGGAGCCGTGCCCGCACACGCACACTTTTCTGCGCACCGGGCCGGGGCCGCCCCTCGGTGGGCCCGCCCGCGCCCGCCGGCGAGCCGGTGCCGCCTCAGTCCAGGTACCGCGGGTGCATCAGCGTCGACACCGGCAGCCCGGCCATCCTGGCGCGGGCCGCCCCGCGCCGGCCGGCTTGCAGCTCGGCCGCGGTGACGCCGGCGAGCGGGGGCGCGTCGGGCGCCAGCCCGAACCGGGGCCGCTGCCGCGCGGCCAGGACGAACCCCCAGTAGCGGCTCCGGTCGGGCGGCTGCACGGCGGTCGGAAGCCCGTCGGCCGCCGTCCAGGGAGTGGGGTTGGCCGAGCGGTCCGGACCGCCGGAGAAACCGGCGGCTCGGCCCGGCACCCGGTAGGGGACGGTCGCCAGGCCCACCGAGCGGACCGTCGCCACCACCGTCCAGTACGTCCGTGCCCGCACGACCGGTGGTCCGGCGTCGACCACCAGCCGCCCACCGTCGGCCAGCATCCGCGCAGCGAGGCCGTAGAACTCCTGCGAGTAGAGCTTGGTGCTGGCGGTGATCCCGGGGTCGGGGAGGTCGGAGACGATGACGTCGTAGGGCGCCGGGTGGCGGCTCCGACCGGCCTGCCACCGCAGCCAGTCGAAGGCGTCGGCGGTGATCACGTGCACCCGTGGATCGCCGAGCGAGTGGTGGTTGAGGCGGGAGAGTCCGGGGTCGGTGCGGGCCAACTTCAGTACGCCGGGGTCGAGTTCGACGACGGTCACGGAACGGACGGCGCGGTAGCGGAGGATCTCGCGCACCGCGAGGCCGTCGCCGCCGCCGAGCACCAGCACCCGGGCGTGCGGGCCGCCCGCCATCGCCGGATGCACCAGCGCCTCGTGGTAGCGGAATTCGGTGTCCGAGCTGACCCGTAACCGCCCGTCCAGGTAGAGCTCCAGCGGCGGGCCGGAACCTTTCCTCCCGTGCCCCGTACCGCCGGTCAGCACCACTTCCTGTACGCCGGTCTGCACCGCGACCCGCGCCGGAGCGCCGTACACCGCGCGCCGGGCGGCCCGTTCGAACGGCGTGGCCAGCAGCATGCCCGTCGCCAGCAGCGCGAGCACCAGGACGTTGACGACGAGCAACAGCCACCGGGCGCGGACGGTCAGGTCGTGGCGGAAGAGCCAGAGCACCAGCGCACCGCCGGCCACCACGTTGACCGCGCCGGTGACCAGCGCGCCGGTCAACTGGCCGAGGCAGGGCAGCAGGAGGAAGGGGAAGGCCAGGCCTCCGACGAGCGCTCCGACGTAGTCGGCGGCGAAGAGATCGGCGACCGCGCCGCCCGCGTCCTGCCGGCGGACCCGCTGGATCAGCGTCATCAGCAGCGGCACCTCGGCGCCGATCAGCACGCCGATCGCCAGCGAGAAGCCGACGAGCGCTGAGCGGGACTGGCCGAACCAGGCGAAGCAGGCGTAGAGCGCCATCGCGGAGCCGCCGCCGACCAGCGCCAGGCCGGCCTCGACCGCGCCGAAGCCGACCGCCGCCCGGCAGCGCAGCCGCTTGGCGAGCAGTGCGCCGACGCCCATCGCGAAGACCATGACGGACAGGACGACGGACGCCTGGGTGACCGAGTCACCGACCAAGTACGCGGCCAGTGCGACCAGTTCGAGCTCGTACACCAGGCCGCAGGCGGCGCAGACGAAGACCACGGCGAGGACCAGCAGCCGACCGAGCCCGGTCGGCACGGGCAGCCGCGCCGGCGCGAGGACCTCCGGCGCCCCGAGGGTGCCGGTGAGAACGGACTCTGGGGGGTCGATCATGAGTGAACGCTACGTGACGCTTCCGTCGCTCTTCGTCACCCACACGAGTGCAGTCTGCGGGCTACACGCGCCAGTTGGGGCGATGTCGATGCGCATGGGGCGCCAGTTGCGACGGCTTCGATCCGCCGGCGCATTCACCGTCGTGCGCGCTCCCTCGTCCATCCATGCCCCGAGCGCGCACCACCCGCGACCGCCACACCCCACAACCCCGCGCCCACCCACCGACCGTCCCGGCCGACCGGGTCGGTCACTTCGGCCGGTCACCCACTAGACAGCCGCGACCGCCGCGCGTACGCCCACCCGCGTACGGGTGGCAACCAGGCGGCCCTCCTGCGGATACGCGTGCCAGGTCCGCCAGCGCACCCGGCCCTGCTGGCACTGGGCCAGCATTGCGGTGAAGGCGTGCGGCGAGCCAGGAAAGGTGCCGGCCAGCCCGTAGGGATGCTCGGCGACCAGCGCCAGCAGCTCCTGCGCCCGGCCCGCGAACGAGCCGTGGGAGAGGGTCTCCACGTGCGCGGCGAACTCGTACTCCCAGTCGCCCAGCCGTTTGGCCACGCCGAGCGGCAGCGGGGTGCTGCTGCCCGGCATACAGGCGACCGTCTCGGAACACGTGCCGTGCTCCTCCTCCAGAAGCACCTGATGGGAGGCGCCGAGCAGCCTCAACTGCACTTGCGCGCCGTGGAGTTGGAGGTCGAGTACGGCGAGGGCCGGCAGGGGTTCCCTGCCCAGCGCCCAGGCCAGGTCGGATGCACGGGTATCGGTGTACGCCGTCTTCAGAGTGGTGAGCATGGGTCGGCTCCGCAAGCACGCAGTGGAATGGTGGGCCGGCCCGCCCGTGAAGGATCAGGAATGTTCGTCTGCCTGCCGGCACGTGCCCACGTGGGATCGGAGAACGTGGGGAATTCTCTGTTAAGAGGTAATCATGAAAGACCGGTCACCCACAGCGCTTTTACCCATCTCCTCCGGGTTTCCATCCCCTAGAGGGCCATGCAGTTCATCTGTTCAACCACCTTACGCCCGGCGGGATTTGGCGTTCCGCCCAGCCCGCCGGACGCATATGCGGAGCGGCAAGGGCCGCCCGCACGTGTGTAGTTGAGGGGGCCTCGGGCCGGTTCAGGAACCCCCGCCGCAGCCCCCGCCACCGCACGAATGGCCGCCGTGGCCGCCGTGGCCGCCGCCGCACGAGTGCCCGCCGTGGTGCCCGCCCCCGTGGTGGCCGCCGTGGTGGCCACCACTCGAACCGGAGTCACCGCCGCCGGCCCACCAGCTGCTGCCACCGGAACTGCGGTACCCGCTTCCGCGCCGTCCGCCGGCGCCGCTGCGTGCGGCCAGGGCCACCAGCCCGATCACCATCACGCAGATCACCAGGAAAGCCACGATCCCCATCTGCCTCACGTCCTTTCGTATCCCCCCGAAGCGTGGGGCCACCTCCCACGCCCTTGGGCAGTGGAGGTGCATCGCTCCGTCCGGCGCCCCGTGCGCCGAGCCACGGCGCCGTCCCGCGCCGCCGGCCGCCCGTCCGGCGGCCGTCACCATCCTGTGTGCGGGGCTGATGCCCGAGCTCCCGGCGTCTCAAAGCACAGTTGAGGAACTCCAGAGGTTCGGCGGAGGATGGCGCGCATGGACCGACCGCTGCTCAACCGCCGCCTCGCCGAATTCGGCACCACGATCTTCGCCGAGATGTCGGCACTCGCCGTACGCACCGGCTCCATCAACCTCGGCCAGGGGTTTCCCGACGCCGACGGTCCGGAGGAGGTCAGAGAGGCAGCGGTGCGGGCGCTGCGCGACGGCCGCGGCAACCAGTACCCGCCGGGCCCCGGCGTCCCCGAACTGCGCACCGCGGTCGCCGCCCACCAGGAGCGCTGCTACGGCCACCTCGGCCTCTCGTACGACCCCGACACCGAGGTCCTGGTCACCGCCGGCGCCACCGAAGCCATCGCGGCCTCGCTGCTGGCGCTGCTGGAGCCGGGCGACGAGGTCATCGCCCTGGAGCCGTACTACGACTCGTACGCCGCGTGCATCGCGATGGCGGGCGGCCGCCGCGTCCCGGTGACCCTGCGCGCCCATCCGGAGTCCGGCAGCTACCGCCTCGACCTCGACGAGCTGCGCGACGCCGTCACCGACGACACCCGCCTGATCCTCCTGAACACCCCGCACAACCCGACCGGCACCGTCCTGACCCGCGACGAGCTGGCGGCCATCGCCCGGCTGGCCGTGGAGCGCAACCTCCTCGTCATCACCGACGAGGTCTACGAACACCTGGTCTTCGAGGGCGAGCACCTGCCGTTGGCGTCCTTCCCGGGGATGCGCGAGCGCACCGTCACGATCAGCTCCGCCGGCAAGACGTTCTCCTTCACCGGCTGGAAGGTCGGCTGGGTCACCGCGTCGGCGGAGCTGGTCGGTGCCGTCCGCTCGGCCAAGCAGTTCCTCACCTACGTCTCGGCCGGCCCCTTCCAGTACGCCGTCGCCGAGGCGCTCGCCCTCCCCGACAGCTACTACACCGGTCTCCGCGACGATCTGCGCAGCAAGCGGGACGTCCTGGCCGCCGGCCTGACCGACGCCGGCTTCCGCGTCTTCAACCCCTCCGGCACGTACTTCATCACCACCGACATCCGCCCCCTCGGGGAGAGCGACGGCTTCGCCTTCTGCCGCGCCCTGCCCGAGCGCGCCGGCGTCGTCGCCATTCCCAACGCCGTGTTCTACGACCACAAGGACCGCGGCGCGCCCTACGTCCGATTCGCCTTCTGCAAGCGCGAGGAGGTGCTGCGGGAGGCGGTGGGCCGGCTCCGGAAACTCTGAGGAGAGGCGATCACGTGGGAACGGCTCCACCCTCGCAGTGCTCGCCCACTCCCCCACACACGGACACGGGCCCCGGAGCCGTTGCGCTCCGGGGCCCGCGCAGCCGGGTGGCTGGGGCGAAAGGGCCGGGTCAGCCCTCGTCGTCGTCCGGCTTCTGGTCTCCTTCGATCTCGGCCTCCAGACCGAGCTGCTCGACGAGCCACTTGTCGAATTCGATCGAGGCGCGAACCCAGCTGACCGTGCTCGAAACGAAGTGTTCGAGCGAAACACCGGTGCCGATCAGCATCGATGCCTCACCGATCAGACGGACCGTGCCGTCGTCATGGGTGTGGGTGTAGGCCTTGGGCCACAGCGTCCGGCGGTTCCAGTCGTCGATCGCCTCCAGCAGCTTCGACTTCTCGTCGATGCCGTGGGCGCGGTCGTAGAACGTGCGGACGGAGAAGATCTGCTGCTCCTCCTCGCCACGGAACATGAAGTACGTGCGGAACTGCTCCCACGGCGCGGCGAGGTCACCCTCCTCGTCGACGACGTACTTCAGCTCCATCTGGTCGAGGAGCTGCTTGACCAGGTCCTGGTCGGGCAGGACGGGACCATCAGGCCCCGAGGGCTGCGGTTCGGGCTGGCCCCCGAAATTCGGAATCGAGGACGGGTCGATGCTCACCGTGGAATTCCCTTCGTATGGTCCCTGCCATCCTCCCCCACACCCGCCCCGTCCTGGCAACCCCGGACGGAACGGCAGCGGGCAAGGTGTCGGTCAAGGCAACGACCGGGCGGTCCGGCCGGGTGCCCGGGCCGCGGCACCGAGCGGCGCCGCGGGCTGCCTCGTGACCCTCCCTGGGGGAAGCGTCGCAGCTCAGGCCGCGTTCCGCCGGACCGCCTCCACGGACAGTCCCTCGCCGTCGCCGTCCACGTCCACCCGCACGGTGTCCCCGTCCAGCACCTCGCCCGCCAGGATGCCGCGGGCGAGCCGATCACCGATGGCCGACTGGACCAGGCGGCGCAGGGGGCGGGCACCGTAGGACAGGTCGGGCGCGGGGGCGTCGACGACCGGTTCCTGGCCCAGCCAGGCGAGCCAGGTCAGGGCACGGTCGGTGACGTCCAGCGTCAGACGGCGGTCGGTGAGGCGGCGCTGGAGGTGGTCCAGCTGGATCCGGGCGATCCGCTGGAGCTGGTCCGTGCCGAGCGGGTGGAAGACCACCACGTCGTCAAGCCGGTTGAGGAACTCGGGCCGGAAGGATCCGCGGACCGTCTCCAGCACCTTCTCCCGCTTCTGGTCCTCCTTGAGCAGCGGATCCATGAGGAAGGCGGAGCCGAGGTTGGAGGTCAGGATGAGGATGGTGTTGCGGAAGTCCACCGTCCGGCCCTGGCCGTCCGTGAGCCGACCGTCGTCGAGGACCTGCAACAGGATGTCGAAGACCTCGGTGTGCGCCTTCTCCACCTCGTCGAGGAGCACGACGCTGTACGGGCGGCGGCGGACCGCCTCCGTCAGCTGGCCGCCCTCCTCGTAGCCGACGTAGCCGGGCGGCGCGCCGACCAGGCGGGCGACGCTGTGCTTCTCGCCGTACTCCGACATGTCGATCCGGACCATCGCCCGCTCGTCGTCGAAGAGGAAGTCCGCCAGAGCCTTGGCCAGCTCGGTCTTGCCGACGCCGGTCGGGCCGAGGAAGAGGAACGAGCCGGTGGGCCGGTCCGGGTCGGCGATCCCCGCGCGCGTGCGGCGCACCGCGTCCGACACCGACCGCACGGCCTCGGTCTGGCCGATCAGCCGCTTGCCGATCTCCTCCTCCATGCGCAGCAGCTTCTGGGTCTCGCCCTCCAGGAGCCGCCCGGCCGGGATACCGGTCCAGGAGGCGACCACGTCCGCGATGTCGTCCGGACCGACCTCCTCCTTGACCATGGACTCCTTGGACGCCTCCTGCTCGGCCTCGGCGGCGGCGGCCGCCTCCAGCTCCTGCTCGACGCCCGGGATCTCGCCGTACAGCAGCTTGGAGGCGGCGTCGAAGTCGCCGTCGCGTTGCGCGCGCTCGGCCTGGACGCGCAGGTCGTCGAGCTTCTCCTTGAGCTCACCGACCCGGTTGAGGCTCTGCTTCTCCTTCTCCCAGCGGGCGGTCAGGCCGCGCAGCTCCTCCTCCTTGTCGGCGAGGTCCTTGCGCAGCTTCTCCAGGCGCTGGACGGAGCCGGCATCGGTCTCGTTCTTGAGCGCCAGTTCCTCCATCTTGAGGCGGTCCACGGCGCGCTGGAGCTCGTCGATCTCGACGGGCGAGGAGTCGATCTCCATGCGGAGCCGGGACGCGGCCTCGTCGACCAGGTCGATGGCCTTGTCGGGCAGGAAGCGGGAGGTGATGTACCGGTCGGAGAGGCCGGCCGCGGCGACCAGCGCGGAGTCCGCGATCTGCACCTTGTGGTGGGCCTCGTAGCGTCCCTTGAGGCCGCGCAGGATGGCCACCGTGTCCTCGACGGTCGGCTCGGCGACCAGCACCTGCTGGAAGCGCCGCTCCAGCGCCGGGTCCTTCTCGATCCGCTCGCGGTACTCGTCGAGGGTGGTCGCACCGACCATCCGCAGCTCGCCGCGGGCAAGCATCGGCTTGAGCATGTTGCCGGCGTCCATGGACGAGTCGCCGCCGGCGCCCGCGCCCACGACCGTGTGCAGCTCGTCGATGAACGTGATGATCTGGCCGTCGCTGGCCTTGATCTCCGCCAGGACGGTCTTCAGCCGTTCCTCGAACTCGCCGCGGTACTTGGCACCGGCGACCATCGCGCCCAGGTCGAGCGCGACCAGGCGCTTGTTGCGCAGCGACTCGGGCACGTCGCCCTTGACGATCCGCTGCGCCAGCCCCTCGACGACGGCGGTCTTGCCGACGCCCGGCTCACCGATCAGCACCGGGTTGTTCTTCGTCCGGCGGGACAGCACCTGCACCACCCGGCGGATCTCGTGGTCCCGGCCGATGACCGGGTCGAGCTTGCCCTCGCGGGCGGCCGCCGTGAAGTCCGTGCCGAACTTCTCCAGCGCCTTGTACGTGCCCTCCGGATCGGGGTTGGTCACCCGCTGCCCGCCACGGCTGGCCTCGAAGGCGGCCAGCAGCTTCTTGGCGGAGGCGCCCTGCTGCTCCAGCAGCTCACCGGTGCGCCCGCCCTTGGCCGCGATACCGATGAGCAGGTGCTCGGTGGAGACGTAGGCGTCGTCCAGTTCCTTGGCGCGCTGGGTGGCCTCCGCGATCGCGGCGAGCAGGTCGCGGTCCGGCTGGGGCGGGGCGACCGTCGAGCCCTGCACGCTGGGCAGCGCGGCGAGCTGGCGCTCGGCCCCGTTGCGCAGCACCGCGGCGTCGGCCTCGACGGCGGCCAGCAGGTCCATGATGTTCTCGTTGTCCTGCCCGGCCAGCAGCGCGAGCAGGAGGTGCGCGGACGTCATGTCCGCGTGCCCGGCGGTGATCGCCCGGTCATTGGCGGCGCTGAGCGCCTCCCGGCTCTTGTTGGTCAGCTCGGCGTCCACGGCCTTGTGATCCTCCTCGTACGACGTTCCGTCGTCCCTCGTACCCGAATCCTGCAAGTACCAACGTGCGATAAGTTGAGTCTATTCCACTCAAGGCTGATCCTTGCGAGGGAATCCACTCGAATATGCCCGTGTCACTGACCTTCTCTGGCAACGCTGGCCTTCGACCACAAGGAGGTGCAGCATGACGGCTATGGCACAAGAGCCTGTAGCTACGAACGAAGAGACCCTCCTGAACGGCTTCTTCGCCTTGGAGACCCCCGAGGGCTTCCGAGCCGAGCTGATCGAGGGGGAGATCGTTGTGACACCACCGCCGGACAATAGGCATGAGCGGGTCTTCAGCAAGATCGTCAAGCAGGTCCTGGCCAAGTCTCACACCGACATGGACGTATCCGGCAACAAGGGGATCCAGCTGTCACCTGGCGGCCTGTATCCCAAGAATTACGTGATCCCGGATGCCACCTTCGCCCCCAGCACCGCAGACCTCTTCGGCCTGCCAGGGAACTGGGTTCCCAGCGACGCTGTCGCCCTGGTCGTCGAGGTGACCTCAAGCAAGCCGCACCGGGACCGCGTCACCAAGCGCGACGCCTACGCCCGCGCGAACATCCCGCTCTACCTCCTCGTCGATCGTGAGAAGTCCACGATCACACTGTTCAGCGAGCCCTCGGAGGGAGACTACGCAGGCAGCATCAGCGTCCCACTCGGCAAACCCGTCCCCCTCCCCGCCCCCTTCTCCTTCGACCTGGAGACCATCGACTTCCTCTGACTTTCAGCAGTGGCCCGCGAACCCCTGAGGGACGCGGGCCTACCCTTGCCCCCATGGCCCACGACCTCTCCGCCCTCACCCCCGAGTACCTCGCCTTCTGGCGCGAGTACCTGATGTCGACCCTCACCACGTTGCGTACGGACGGGACGCCGCACGTCGTCCCGGTGGGCGTCACCTACGACGCCGAGCAGCGGATCGCGCGGGTCATCACCCGCAAGGACAGCACCAAGGTCAAGAACGTCCTCGCCGCCGGGGCGGACGGTGCGACCGTGGCCGTCTGCCAGGTCGACAAGGGGCGCTGGGCGACGCTGGAGGGCATCGCGCGGGTGCGTACGGACGCGGAGACGGTGGGCGACGCGGTGCGCCGCTACGCCGAGCGGTACGGGCGCACGCCGACCCCCAACCCGGACCGGGTCATGATCGAGATCGCGGTGACCAGGGCGATGGGGCGGGCCTGAGGCACGGGCGACGGCCGGAAACCTGCCCCCGCGACACCCGAACACCCTCCTTTACCACCAGAAATCCCTCAGGTCTGGACCTGTCTGAAAACAACCCCTCGGCCTCCGGCACATGCCCGCCAGCTGGTACCCAGGTACGAACGGGAAACGAACAGCCTCGCGCAAGGGCGGGCGGCATCGGACCCGTCCCGTGCAGATGAGGGCAGTTGGAGGGCGCATGGCGTCGACATTGCGCATCGTGACAACCGTTCCACGCCGTCCGCGCCCCACCCGCCCCCGCCCACACGCCGAACTCTGCCCACGCTGCGGCGGCCAGCTCGCCGTCAACCAGGACGGCTGGAAGATCTGCCACGCCTGCGGATACGCCTCGCCGCCCGGCGCAGCCCCTCCACCACGGACCGCCCTCGGGGGTATCGTCGCCCCCACACTTGCCACGCCCCGGAGGGCACGATGAACTCGGTCCGAGTGACGGCGATCGCCTGCCTGATGCCGCTGTCCGAGCTGGACGAGGACCCGTTCCTGGTCGATGACCGCAGCCAGCACGACATGTGCAAACAGTGGGCGGCTGCCCGTGACTACCACCTGACCTGCCAGCTCAGCCTGCATCAGCTGCGCGCCGACCACAGCGCACTGTGGCGCGATGTGGAGCAGGGCCTGGTCGATGTGTTCGTGGCGCCCAACCGCCGGGCGCTGGAGAACGCCATCGACGGCGCCGACGAGTTCACCGAGCGGTGCGCGGCCGCCGGCGTCCGACTGGAGACCGCCGACCTCGACGAGCCGGTCTACACCCTGGCGATGAAGTCGCAGGTGCACCGCCGGCTGTCGATGCCCACGGCCGGGTACAACGGCTGCTGAACGCGCCCCACGGGAACACGGAAGACGGAAGACGCAAGACGCAAGACGGAACACCGAAAACGGAGAACGGCGAAGGGCCGGGGTGTGCCTCACCCCGGCCCTTCGCCGTCGTGTCCACGGCCGCCGTACGGCCTCGGCCCGCAGCGCCTACTCGGGTCGCTTGGGCCGCCACACCACCAGCGCGCTGGTCTGCTGCACGTCCTGGTACGGCACCAGATCGCGCCGATACGAGGCGTGCACCGCCGCCTCGCGCTGCTGCATCGCGCTGGCCGCGCCCTCCAGGGCACCCTGGAGTTCGGCGACCCGCTGTTGCAGGGCCGCGACCTGGTTCTCCAGCTCGATGATGCGCTTGATGCCGGCGAGGTTGATGCCCTCTTCCTGCGACAACTGCTGCACGTTACGCAGCAGTTCGATGTCGCGGGCCGAGTAACGGCGGCCCCGGCCGGCCGTGCGGTCGGGGGAGACCAGACCGAGGCGGTCGTACTGCCGCAGGGTCTGCGGATGCAGGCCGGAGAGCTGAGCCGCGACGGAGATGACGTACACCGGCGATTCATCGGTCAGTTCATAGGGGTTACGACGCTGCCCGCCCCGGCTGTCCATCTCAAGCTCCCTTCGCGGCCTGGAACAGCTCCGCCCGCGGGTCCGGACCCGCGGTCGCCTCGCGATAGGACTCCAGCGCTTCCTTCGCCTTGTCGCCGAGGTCCTTGGGAACGATCACCTCTATGGTGACCAGCAGATCACCTCGGGTGCCGTCCTTGCGGGCCGCACCCTTGCCACGGGCCCGCATCGTGCGTCCGTTGGGGGTACCGGCCGGCAGCTTCAGCGTCACCGGCGGGCCGCCCAGCGTCGGCACCTTCACCTCGCCGCCCAGCGCGGCCTCCGGGAACGTGACCGGCACCGTGACGGTGAGGTTGTCGCCCTTGCGGCCGAACACCGGGTGCGCGCCGACGTGCACGACGACGTACAGGTCACCGGCCGGGCCGCCCTGCTCGCCCGGGGCGCCCTTGCCGCGCAGCCGGATGCGCTGCCCGTCGGAGACGCCCGCGGGGATGCGGACCTGCATCGTCCGGGCGCTGGTCGCGCGCCCGCTGCCCTTGCAGACCTCACAGGGGTCCTGGGCGATCAGGCCCCGGCCCTTGCAGTCCGCGCAGGGGTCGGTCAGCGAGAAGCCGCCGCCCGCGCCCCGGCTGACCTGACCGGTGCCGACACAGGTCGGGCAGACCCTGGGCGTACCGTTTTTGTCGCCGGTGCCCGAGCACGCCTTGCACGGTGCCTGGCTGGACATCCGCAGCGGGACCGTGGCCCCGTCGACCGCCTCGGTGAAGCTGAGCGTCACCTCGGACTCGATGTCCTGGCCGCGGCGCGGCTGGGTACGCGTCCCGCCGCCGCGGTTGAACAGGCCCCCGAAGACGTCCCCGAGGCCGCCGCCGAAGCCGCCGCCACCCTGCCCGGCGCCGCCTCCGAAGAGGTCGCCCAGGTCGAAGTTGAAGGAGCCGCCCCCGCCGGGGCCGGGACGGAAGCCGCCGTTGCCGAACAGCGCCCGCGCCTCGTCGTACTCCTTGCGGCGCTTGGCGTCGCCCAGGACGTCGTTGGCCTCGGAGATCTCCTTGAAGCGCTCCTCGGCCTTGGCGTCACCCTTGTTGGCGTCCGGGTGGTTCTCCCGGGCCAGCTTGCGGTACGCCTTCTTGATCTCCGCTTCGGTGGCGTCCTTGGGGACGCCGAGGACCTTGTAGTAGTCCTTCTCGACGAAGTCCTTGGTGCTCATCCCCGACGTCCCTCCTTCCGTACGGTTTCCCCGTCGATCCCCACGTCAGCCCTCGTCCGGGCCACCGCTCTCCTCGTCCGAGGCCTTGGCACCCTTGGCGTCGTCATCGGAGGCGGACTTGGCGCTCTGCGCACCCGGCTGGGGCTCGGCGACGGCGACCCGCGCGGGGCGGATCGTTCGCTCACCGATGCGATACCCGGGCTGGAGGATCGCGACGCACGTCGTCTCGGTGACGTCCGGCGCGTACGAGTGCATCAGCGCCTCGTGGATCGTCGGGTCGAAGGGCTCGCCCTCCTTGCCGAACTGCTGTAGGCCGAGCTTGGCGGCCACGGTCTCCAGCGACTCGGCCACCGACTTGAAGCCGCCGACCAGTTCGCCGTGCTCGCGGGCCCGGCCGACGTCGTCGAGCACGGGCAGGAGCTCGGACAGGAGGTTCGCCGCGGCGATCTCCTTGACCGTGACCCGGTCCCGTTCCACCCGACGGCGGTAGTTCTGGTACTCCGCCTGGAGCCGCTGGAGGTCCACGGTGCGCTCGTTGAGCGCGGTCCGCACCTGGTCCAGCTGCGCCTGGAGAGCTACGTCTGTTACGTCCCCGGCCGGGGCCGAGCCCGCCTTGTCGGCGGACTCGGCCTGCGCCGCGTCTTCGGGAGCGGCGTCAGAGGGGACGTCAGGCTTCTCGTCGAAGCCCGGGGTCTCCTCCGTCACGCGGCACCATCCTTCTTCGGCTTCTCGTCGTCGACGATCTCGGCGTCGACCACGTCGTCCTCGGCCTTGGCCTGCTGCCCGCCGGCGGCAGCGCCCTCGGCGCCACCCGCGGCGGCCTGCGCGGCCTGGGCGTCGGCGTACATGGCCTGGCCCAGCTTCTGGGAGACCGCGGCGACCTTCTCGGTGGCGGTGCGGATCTCGGCCGTGTCCTCGCCCTTGAGCTTCTCCTTGAGCTCGCCGACGGCGGTCTCGACCTCGGTCTTCACCTCAGCGGGGACCTTGTCCTCGTTGTCCTTGAGGAACTTCTCGGTCTGGTAGACGAGCTGCTCGCCCTGGTTGCGGGCCTCGGCGGCCTCGCGGCGCTTGTGGTCCTCGTCCGCGTAGCGCTCGGCCTCCTCCCGCATCCGGTCGACCTCGTCCTTCGGGAGCGAGGAGCCGCCGGTGACGGTCATCTTCTGCTCCTTGCCCGTGCCCAGGTCCTTCGCGGTCACGTGCATGATGCCGTTGGCGTCGATGTCGAAGGAGACCTCGATCTGCGGGACACCGCGCGGGGCCGGCGGCAGACCCGTCAGCTCGAACATGCCGAGCTTCTTGTTGTACGCCGCGATCTCGCGCTCGCCCTGGTAGACCTGGATCTGCACGGACGGCTGGTTGTCCTCGGCGGTGGTGAAGATCTCGGACCGCTTGGTCGGGATCGTCGTGTTCCGCTCGATGAGCTTGGTCATGATGCCGCCCTTGGTCTCGATGCCGAGGGACAGCGGGGTGACGTCCAGCAGGAGGACGTCCTTGACCTCGCCCTTGAGGACACCGGCCTGAAGGGTGGCGCCGATGGCGACGACCTCGTCCGGGTTGACGCCCTTGTTGGCGTCCTTGCCGCCGGTCAGCTCCTTGACGAGCTCGGCGACGGCCGGCATACGGGTCGAACCGCCGACCAGGACCACGTGGTCGATCTCGGCCAGCTGGATGCCGGCGTCCTTGATGACGTTGTGGAACGGGGTCTTGCAGCGCTCCAGGAGGTCCGCGGTGAGCTGCTGGAACTGCGAGCGGGTGAGCTTCTCGTCCAGGTGCAGCGGGCCCTCGGCGGAGGCGGTGATGTACGGCAGGTTGATCGTCGTCTCGGTGGACGACGACAGCTCGATCTTCGCCTTCTCGGCGGCCTCGCGCAGACGCTGAAGCGCCATCTTGTCCTTGGACAGGTCGACGCCGTGGCCGTTCTGGAACTGCTTGACCAGGTAGTCGACGACGCGCTGGTCCCAGTCGTCACCACCGAGGTGGTTGTCACCGTTGGTGGCCTTCACCTCGACGACGCCGTCACCGATCTCCAGCAGCGAGACGTCGAAGGTGCCGCCACCGAGGTCGAAGACCAGAATGGTCTGGTCGTCCTTCTCAAGGCCGTAGGCCAGGGCGGCCGCGGTGGGCTCGTTGACGATGCGCAGGACGTTGAGGCCCGCGATCTCACCGGCCTCCTTGGTGGCCTGACGCTCGGAGTCGTTGAAGTACGCCGGGACGGTGATGACCGCGTCCGTGACCTTCTCGCCCAGGTACGCCTCGGCGTCCCGCTTCAGCTTCTGAAGAATGAACGCAGAGATCTGCTGCGGGTTGAAGTTCTTGTCGTCGATGCCCACCTTCCAGTCGGTGCCCATGTGGCGCTTGACCGACCGGATGGTCCTGTCGACGTTGGTCACCGCCTGACGCTTCGCGACCTCGCCGACCAGCACCTCACCGTTCTTGGCGAAGGCGACAACGGACGGCGTGGTCCTGGCGCCCTCGGCGTTGGTGATGACGGTGGCCTCACCGCCTTCGAGAACGCTGACGACGGAGTTAGTCGTGCCCAGGTCGATGCCGACCGCACGTGCCATTTCGATTCCTCCAGCTGACTTGAGTGGAACAGGCTCAAGAGTGCAACACCCGGGAGAACCTGTCAACAGACCTGAGTCGAGCCCACTCAACTTTTATGTCGCCCTTATCGTCACCCGGCCGCCAGCGAAGACGTGGGAGCCCCACCCAGGGTTGCCTTCGCGACGCAGATCACCGGCCGGGCGGCTTCATGGCGCAGGGGAGAATGGGTAACCTCAGCGACAGACCAAAAAAGTTACTGCTTAGTAGTTACGCTCAGACCTCTCAGAATTCCGCTCTCTCAGGTTCGAGGAGCCCCCAATGCAACTCGCCGCGATCATCGTGTCGCTGGTCCTCATCGCGGTCGGCGTCGCGCTGTTCGGCCGTGCCATCCTGCAGATCTACCGCCACATGCGGCTAGGTCAGTCGGTACCCGCCGGAACCCGGACCAACGACCCCGCCCAGCGGACCGTCACGGTGGTCAAGGAGTTCCTCGGCCACACCCGGATGAACCGCTGGGGCGTCGTCGGTGTGGCGCACTGGTTCGTGGCCGTGGGCTTCTTCTCCCTGCTGCTGACGATCGTCAACGCCATCGGGCAGCTCTTCAAGGCCGACTGGCTCCTGCCGATCATCGGCGAGTGGGCGCCGTACAACGTCTACGTCGAGTTCATCGGCACGATGACGGTGCTCGGCATCCTGGCCCTGATCGTCATCCGGCAGCTGTCCAAGCCCGACAAGCCGGGCCGCAAGTCCCGCTTCGCCGGCTCCAACTTCGGCCAGGCGTACTTCGTCGAGGCCGTCATCCTCATCGTCGGCGTCTGCATCTTCATGCTGCACGCCCTGGAGGGCGCCCAGCACCACGTCGCCGGCTACGAGGCCTCCTTCTTCATCTCGTACCCGGTCGTCTCGGGGCTGGAGGGGCTGGACGTCTCCACCCTCCAGAACCTCACGTACTTCTTCGCCGGCCTGAAGATCGCGACCTCCTTCATCTGGATGATCACGGTCGCCCTCAAGACCGACATGGGCGTGGCCTGGCACCGCTTCCTGGCCTTCCCCAACATCTGGTTCAAGCGCGAGTCGGACGGCGACGTGGCGCTGGGCGCGTTGCAGCCCATGACCTCCGGCGGCAAGCCGATCGACTTCGAGGACCCGGGCGAGGACGACCAGTTCGGCGTCTCCCAGATCGAGCACTTCTCGTGGAAGGGCCTGCTGGACTTCTCCACCTGCACCGAGTGCGGTCGCTGCCAGTCGCAGTGCCCCGCCTGGAACACCGGCAAGCCGCTCTCCCCGAAGCTGTTGATCATGTCGCTGCGCGACCACGCGCACGCCAAGGCCCCGTACCTGCTCGCCGGCGGCGGCAAGGACGCCGAGGGCAACGAGAAGGCGACCGAGGAGCAGCTCAAGGACGTCCCGGCCGCCGCCCTCGCCGAGGCCGAGCGCCCGCTGATCGGCACCCTCGCGGAGAACGGCGTCATCGACCCGGACGTGCTGTGGTCCTGCACCACCTGCGGCGCCTGCGTCGAGCAGTGCCCGGTCGACATCGAGCACGTCGACCACATCGTCGACATGCGCCGCTACCAGGTCATGATCGAGTCCTCGTTCCCGTCCGAGGCGGGCACGATGCTCAAGAACCTGGAGAAGAAGGGCAACCCCTGGGGCCTGGCCAAGAAGCAGCGCCTCGCCTGGACCAAGGAGGTCGACTTCGAGGTCCCGGTCGTCGGCAAGGACGTCGAGGACCTCACCGAGGTCGACTACCTCTACTGGGTCGGCTGCGCCGGCGCCCTGGAGGACCGCGCCAAGAAGACCACCAAGGCCTTCGCGGAGCTGCTGCACATCGCCGGCGTCAAGTTCGCGATCATGGGCGGCGACGAGGCCTGCACCGGTGACTCGGCCCGCCGCCTGGGCAACGAGTTCCTCTTCCAGCAGCTCGGCCAGCAGAACGTCGAGGCCCTGAACATGGCGTTCGGCGAGGACAGCGAGGACGAGTCGACGAAGAAGCCCAAGGCGGCCAAGAAGATCGTCGCCACCTGCCCGCACTGCTTCAACACCATCGCGAACGAGTACCCGCAGCTGGGCGGCGAGTTCGAGGTCATCCACCACACCCAGCTGCTCCAGCACCTCATCGACGAGGGCAAGCTGATCCCCGTCACCCCGGTCGAGGGTCTGATCACGTACCACGACCCCTGCTACCTGGGCCGCCACAACAAGGTCTACACACCGCCGCGCGAGATCATCGCCAAGGTGCCCGGCCTGCGGAACGAGGAGATGCACCGCCACAAGGAGCGCGGCTTCTGCTGCGGCGCCGGCGGCGCCCGGATGTGGATGGAAGAGCGCATCGGCAAGCGCATCAACAACGAGCGGGTCGACGAGGCGCTGTCGCTCAACCCCGACATCGTCTCGACCGCCTGCCCGTTCTGCCTCGTCATGCTGACGGACTCCGTCAACGGCAAGAAGAACGACGGCAAGGCGAAGGAGTCGATCCAGGTCGTCGACGTGGCCCAGCTGCTGCTGGACTCGGTGAAGACCCCCCTCGACCCGTCGGGTGACGAGGCGGCGGAGACCGCTCCCGAGCCGGAGCCGGTGAAGTAGCCGCCGCTTCCCGCGCGTTGACCGACGGCCGGTCCCCTGTGACAGGGGACCGGCCGTCGGCGTTCCCGTCCCCTCGGGGTATCCCCTAGGGGATGTCACAGGTCAGCAGCAAACCCCGCCCAGTCCGCCGGCCCGGCCACCCGTTCCCTCGGGACCAGGTACTTTCGAAGACGTGGCTGGATTCAGGATGGGTCGCGGACGGGATGCCCGCCCCGCGCAGAACGGACAGCAGGGCCAGGGGCAGCAGGCGCCGTACGGGCAGCAAGGACCGTACGGGCAGCAGCCCCCGCCGCCGCACGGGCAGTGGCAGGCACCGCAGCAGTACGGCGGTGGTTCGCAGGGACAGCCGCAGGGGCAGTACGGCGAGCCCGAGTACTTCGGCGACGGCGGCTACCAGCCCCAGCAGCAGTCCTACGCGCCGTACTCGCACGACAACGACGCGGGCAGCACCCGGCAGTTCAGCATCGGCGAGGCCCCGGACGCCCACGGCCCGTACCCCGACCAGTACGACCACGGCCCCGGCGACGGCGCGTACGCGGCCGGCGGCACCTACCGCGCCGGCCAGACCTCCGCACCGCCGGCCGGCCCCCGGCTGCACTGGAAGCAGCTGCTCTCCGGCATCGTGCTGCGCCCGGACGCCACGTTCTGGCAGATGCGCGACCACACGGTGTGGGGCCCGGCGCTGATCGTCACCTTCGTCTACGGCCTGCTCGCGGTCTTCGGCTTCGACAAGGCCCGCGAGGACGTGCTGAACGCCACACTCTCCAACAGCATCCCCTGGGTGCTGATCACGGCCGTGATGTTCATCGTCGGCAGTCTGATCCTGGGCACGGTCACCCACACCCTGGCCCGCCAGCTCGGCGGCGACGGTGCCTGGCAGCCGACCGTCGGCCTGTCCATGCTGATCATGAACATCTCGGACGCGCCCCGGCTGCTGTTCGCGATGTTCCTCGGCGGCGACTCCACCCTGGTCCAGGTCCTGGGCTGGCTGACCTGGCTCGCCTGCGGCTACCTGCTCACCTCCATGGTCAGCAAGTCGCACGACCTGCCGTGGCCCAAGGCGCTCGGCGCCTCCGCGATCCAGCTGGTCGCCCTGCTGGGCCTGCTCAAGCTCGGCACGCTGTAGGCCCGTTGGGCCGACGAGCCGTGCGGCCCTCCCGCCCCTCCCCGCCCTCGTAAAGGGGCCCGCCCCGGAGCACTCGGCTCCACCGGCGGGCCCCTTCGGCGTCTCCCCTGGGCGAATGTGGTGTCTCCCCCGGGCGAATTCGGTGTCTCCCCTAGGCGAACCGCTGCCCCGCCGACCCGTCGCACGCCTGGAGCCTGAGCGGCTCCTTGGCCCCGCCCAGCGCCAGACACAGCGACGGTGCGGCCGCCGGCCGGATCACCCCGCCGTCGGCCCGTACGAACTGCTGGTTGGCCGCGCCCGAGCAGTTCCACAGCACCAGCGTGGCCCCGGCCTCGTACCGCCCGCCGGGGACGTCCAGGCACCGGTCCTGGGTCAACCCCACGTGCACCGACCGCTGCTCGCCGTCGTACCACCAGTCCTGATGGCGCTGCCCGGTGCAGTCCCAGCCGCCGACCACCGTGCCGTTCCGGCTCGCGCCGCCGGTCGCGTCCAGACAGCTCCCGGTACCGGCGTTCTTCAGCGGCCGGTAGGCGTCGTCCCAGGCCCACGGGTACAGCTTCGGCCGCCCGGTGCTCGCCGGATCGGCGCAGGACGCCTCCCGCAGCCCCGCCACCGCGTACAGCTGGGTCAGGCAGGACGCGAACGCGCCGTGCCCGCGCGCGTTCGGGTGGAACGACTGCCGGACCGAATTCGCGTTCGGCGGGAAGGGGTTGGAGAGGTTCACGTACAGCCCGCGGGCCCAGGTGTCCTCCATGCACACCTCGTGCCCGTGGAACAGACGGGACGCATCGAGGTACGTCGCCCCGGTGTCCTGCGCGGCCTTCCGGACCCCCCGTTCGAAGGCCGGCACCGCGGCGTTGCGCCCCCACGCCGCGTCCGAGGTGTAGCCGGTGCAGCCGCCCGGCAGCTTCCCCGGGTAGGCGGGGTTGTCCTCCACGTCCGGCCCGATCGGGCTCGGGTACGACATCACCACGAGCCGGTAGTCGCCGTCCGCGTACCCCGCGTCCCGCATCACGGTCCGCAGGTCGTTGAGCGTCCGCTCGACCTTCGGCACCAGCCCGTCGACCCGCGCCTGCCACCCCGGCTGGTACTTGGGCTGGCACGCCCCCTGGAGCAGGAACCAGCGCTCCACACAGTCCGTCATCACCGGCCCGAACTGGAGGTCGTCGTTGGCGCCCGCGACCAACAGGACCATCTTCAGCCGGGTGTTACGGGCCTTGATCGCCAGGTTGTCGCTCTGCACCAGTTCATCGGAGTACTGCTTGCTGCCGCCGATCACGATGTTGCCGCTGTACGCGCCCGAGCAGGCGACGTTGTACGTCACGTCCGCGGCGATCCCGGTCCGGTGGATCGCCGAGTCCGGCGACCTGTGGCACCAGTTGTCGGGCCCGTCGGTCCCCGGCTCGTACGTCCCGACGCCCTCCCCCGAGATCTCGCTGTCGCCCAGCGAGATCAACGAGGTCTTCCGCTCGCCGAGGGGCCGCTCGGCCGGGTTGCCGTAGAGCTTGACCGCCTCCTGTGCCCGGACCTTCTCCAACTCGGGCGACAGCGGCTTGACGTTCGTGGCGGCTCCGGCGGCTCCGGCGGACCCGGCGGCGTTTGCGCTGGCAGTGGCTGTGGCTGTGGCGGCCATGGCAGAGCCCGTCCCGCCCACCGCCGCCGTGAACACCACCGTCAGGCCGGCGGTCAGCGCCGCGACCCCCACTCTCACCCGCCGCCCATGCCCCCCGAGCCTTCCCTGCCCCCTCCGCCTCTCCTGTATCCCCTGCGTCCCCTGTGTCCGCTGTCTCCCGTGCGTCCCCTGTCTCGCACGCGCCATGGGGCCTCCCCTCCGGTCCGCTGTTACCGCGGGTTTTACTCGCAAGTAAGCACCGGTGGAACACCCGTAACGGGATTGGCCGAAACATGCGTGAGACAGCCCACACGGAACACCGCGAGGGAGCCGACCCACGGCCAACTCCCTCACACAAAGCCCTTGTTCACCTGCCCCCTCCACCGGCGTTGTCCAAGCCGGCCAAGTTCGCGCCGGGGACGGCCTGGGCCTACTCCAACACCAACTACGTGCTGGCCGCGCTGCTGATCAAGAAGGTCACCGGCCACTCGTACGGCGTGGAAATACAGCGGCGGATCCTGCGACCGCTCCGGCTGCGGCACACCGTGGTGCCGGGCACCTCGCCGGAGATCCCCGGGCCGCACGCCCACGGCTACTACCGCTACAAGGACGCCGGCCAGTGGAAGGTCGTCGACGTCACCCGCCAGAACCCTTCCTGGATCTACGCCGCCGGCGAGATGATCTCGACCACCAAGGATCTCCAGACGTTCTTCTCCGCACTACAGGGCGGCAAGCTCCTGCCGGCCCGGCTGCTGGCCGAGATGCGCAGGCCGCACCCGAAGAGCGGCTACGGCCTCGGGGTGTTCGTGGTGGACGCGGGCCCGAACTGCGGCGGCACCCTCCTCACTCACAACGGCGGCGTCCAGGGCTACGGGGCGCTGATGTACAGCACGCCCGACGGCAAGAAGACCCTGACCGCCTCGCTGACCAGCAGGGGCGCCGCCATCGACGAGGCGAAGGAGTTCCCGAAGGTGCAGCAGAAGCTCATCAAGGCGGTGTTCTGCGGCAAGCAGTCCGCGGGCTGACGGGGCCCGGCCGGCTCAGTCGACGGGGCCGGGCGCCGTGGACCCGTACGCCTCGACGGTGGACTCCTTCTGATCGCCCATCACGCAGAACGCGGACGACACCGAGACCGCGAACATCAGCAGAAGCAGGGGAGGCGGCAGTAGCCCCGGCCATCTACGAGCACGCCCCCGATTCCGACGAGGAACCGGGGGCGTCTCTGCTCCGCAAGACGATCACTCGGGCAGTTCCCTACCCATCCATGCCCAAGCCGTCCACCAGGGAGGTCAGGGACGAATCCACAAGGCGCCCTCAGGCGTCGAGGATCTGCCCCTCCCGGCGCACCACCGGCGGCTCGACGCTCCAGGGGAAGTTGATCCAGTCGTCCGTGCGCTTCCACACGTACTCGCACTTCACCAGCGAGTGCGACTTCTCGTAGATCACCGCGCTGCGGACCTCGGCCACGGTCCCCACGCAGAAGTCGTGCACCAGCTTCAGCGTCTTGCCGGTGTCCGCGACGTCATCGGCGATCAGCACCTTCTTCTCACTGAAGTCGATCGCATTCGGCACCGGCGCCAGCATGACCGGCATCTCCAGCGTGGTCCCCACGCCGGTGTAGAACTCGACGTTCACCAGGTGGATGTTCTTGCAGTCCAGCGCGTACGCCAGCCCGCCGGCGACGAAGACGCCGCCGCGGGCGATCGACAGCACGATGTCGGGCTCGTACCCGTCGTCCGCGATCGTCTGCGCCAGCTCGCGGATCGCCCCGCCGAACCGCTCGTACGTCAGGTTCTCCCGCACGTCACTCACGTATCCCTCAGACCTTCTCTGTCCAGGCCCGGTACGGACCTGCCCACACGCCCGCCCCCGGGCGCGCGGACGCCTGCCTCAGTGCTGTCGCTCGCCTCACACCTGCGAACGGTGGAAGTTCTGGAACGACCGGGACGGCGTGGGACCGCGCTGCCCCTGGTAACGGGAGCCGTACCGCTCGCTGCCGTACGGGTGCTCGGCCGGCGAGGTCAGCCGGAACATGCACAGCTGGCCGATCTTCATGCCCGGCCACAGCTTGATCGGCAGCGTGGCGACATTGCTCAGCTCCAGCGTCACGTGCCCGCTGAACCCCGGATCGATGAACCCGGCGGTCGAGTGCGTGAGCAGCCCCAGCCGCCCCAGCGAGCTCTTGCCCTCCAGCCGCGACGCGATGTCGTCCGGCAGGCCGATGACCTCGTACGTCGAGGCCAGCACGAACTCGCCCGGGTGCAGGATGAACGCCTCGTCCCCCTCCGGAACGACCTCACGGGTCAGATCGGACTGCTCGACGGCGGGGTCGATGTGCGGGTAGCGGTGATTCTCGAACACCCGGAAGTACCGGTCGAGGCGCACGTCAATGCTGGACGGCTGCACCATCGACTCGTCATAGGGGTCGATGCGCACCCGACCAGCGTCGATCTCGGCCCGGATGTCCTTGTCTGAGAGAAGCACGCACACGAGGATACGCGCCCGCGCCACCCCCACCGCACGACGAGGGCCCGACCCCTACCAGGGACCGGACCCACTCCCGTGCTTCTCTCTGCTTCCTACTTCTCTCTACTTCCCCAGATCACTACCGCTTCGTGTGCTCCACGGGCACCGCATGCCGGAGCCGAGCACAGCGCGGGCAGCGCAGCAGCCGTCCCGGACCGAGCCGGTCGGTGGTCTGCATCGGGAACGAAGCGGTGCTGAACACGTGGCCCTCGGCACAACGTACGACGGTGCGCTCCATCAAGTCCCTCTCCCAACGACGTGACAACAAAAGCCACATTAGGGGATGAACTGGGCGCCTCTGCACGCGGCACTCCGACGCCCAACCGTACGCCCCAACTCCCGCGCCCCGCACCCACATCCCACCCCGGCACCACCCCACGGCACCCCTGAACACCCCCGGCCACAACCCCACGCGACCACCGCCTCCCAGCGGCATCCGGGCATGCCAAATGCACCGCGAGGCAGCGATGGGGTAGAGTGTGCGACGATGTTCCGCTCTCAACGGGGCGGGATTACGCGGGTGTAGTTTAATGGTAGAACATGAGCTTCCCAAGCTCAGAGCGCGGGTTCGATTCCCGTCACCCGCTCCATAGTTGAGGCCCAGGTCGGCGACCTGGGCCTTGTTTGTTGTCCAGGCCCCTCTAAGCGTCTTGCGTCAGATCCGCACCAGAAGCCCGCGCCGCCCCGCTCAGCACTCTTCTGCCGGTCGGCACGCACCAGGGCGTCGATCCCGACGGCCACCTCCTGCTGTCGCTCCAGGCCCCTCCGCATGAAGCCGGGCAGCACGACAAACCGCTCCCCCGCCCCCGACTTCGCATCGCCGACCGCCCCACGCATCCAGCAGGGATTCCGCCGGATCAGCTCGTTGGTTGTGGGCGACGAGCCGCGCCCCTTCACCCACCGCAAGGCGCACTCCTCGAAGTTGACCGCGGATAGTCACCGATCCGGCCGGGTCGGTCGCTCACTCTTCTGCGCAGGGCACCACAGCCCAAACTTGTCACCCATGGTTGCGCACCTCGATGCGCCCTCCTATATTGTCAATCATGGTTGCCGATACTCCCGAAGGGGACCCGGGCATCGCGCTGGGTCCACAGTTGCTGCGTTCCTGGCTTGGTTACCGGCGTCGCGTCGAAGAACGGCTGACCGCCACCGGGTTCACCGAGAAGCGCCTGCCCAACGGGGCGATCCTGCGGTTGTGCGCCAAGGACGACGAGATGACCGTCTCCCGGATCGGCCGCGAGCTGGAGATCAGCCGCCAGGGCGCGAGCAAGCAGGTGACCGAGCTGTGCGAGCAGGGCTACCTCACCCTGGAGAAGTCGCCCGGTGACGGTCGGGAGAAGTTCGTACGCCCGACCGCGAACGCCCTCGCCTTCCTCCGGTCCTTCGACCAGGCCCGTCGCGAGCTCGACGAGGAGATCCGCGAGCAGCTCGGCAGTGAGGCCTTCGACGCGCTGTCAGCCCTGTTCACCCTGCTCGCCGAACCAGGCGAGACACGCGTCAACGTCTGGCGCGAGGCACGCGCCCGAGCCACCCTCCTCGGCCTGGGCGACCAGTAGCAGCCGGGGCCGCCGACCCGGCATCACGCCACAACACCCCCGGACACCGTCCGTTCCCGCGCCGCGGCGCCCCCGCCGCCACCTCACCGTCGGCGGACGCGGCGAGGGAGCCCAAGGCAGACCGCTCCGACAAGTCACTCCCTGACGAAAGGCTGAACTGATGGAGCAAACCCTCAAAATCGGGATATACGCGGTCCCGGCGTTCCTGTTGCTGATGACCATCGAGTTCATCGGCTACAAGCTGGACAAGGACCCGAAGACCCCGCGCGCCGGCATCTCAGCCCGAGACACCGCCACCAGCCTGTCCATCTACGCGCTCGGGCGCATCACCAAGTCGCTCGACAAGTTCATCGAACTGCCGATCGTGGTCACCGCCGCAGCGTTCGCCCCGCACGCCCTGTCCTCGTCGACATGGTGGGTGTGGGCAGTGGCGATCTTCCTGGCCGACCTCGCCTACTACGCCAAGCACCGGATGGGTCACCGCATCCGACTCTTCTGGGCCTCACACAGCGTCCACCACTCCAGCGAGCACTTCAACCTCTCCACCGCAGTCCGCCTGCCCTGGCTGATCCCCGGATCGTTCCTGACCAGCGTGGTGTACATCCCGCTTGCGCTGCTCGGCATACCCGCCTGGATGATCTTCGTGTCCCAGTCCATCGTGCTGCTGTACCAGTACCCGATCCACACCGAGCGCATCAAGCGCCTCCCGCGCCCGATCGAGTACGTCTTCAACACCCCCTCGCACCACCGTGTCCACCACGGCGCCAACAACCCCTACCTGGACAAGAACTACGGCGGCATCCTGATCATCTGGGACCGGATCTTCGGCAGTTACGCCGAGGAGACCGAACGCGTCCGCTACGGGCTGACGAAGAACATCAACACCTTCAACCCACTCAAGGCCAACTACTACGAGTTCACCGGCCTGCTCCGCGACGTCCGCCACGCCCGTACCTGGCGCGGTCGCATCGGCTACCTGCTTCAGCCTCCGGGCTGGCGCGAGCCCGGAGCCGTCGAGCAGCCCGCCACGGCCCCGGAAGCCGTCGAGCAGCCGGCCAAGGTCCCGGTGTCCGTCTGACGGACAGCCGAAGCCGGTTGTCCCGGCCGGCCTGGACCTGTCGCACCGTCTTGCTGACGGAGCGACAGGTCCCTCAACATGTGCCGACGGTACGGGAAGCCGGTCGCCGACCGAGCGTGCACGACTGTGGATCACCAGGTGCCCGTGTCGAGCCGGGCCGGGGCACCGCTGGCGCGGAGCACACAGACGGCACCACCCGGTACGGACAAGCTCGCCTCGTCCCAGAACCGGACCATGGCCCGTGGGTCGGCGCAGTCGACGACCACGGCGGCTATCGGCCCGGTGTCCCGGTAGAGCTCCCGGGGCTCCAGGACGCTGAACACGTTGCCTTCCGGGTCGGCCATCACCGTCCGCCCTGGCACATAGGCGCTCTGCGCCAGGCACGGAGCGCTCGCCGCTCCGACCGGGAAGGCTGGAACTGTCACGAAGCCCGATGCGCCTCCGGGACGCCGGCCGTTCGATCAGCTCGAAATCTGCTGCCAACGCGTCCGAGCCAGGGCCGGCTCGTCTGGATGGGCGACACGGAAAGCAAGGGCCCCAGGCCCATAGTCGCACTGCCTACATGAGGCAGTGACCACACCGTTCCCTCGCGACACGTGCTGCATTGCCGTGCGTCAATTGGAGGGGGTTTTCCCGGCCGATCCCCTCCCAGACCCCCTCATGCGACTCCGTCCCGCGGACGCGACGCATCGGAGCGCCAAGGCCACGTAGCTGTGGCCCATCGGGACGACTGTCTATGCGTGATCTGAGCGTGGCGTGGTGGTGCTGTCTTGGGTCGTTTCGGTTCTGGTGTAGAGGACTTCGCGGCCCTGTTCCGCGGCGCGGATGAGTCCTTCG
>NZ_JBEZIX010000013.1:0-187723 GCF_040651315.1 Streptomyces sp. NPDC048506
TTTGTCGTGGGGGTGTGGTGGGGGGGGGGGGGGGGGGGGGGGGTGGGGGGGGGGGGGGGGGGGGGGGGGGGGGGGGGGGGGGGGGTGCTCCTCCTCCGGGGCCCCCGCCCCCCCCCCGCCCCCCGCCCCCACCCTCCACCTCCTCCTCCGTCGAGTTGCGTTTGTTCCGGGGCGCGCGGTGCCGTGTGATGCCGTGAGGTGCCGCGCCGTGTCGCGGCACGGCAACACAGGGATCGCCGGTCGGTTGAGGCCCGGCTGGTCGGGGAATGCCGCGTCCGGCGGGTTTGTTGTGGCCCCAGTAATGCCGAACGGTCCGTCGCCGTGCATGGCTCTGTAGCTGTGCGGTTGGCGACGGCGTCCGAGAGGAGCAGGCAGTGCCCGAGAGCAGCCCTGAGACGCATGTCATCGACTTCCGTGCCGCGGAGCAGCTGTTGGCGGCCCGTGACCCACGCGGCGCGATCCGGCTGCTGGATTCGGTCATTGCCGCACACCCCGAGAACACCGCGGCCCGACTGCTGCGTGCCCGCGCCTTCTTCCTCTCCGCTCAACTCCGGCCGGCGGAACTTGAGTTCCAGATCGTGCTGGAGCGTGAGCCGGACAACGCGTTCGCCCACTTCGCACTCGGCCGCACCCTGGAACGCGCCAACCGTTCGGATGAGGCGCTGCGCCACTTCCGGCTGGCGGCTGCCCTTGAGGCGCGCCCGGAGTTCCTCAGGGCGGCCCGCTTCGCAGGTGAGGACACCGGCAAGGGTGAACTCAGCTCGTAGGGAACTCCCCACCCGCACCGCGCGCCGCCCGGGCGAGCGTGGTTCCGGCCCTCAGCGCCCTCAGCAGCAGGTGTCGCGGGGCGCTGCGCGCTACGGCCTGGTGTCGCGCCGGCGGCCGGAGTCGTTCCGCGTGCCGAACACGTTGTTCCGGCCCCGGTCGGGCTCGTACGGCGGTACGTCCCTGCCCGGCTGGTAGTGCGCTCCCTGGTGGATGTGGCGGATCACCATGACCAGATCCGTCGCCGCCACCAGGGCCAGGGTGGCACACGCCGCGGCCCACTCCGGACGGCCGAAATCGGCGAAGGCCACGGCCCCGGCGATGGCCCACAGCAGTCCCCACAGCGCCAGCCCACAGCGCATTCTCAGCGGGCTGCGCGCGTGCAGTGGCTCATCTCCGGTACGCATCGGCACCCATCTCCTCCTTCCAGCATCCTCCCGATCGCCGAGTCCGTCACGCGTCCTTCCGACCCCCCCTTTCGTCCTTTTCGTCGTACGGAGCCGTCATGTCTGCGGCCTGCTCTCTGGAAGGCGGGGGTCGCCGGCCGGGTGGCTGTTGATCCAGGACAGCCCGCCGATGTCGAGCAGTGATCGGGCGCGGGTCACCGCGACGTACGCCAGGCGCGCCTCGTCGGGGTCGATCGGCCCGGGGAGCGGCGCTCCGTCCTCGTCACGTTCGTCGAGGTCATCGAGTCCGGTGAAGTCGTCCGCGATGCGCACGCTGGCCCACTCCCGGCCTTTGGCCCGATGCGCCGTGGAGACCGTCACCTCGGCGGAGTCCTGGGGGGAGAGCCGGTCCACCGCGCGTAGTACGGCTTCCGTGCCGTGCTCGTCGATGAGCTCAACCAGCGGCAGCAGGTCCCGGCCGGCCGGGTCGCACTCGGCGTACTCGCGGAGCTCCGGCCAGGTCTCGAACAGCATCAGCTCGGGATGGCCGGTGCGACGGCCGGCTTCGAGGTTGTGTGCGGCGTGGGCGAGGGCGCTCAGCTCCTGGCCGCCGCCGAGCGCGACCCGGCGATGAGCGGCCAGTTGCCGTATGACCTCGACCATCGCCCCCACGTTCGTCCGGCACAGGATGGCCTCCGGATCCCGGATCGGGCGTAACTCCGTTTCCAGGTGGGGCGAACCGGTGAGCCGGATCGGTGCGCCGACGATCGTCAGCCAGCGGTTGGCCTCGGCGGCCAGTGCCGGCCCGAAGCGGAAGGAGCGGGAGAGGGTGAGCTGTCTGCCGTCGAATCCGGTCATGACGTCCCGTGCCCCGCGCCAGCCGTAGATGGCTTGTGCGGAGTCCCCGACCAGCACCAGCTGGGCATGGTCCCGCTGGGCCGTGAAGACCTGCTCGACCACCGGGTTGGTGTCCTGTGCCTCGTCCAGCAACAGGAAGTCGGTCGGGATGACCGGTTCGTTCAGTGCCCACATCTTCAGGTAGTGGTCGTGTTCGAAGCGGACGGCGCCGTGGTCCGGATGGTGCAGGTCGGCCCAGGCCTTGCGCGCGTAGGGAAGGCAGAGGTCGGCGAGGTGGGCGCGCAGCGGCTCGGATTCGGCGCCGCGCAGGGGCGGCACATGGTGGGCGGCGATCTCCCGGTCCGCCGACTGGCAGAACCGGGTGACGGTGCGCAGGACCGTGTGGGAGAGCGCCTTGTGGTTGACCTTGCGGGCGCCGATGCGGACGGAGATGCCGTCGTCGATGCCCAGCGTCGCGCCCGTGCGCCAGCCGGCCCGCCGGGGGGCTTTCAGCCGCGCCCGGTACTTCCGGCTCACGGAGGTGTAGGCGAGGGCGTGGGCGGTGGTGCAGGCCACCTGGGTGGGGAACGCGCGGGCGGCGTGGCGGGCGACCGCTCTGTTGAAGGCGATGTACCAGCCGAGTCGGCCCTGGCGCCGTGCCGCGTGCGCGAGCATCGCGAGGGTTGTGGTCTTGCCCGTCCCGGCGCCGGCCTGGATCACGAGGGGGGAGCCGGCGCGGAAGGCTTCCGCGGCGGCGTGCTGCTCGGGGGTGGGGTGGTGGAGGGGGCCGGGGGTTGAGGGGTGGGTGGTCATTGGGGACTCCTCGTCCATGTCGCCTGTCGATTACTGAGAGTGATATCGTCACTGACTGTAAGGGATTTCGGCGGGCGGGCGAGGGCTTTGCTCCGGCCTGTGGATAACTCGGGTGCGGGTGCGGGTGCGGGTGCGGGTGCGGGTGCGGGTGCGGGTGCGGGGGCGGTGGTCGGGGCGCGTTGTCAGTGGCGTCTGCTTCCATCGGATTCCATCGGATTCCATCGAATGCGAGCAGGGCCGGCTGCCGTGGCGGCTCGGCGGGAGCGGAGCGGGAGGGCTTGGAGCGGGAGGGCTGGAGGAGGAACAGCAGGGGCCGGGAGCCCGGTGGGGGCGCCCGTAGACTCGCAGGTCGGCGGCGCACGGCGGGCCAGGCGTGGCAGCCCCACACGTGGCCACGCGGCCGGCGGGGAAGGGCCGGAGACGCGGCGGGAGAAGAGGCCAGAGCAGGGTCGGATCAGGGCCGGAGCAGGCCGACACAGGGCACGGACGAAGGGCAGGACGGTGCGGGACGGAGCGACGAGGCCGGGGGAGGGCGACGGGTACGCCGCGGCGGTCCGCTGCGCCGCGGTCTTTCTGCCCGACCAGCCGCCGCGCATCGGAAAGATCGCCCTCTGGCGGCCCGACGGCGGTCCGCTCCCGGACCTCGGAAGTGGGGGAGCGGACGGCTCGGCGCCGGGTGCGGACGGTGTGGTGGCGACCGGACCGCTGACCGTCGCCCGCCGGCACGGCAACGGTGCGCGCGGTCGTACGGTCCCGGCGCTGCTGCTCCCGCTCGCCGCGGCCGTGCCGCTGCTGATCCGTGCCCGGCACGACCCGGACGCCGACCCGGCCGCCGCCTGCTGGGGCGCGGCCACCCTGCATGCGCTGCAACTCGCCGCCCGCGGCAGACTCCTGCCCGGACTGACCGGCGACGACGTCGACGCCTGGCGTGCCGGCCCCCTCGACCCGGAGGACATCGCACACCTGCGGGCCATCGCCGCCGCCATGCCCGCCGAGGCCTACGCGGCGCCGCTGCCCGGCACCAGCCCGCTCCAACTGCACGACCCCGAGGCCCTGGTGCGGCGCTATGTGGACGCGGTCGTCGACGCGCTGCCGCGCACGCCCGGAGCCGGACTCGTGGCCGGCGCGCCGTTCGCCGCGAGCGCGCCCCAGCACGTGCCGGGCGCCCGGGAGTGGGCCGCCGAGGTCGCGGCCGGGGTCGATGCCGGGGTGCGGCTCTCCCTGCGCCTCGACCTCGCGCCGCACAAGCTCTTCGACAGGGTGGAGGAGGTCGGGGCCGGCGAGAGCGAGGAGCGCAGCGCGGCGGCGGCCGTCCTACAGGTGCACAGCCTCACCGACCCGACCCTGATGGCCGACGCCGGCACCCTGTGGGAGGGCGTGGGCCCGGACCACTTCGGGCCGCGCTCCCGGGTCGACACCCTCCTGGTGCTCCGCCGAGCCGCCCGCGTCTGGCCGCCGCTCGGCCGCCTCCTGGAGCGGCCGGTCCCCGACGTACTGCCGCTCAGCGAGGACGAGTTGTCCGACCTGCTGGGGGAGGCCACGCCCCGCCTGGGTGCCGCCGGAGTGGCCGTCCACTGGCCCAGGGAACTCGCCCGTGGGCTGACCGCGACGGCGGTGCTGCGCCCGGCACCGGGCACCGCCGCGGATGGATTCGGCTTCTTCGACGCCCATGAACTGGCCCGGTTCCGCTGGCAGGTGGCGATGGACGGCGTGCCGCTCACGGAGGCCGAGATGGACGCCCTCGCCGAGGCCCATCGCCCCGTTGTCCGGCTGCGTGACCGGTGGGTCCTGGTGGATCCCGGGCTCGTACGCAAGGCCCGCAAGCGGGAACTGGGCCATCTGGATCCGGTCGACGCCCTCGCCGCGACGCTCAACGGCACCGCGGAGGTGGATGGCGAGCAGGTCGAGGTGGTGCCCCTGGGGGCGCTCGCCGCGCTGCGCGGCCGCCTCACCGCGCCGCCCCGCCCGCTGTCCCAGCCGCCCGGGCTCCGGGCGACCCTCCGCGACTACCAACTACGGGGCGTGGCCTGGCTCGACACCATGACGTCCCTCGGCCTCGGCGGCTGCCTCGCCGACGACATGGGCCTGGGCAAGACCCTCACCGTCATCGCGCTCCATCGACACCGGCGCCCCACCGCGCCGGTCCTGGTGGTCTGCCCCGCCTCGCTCCTCGGCAACTGGCAGCGGGAGATCGAGCGCTTCGCCCCCGGCACGCCCGTGCGCCGCTTCCACGGCACCGGCCGCAGCCTCGACGACCTGGGCGGAGGCTTCGTCCTGACGACGTACGGGACGATGCGCAGCAGCGCCGCCCAACTGGCCGCCCGCAGCTGGGCGTGGGTGGTGGCCGACGAGGCCCAGCACGTGAAGAACCCGCGCTCCTCGACGGCCAGAGCGCTGCGCGACATCAAGGCGCCGGCCCGCATCGCCCTCACCGGCACGCCGGTCGAGAACAACCTCTCCGAGCTGTGGGCCCTCTTGGACTGGACGACGCCGGGACTCCTCGGCCCCTTGAAGACGTTCCGCGCGCTGCACGCCCGCGAGGTCGAGGGCGGCGAGGACCCCGAGGCGACCGAGCGACTGGCCCGGCTGGTCCGCCCGTTCATCCTGCGCCGCAAGAAGTCCGACCCCGGCATCGTGCCGGAACTCCCGCCCAAGACCGAGACGGACCACCCGGTGGCGCTGGGCCGCGAACAGGCCGCGCTGTACCGGGCGGTGGTCCGCGAGACCCTTGCCCGGATCGAGACCGCCGAGGGCATCGCCCGCCGCGGCCTGGTCATGAAGCTGCTCACGGCCCTCAAGCAGATCTGCAACCACCCCGCGCAGTACCTGAAGGAGGCCGCTCCGGGGCTGGCCGCGCGCTCCGGGAAGCTCGAACTCCTCGACGAACTCCTGGACACCATCCTCGCCGAGGGCGGCGCCACCTTGATCTTCACGCAGTACGTGGACATGGCGCGGCTGCTCGAACGTCACCTCGCGGCGCGCGGCGTCCCGGCCCAGCTGCTGCACGGCGGGACCCCCGTCGCCGAACGGGAGAGGATGGTGGACCGCTTCCAGTCCGGGCAGGCCCCGGTCTTCCTGCTGTCCCTGAAGGCGGCCGGAACGGGCCTGAACCTCACCCGTGCCGGCCATGTCATCCACTACGACCGCTGGTGGAATCCGGCGGTGGAGGAGCAGGCCACCGACCGCGCGTACCGCATCGGCCAGACCCAGCCCGTCCAGGTGCACCGCCTGATCGCCGAGGGCACGGTCGAGGACAACATCGCCCAACTGCTCAGCGCCAAAAGGGCACTCGCGGACGCCGTGCTCTCCGGAGGGGAGACCGCGCTCACCGAACTGTCCGATGCCGAGCTGGCAGACCTCGTGTCCCTGAGGAGGCCCGGATGAGCCGTCTCCCCACCTCCGGAGGCTCCGCTTTCGGAGGCCCGTCGTCAGGAAGCCCCTCGTCAGGAGGCCCCTCCTCCGGACGCGCCGCCGTCGCGGACCGACTGGCCCGCGCGGACCGCTCGCGTACCTTCCCGCCCCTGCCGGCCAGAACCGGCGCCCGGGGGCTGTTCGCCGAAACCTGGTGGGGAAGCGCCTGGCTGGACGCGTTGGAGACCACCGCCCTCGACAGCGCCCGCCTCGCCCGCGGCCGGACGTACGCCCGCGACGGGCACGTCGACACCATCAACGTCACCCCGGGCCGCATCATCGCCACCGTACGCGGCAGCCGGCCGCGCCCCTACACCGCCGACATCCGCCTCAGCACCCTCACCGACCAGGAGTGGCACGGCCTGCTGGACGCGATCGCCGCGGAGCCCGGCCGGCTCGCCGCCCTGCTGGCCAAGAAGCTGCCCCGGGAGCTGGCCGACGGCGAGGTGCGCCTCCTGCCGGGGCCGGGCGACCTCGTTCCCCGATGCTCGTGCCCCGACCACGGGCGGCCCTGCAAACACGCCGCCGCGCTCTGCTTCCAGGTGGCCAGACTCCTCGACGCGGACCCGTTCGTCCTGCTGCTGATGCGCGGCCGGGGCGAGCGCGAACTCCTCGACGAACTCTCCCGCCGCAACGCGGCCCTGACCGCCCATGAGACCCGCGCACACCCGCTCGCCACCCCACGACCGGCCGCCGACGGCCGCGGACAGCGAGGGCTCGCACGCACCGCCACCGGCGAAGGAACCGGCGCCCCCGGTGCCGGCCGCGTCGAGCCCACGGCGCAGCGGGCGCCCTCAGCTCCCACCGTCCTCGCCCGCGCGGCCCTCGCCGACCGCACCCGGCCGCCGCTCCCGCCGCCCCTCCCGGTGCCCCCGCACCCCGGCCACCCACCCGTCCTGCCGGACGCGGACGGCGCCCCGTTCGACCCCGCCGCGCTCGCCTTCCTGGCCGCCGACGCCGCCGGCCGCGCCCACGCCTGCCTCTCCGCGACCGCATCCCGGGGCGCCGACGGCGGACGGTCGGCCCACCAGAGCCCGTTCCCGGACCTCCCTCCATGGGAGGACGCCCTCCGCCTGGCCGCCACCGCCCACCCCACCGCGGGACTCACCTCCGCCACCCGCGCCCTCTACCGCGACCTCGCGGCGGCCACCGGCCGTACGTCCACCGACGTGGCCCGCGCCGTCGCCGCCTGGCGTCAGGGCGGCTCCGAGGGCCTGGCCCTCCTGGAGGGCACCTGGAACCCCCCGGCCGGCGACTTCGACCGGGCCCGCAGCGCCCTGATCGCCGCGGACCTCCCCGCCCTGCGGCCGCGCCACAACCACCTCACCGACGCCGACCGCGGCATCCAGCTCCGCTTCGGCCACGACAATCGCTGGTACCCCTACGAGTCCGAGCCCGGCGCCGAGGACTGGTGGCCCACCGGACCCGCCGACGCCGACCCCGTGGGCGCCCTGACCACCCTCCTCGCACGATGACTAACCTCAAGGCCGTGGAAGGTCTCGACACACTCACCCGGTCCCTCGCCCAGCGCACCCCCGAGCAGCTCGCCGCGCTCCTCACCCGCCACGCCGAGCCGCTCTCCCGCCGTCCCGCACCCACCGAAATACGCGGCCTGGCAAGCGCGTTGTGGTCCTACGAGACCCTCCACCACCTGGTGCTGCACCTCGACCACCCCAGGCTGCACGTGCTCGCCACCACCGCCCGCATCAGCCAGGAGCGCGCCGCCCGGGACGCCCCCGGTCCCACCGCGCCCGCCCCGGGCGCCGACTACCAGTCCCTGATGGCGCACCGGCTGTCGTTCGCGCAACTGGCCACCGCACCCGTCCCACCCGAGGACGTCTTCACCGCCCTCGACGCCACCGGGCCCGCCCGCCCCGCCGCCGAAGCCGCCCTGCGAGCGCTCTACGACGACGGACTCGCCGCCCCGACCGAGGACGGTGCCGTCGTCGTCCCGCCGCGGACCCCGCAGCTCCTGGCCGCCCACGACCTCGGCCCGTTCCGCCCCGACGCCCCGTACCTCGCCCCAAAGACCACCACCGACCCCGCTACGCCCGCCGCGGTGCTCCCCGCGACCTCGCTGCACGACGAGTCCCGGGCCGCCGCGGCCACCCTCGCCGCCACCGTGGAGCGCCTGCTGGCCTCCCTCGCCGCGCAGCCCGCCGCGCTGCGCAAATCGGGCGGCCTGACCGTACGGGAGATCAAGCGGCTGGCCACGGCGGCCGGCGCCACCGAACCGCACACCCGGCTCCTGCTGGATCTCGCCCTCGCCGCCGGCCTGATCGCCCTGACCCGCACCCCGGCCGGCATCACCGCCCTCCCCACCAGCGCCTACGACGACTGGCTGGACCGCCCGCCGGGTCAGCGCCTCGCCCCCGTCCTGGCCGCCTGGTCCGCCCTGTGGGCCGTCCCCACCCACACCCCCTTCGGGGAGACCCCCACCGCGCTGGTCCGCGGCCACGACCGGCACGCGCCCGCGCTCCGGCACGCCCTCCTCGCCGCGCTGGCCGGCGCCCCCCTCGGCGCGCCCCTTCCTCCCTCGCCACGCGCGGCGTCATCGCATCCGGGGCAGGACGCACAGGCCACCGGCGACCCGCTGCGCGGACTCCTCCGGGCAGCGGACTGGCACCGGCCTCTCGCCGTCACCGCCCAGCCACTGGCCGAGGAACGTGCCACCCACACCCTCGACGAAGCCGCCCACCTTGGCCTCGTCGCCCACGGCACGCTCACCCCCCTCGGTCGGGCGCTGCTGTCCGATCCGCACGCCCTCGACGCGGCGCTCACCGACTTGCTCCCGCCCCTGCTCGAACAGGCCCACTTCCAGGCCGACCTGACCGCCGTGGTGCCCGGCCGTCCCGCCGCCGCACTCGACGGCCTGCTCGCCGCCACGGCCGACCGCGAGTCCGAAGGGCACGCCGTCACCTGGCGCTTCACCCCCGCCTCCGTACGCCGCGCGCTGGACATCGGCCACACCGCCGACGGCCTCCTCGACGACCTCACCCGCGCCTCGGCGACCGGCGAGCTGCCGCAGCCGCTGCGCTACCTCGTCCAGGACGCCGCCCGCACCCACGGCCGGATGCGGGTCGTGCCCGCCGGCTGCTGCATCCGCTCCGACGACGAGACCCTCGTCAAGGAACTCGCCGCGCACCGCGCCCTGCGCGACCTGGCGCTGCGCACCATCGCCCCGACGGTCCTGGTCAGCGCCCGCCCGCCGGCCGCCACCCTGGACGCCCTGCGCGCCGCCGGCTACGCACCGGCGCTGGAATCCGACACCGGCACCACCACCGTCGAACGCCGCCCCGCGCACCGGTCCCATGCCGCCGCGCCCACCCGCGACCCGCAGGCGCCACTCACCCTCGCCCGCCGCCTCCTGGGGCTCCCGCCGCAGGAGAGCGACAGATCCAGCCGCACCCGACCCACGACGGGACCAGTCACCGCCGAGTCGTGACGGAGAACCCACCACCGCCGACCTGCGGCGGAAGACCGGCCACTGCCGACCCGTGACGGAAGACCGGCCACCGCCGACCCGTGACGGAAGACCGGCCTCCGCAGCCCCGTGACGGCCGGGCGCGCCGGCCCCAGCCGTCACGCGCGCCGCGTCACTCGAACTCCGTGCCGCCCTTACGCGTCAGATAGGCACCGCTGACCACCTTGGCGATGGCCCGGCCACCCAACTCGGAGCTGTAGCGGTCCTTGAGCGGACGCACCACCACGCCCTCCCGGATGTGCACCGCACGCCCGGACACCGTCTCCCGGCCCTCGGCCAGCTCCATCACCCGCCGTGGGTCATAGGGGCCGTGGTAGAGCGTCGGCACCAGCGGAAGCCTGCCGTCCAGCACCGCCTCGAGCTCCTTCGGATCCAGCCACCGCAGCCGCCCGTCCACGTCCACCGCGACGTCGAACGCCGCGTAGCCGGGCTCCCCGCGCCGACTGTCCGCGCCGTACCCGAGGTCCTGGACGCCGTCGCCGTAGACCTCCCCGTACACGCCGACCCGGGACGCCCCCAGCTCCGCGGCGATCTCCGCGGCGACCCGAGCGAGGTCATGGCCGCGCACCGCACGCCAGTACAGGTTCTTCGGATCCTCGGCCAGCGCCAGCCGCTGCGCCCCGAGCCCCTTCGACGTCACCAGGACGCGCTGGCCATGGGCGAGGTAGGTCAGGCAGCCGAATCGCCTTGACCCGGTTGGCAGCGGAGCCGGCCAGCTTGCCCGTCAGGCCCAGTTCGGCCACCAGCTCCTCGGGGAGCACGGCCTGTTCCGGTATGTACACGGCGAGGTCGCCGGTCCGATAGGCGCCCTTGGCGACGACCGCCCGGTAGAGCCCCACTTGCGCGAGCTCCAGCGCATCGGCGTTCGGATGCTCATGAATCGTCAGTTCCTCGACCGTGACGCGCAGCGTCGACATGCCCGTTCCCCGTTCCTGCGCACTGCGTCGGACGCCGCCCGGTGCGCCGCCCCGGAACCACTGTGATCGACGGCGGGACGGCGCAGCGACCGAATTTCGCCCTCCCGGGGAGCCTCCTCAGGAGGGAGGGCGCGGCCCGGTGGCCGGGGACGGTTCGGTCGTGGTCGACAGGGGCGGTGGGACGGATATCGGCGGGGTGTCCCAGTCCGCGGTCCGGCCCCGCACCGGGCGGATCCGCGACGTGCCGCGCAGCAGGCGCAGCGCCGCCGAACGGGGCAGGAAGCGCGCGGCGCGGACGGACGGGGTGACGACGTCGGCGTAGGCGCGGCAGACCGCGGGGTGCGCGGTGGCGGGGGAGTGCAGGGCCTCGCCGGTGGTCAGCGCCCAGGGTTCCTGGACGATGCGGCCGATGGTGCGCTGTACCTTCCGGGCGAGGGCCGGATCGTCCATGCCGTGCCGGCGCAGCGCCTCGCGGAGGGCGGCGGCGCTGTGCGCGGCGATGGACAGTCCCTGGCCGAAGTCCGGGCTCAGCGAGACCACGGCGCCGCCGAGCGCGACGAACCCCGTGGGCCAGGACGGCAGTCGGTCGTAGCGCCGTCGTCGACTGGAGGTGTCGCGGGTCAGCCGCACCTCGCTCAGCGGTTCGGCGTCGGCGATCAGGTCGCCGATGGCGGAGTTGCCGGTGCGGCGGGCGAACGGCGCGAAGCGACCGGCGTGTTCGGTCGGCCGGTCGTCTCCGGTGCCGGTGAGGGTGACCAGCCAGCGGCCGCCCTCGATGGGGACCAGGGTCGCCGTCGAGGCGGGCACCGCGCGGGCGGGGCCGGTGCGCACGGGGAGCTGGGCGTGGTGGGCCGAGCGGGAGGTGAGCACCGGGAGGTGCTGGGTGCCGTCCGGTGCGCGGAAGATACGGGTCGCCGAGACCGTCCCGGAGTCCGTGACGTCCTCGCCGGCGGGGGGCAGCCCCAGGAGCCGGAGCCGGTCCTGGGTGGTGGAGTGCCGGCCGGTGGCGTCGACGACGAGATCGGCGTCGAGCCGATACGTTTCGCCGGTCGTGGTGTCCCGGACCCGGACCCCCGTGATGTGTTCCGCGGTGCCGGTCAGCTGCTCCGCCTCGGTGCCGTCGAGCACCGTGACGCCGGGCAGGGTGGGCACCTGTTGGCGGACGGCCCGGTCGAGCAGATCGCGGGAGCACGCGATCAGGTACGGCATGCGCCGGCGGCCTAACCAGCCCTGCGGTGTGCGGGCGGCGAGTTCGGCCGGCATCGGTACCCGGCGGGCGCCCTCGGCGAGCCACCGATCGACGCTGCCGGGCAGCAGGGCGTCGACCATCCGGGCGCCGTCGGCGGCCAGCAGATGGGCGTGCCGGGCCTGCGGGAGGTCGGTGGGCAGGGCGGGGGTCCGCGACAGCCGTTCGCGCTCGACGACGATGACGTCGGCGTGCTCGGCCAGTGCCGCGGCGGTGAGCATGCCGGTGAAGCCGCCGCCGAGCACCACGGCCAGATAGGGGTGGGTGAACTGAAGCCCGCTGCTGCTCGGGTGGCTCGACGGGTTCATGGGCGGTCCCTTTCTCGGCGGCGCACGGTCCCCCGGCGCGAGCGGGAACCGTCCAGATAGGGCGGTGCCGCATACGGTCGGGAGTGCCGGCGTGCGGCGGCGATGACGGCGTCGGTGGCGGCCGTGAACGAGGCCGCCAGCGACGACGGCAGGGAGGGCGGCAGAGACGCGGTCGCGGTCCGCAGGATGCGCAGAGGTGCCGGTGGACGTGGTTGTGCTCGTTGTGGGTCCCGGCAGGCCGGCGCGATCGCCGGCCTGCCGCCCCCCGATTTCCCCATCATGATTCCCCCTCAGGCCGTGCCCGGGCTGCCCCGTGCGCGGCCACGTCCTCCGCCACCCGCCCGTATCACCGGGTGTGGGGGCGAGCGCAGCTGCCTCGCAGAGCGCACTCCGCCCCTGGGGACGCGGCCGTCACAACTGGTCAACGGCGGACACAATTCGGGATCGTAGGCGGCGGCGATCACATCCGATAGCCATGTTTGAGCGAGAGGTGCGACAGAGCCACCCGGGAAATACCGATGGGTAGATCCGAAGCAAAACGGAGCAATGGGTGGAAAGTGCCGCGCTACTTTCTCACGTCGCGAGAAAGCGGCCGGGAAAATCTCGTGCGGAGCGGGGGAAACGCGTGGGAAGCACCGAATGGTTGGCGCGAAATGATCGGGCGCACGCGGTCCTGTGAGCGCCGTGCTTACCCTGTGCGGGCACCGCACCGGAGAACGTGAGGGAGAGATGTGCGCGCGATCGTGATGCGAGAATTCGGGGGCCCGGACGTGCTGCGCCTGGAGGACGTCCCCGAGCCTGCGCCCCGCACCGGCCACGCACTGGTCGAGGTGAGCCTGGCCGGCATCAACTACGCGGACGTGCACGTACGGGGGGACTCCTATCTGGCGCCCGTCGAGCTGCCGTACATACCCGGCAACGAGGTCGTGGGGACCGTGGACGGCGGGCGGCGCGTCGTCGGCCTCTGCCGGGGCGGCGGGTACGCCGAGCGGACCCTGCTGCACCGCCGCGTCACCTGGGACGTCCCCGACGCCGTCAGCGACGAACAGGCCGTCGCGCTGGCGCTCCAGGGCAACAGCGCCTGGCACCTGCTCTTCACCTCGTTGCGGATCACCAAGGGCGAGACCGTCGTCGTACCGGCCGCGGCGGGCGGCGTGGGCTCGCTGGCTGTCCAGCTCGCCGCGCGGGCCGGCGCGAGGGTGATCGGCCTCGCGGGCACCCCGGAAAAGCGCGAGCTGGCACGGGAGTTGGGCGCCCACGCGGTCGTCGACTCGACCGCCGAGGACCTGACGGAGCGCATCCTGGACGCGGCGGGCGGCCCGGTCCAGGCGGCGCTGGAGATGACCGGTGGCGCCACCTTCGCGCGGACCCTCGCCGCCGTCGCCCCGCGCGGCCGGCTCGCGGTGTACGGATTCGCCGGCGGCGACCTGGCGAGCGTGCCGACCCGGGACCTGATGCAGCGGTCGCTCACCGTCTCGGGCTTCTGGCTGCCGCAGCTCTACGCGGACCGCACGGCGCTCCCGACCTCCATGAAGGCGCTGTTCGACGCGGTGGCCGACGGCTCCCTCAGGACGCTGATCGGCGCCGTCCACCCGCTCGGTGCCGCGGCCCGGGCGCACCACGACCTGGCGGCCCGCACCCCGACCGGGAAGCTGGCCCTGGACGTCACCCGATAATTCCGGTAGCCCGCGGCACCGGACGGGCACAACGCCTCCGGGGGCGCATGCCGGAACCGTCCGCCGGGGGCCGCCGTCCGAGCCGTGCGCGACGGGGGCGCCGGCTCGTAGCGGAACTGCCGTGCGGCCACGGCCGCGGAACACTGCCAGGGGAGAGAGCACACGATGGGCAACAGCACCACAGCGCCGGGCACCACGAGGGCTCCGGGGACCCCGGGCCGCGCCAAGACGACGCGTCAGACGGCCAAGGGCACGGCGTCGGCGGGTTCCCGGACGTCGGGAACCGGCCACGCCGAGCGGGTCTTCCTCGTCCAGACGGCCTTCGCCGAACTGGGCGGATCCGCCCACGGACCCGGCGAGATAGCCGAGTTCACCGGCCTGGACGACTCGGTCGTCTACCGCATCCTCCAGTCCGGTATCTACCAGCGGATCTTCGAGCGGGTCGACCGCGGTCTCTACCGGCTGCGCACCTCGGCCGCCCAGCTCGCCTTCACGGCGCTCGACCACCGCCTCGACGGCGCGCAGACGGTCCTCGGCGAGCTGCGGACGGCCACCGACGGGGGGCTGGCCTTCCTGTACATGGTCGCCCCGTTCTCCGGTGCACAACGGCAGTGCATCGACATGGCCGTCGGCGACTCCGACCTCGCCGAACTCGGCATGACGCCGCGCGACGTGCTGTCCGTGACGCGGTCCCTGCGCACCGGTGCCTCCGGGCGGACGATCCTCGCCTACCTCCCCGAGGTGCTCCAGCAGCGGGTGCTGGCCGAGCCCGTACCGGACCAGGCAGGACCCGGCGTCTACCGGGACAACGACGCGCTGGTGGCGTCCCTCGCGGAGGTGCGCGACCTCGGCTACGCGCTCGGGTACGAGGAGTGCATGGCCGGTTGGAACTCCTGTGCCGCGCCGATCATGTGGGACGGCTCCATCATGGGGGCGGTCCTGCTGCTCAAGCAGAAGTCCGTGATGCCGGTGGCTCCCGGCGGCGTCATCGAGGCGACGAAGGAGGCGGCGGCCGAACTCAGCCGCTACGGAGCGGCGCGGCCGGACGCGGGCGGGGCCTGAACCGCGGTCACACTGGGGCACGGACAACGCACACCACGCACACCACGCACAAGGGGGTCTGATGGAAGCGGAGTTGGTGGCGCTCGCCACGGCAGGGGCGACCACGCTGGTGCAGCAGATGGCGACGGAGGGCTGGACGGCGGTCCGCCGCCGCATGGCCGGTTTCCTCGCCCGGCGGCGGGGCGCGGCCGACGAGGAGGCGCTCGTCGCCGAACTGGACGCCGCGCGCGCCGACCTCGTGGTGGCCCAGGAGGAAGGCGACCGGGACGCGGTGGCCGGGGTGACCGCGGCCTGGCGGCTGCGGCTGCGCAGGCTGCTGAGCGAGGACCCGGCCGCGGCGGCCGAACTGCGCGCCCTGCTCGATGAGGTGGCGCCCGCGGACGACTCGGCGGCGGTGCGGGAGGTGCACAACACCATCAGCGGCGGTGTCCAGCACGGCACGGTGATCCAGGCCGGCGTCGTCTCGGGCCTCCACCTCGGCACGCCGCCGGAGCGGCCGCTCTCCGGTTGACCGGCCGGGCCCAGGACGTCTCCGCCGGGCAGAATGGCGGGGTGCGGCTGGAAGCGATCACCTGGGAGAGGCTCATCGACGCGCTCGCCGAGCGCCTCGCCACTATGGAGGCGGCGGACGGGAGCCGCTGGCTGAGAGTGGGCATCGACGGGGCTCCCGCCCTCGGGCTCTCGGCCTCGCTTGAGCAGGGAGGTGCCGCGAGCGCGCCCGGCTACCTCGCCGGGCGGCTCGCCGAGGCGCTGCGGATCCGGGGGCGGTCGGTGCACAAGGCCGGCGCCTTCGGCTTCCTGCGCCCCGCCTCGCTGCGCCTCGAATACGGCCGCGAGGACCCCGACGCCTACCACGACGCGTGGTTCGACCGGCAGGCGCTGTGGCGCGAGGTGTTCCAGCCGCTGGAGCCGGGCGGCACCGGGCGGGTGCTGTCGGACCTGTGGGATCCGGTGGCGGACCGTGCGACGCGCAGCGGGTACGTGACGCTGCCGCCCGGCGGCGTCCTGCTGCTGCACGGTCCCCTGTTGCTTGGTCACTGGTTCCCCTTCGATCTCACCGTCCACCTGAAGCTGTCGCCGGCCGCGCTGGTCCGGCTCACCCCGGAGGACCAGCGTTGGACGCTGCCCGCCTTCGCGCGCTACGAGGCCGAGACCCGGCCCGAGGAGGCGGCGGACATCGTCGTGCGGGTCGACGACCCCCGCCGGCCGGCCTGGAGCGGGCTCGGCTGAGCGCCGGGCCCCGGCCTCAGACGAGCTGCCGGATCTCGCCCCGGACGCGGTAGAACCCGCCCGAGGCCGCCGACAGGTCGTCGACGACGTACCGTGCTCCGGCCCGGCGTATGTGGCGCGGGAACTGGACGTTCCAGGACGGCTCGAAGCCGTCGGAGAGCACATGGACGCGCAGCCGGCCGGCCTCCTGCACGCACTCCACCACGATCCCCGAGGCCGCCGTGGTGGCCACCGTCTGCACCGTGGCCGACGGGGCGTACGTGGGCAGCGCGGCGGCCGACTTCACATCCCTGGCCACCGGCACCGTGCCCTGCCGGGCGGCGTCGATCGCCGCGTCGCTCACGTCTACGCACACCAGGGAGCCGTCGGTGGTGACCATGTAGAGCTTCTCGTCCAGATACTGCATCGACAGCGCCGATCCGCCGCCCGTGCCCAGCTTCCACAGTCGGGTGCCGTCGGCGGTGAAGCAGTACACCGAGGAGGCGGAGTCGCCGGCGAAGACGTAGCGGCCACCGGGGGCCGTGGCGCACGAGTAGACGACGGTGTCGCACGGGTACGTGGCCTCCAGTGCCCCGCCGTCCTTCGCCAGCCGCTGCACCACCCGCCGGTCGGTGCCGGCGTACACCGCGTCGTCCTCCTGCCAGCCGAACAGCACCGCGCCCGTGGTCGGGGTGTGCCACAACTCCCCGCTGCCGTCCGCCGCGTAGGCGGTCACACCGCGGTGGTGGCCGTGGTAGACGGCGTGCTCGTCGCGCCGGACCATCCAGGCCTGCTGTCCGGTGCTGCGCCGCGACCACTGGTACTCGTCCTCGTGGTCGATGACCGTCAGACCGCCGCTGCGGTCGGCGACGTTGAGGATGCCCTCGTGGATGTCCAGCCAGAAGATGTCGACGTCGGGCGCGATGGCATAGGCGGCGAAGGGGAGTTTCGAGGAGAGGTCGTAGACCGTGCCGTCGTCGCACCCGGCGTAGATCCAGAAGTCGTCCGCCACCAGGCACTTGACGCCGTCGGGGAGTTGGTAGCGCGCCAGCACCTCGCCGTCGTGGCCGAGGGTGTAGACGTCGCCGCTCTGGTTGCCGACCCAGCAGCGGTCCTCGGCGATGTGGATGCCGAAGGCCGCGGCGCCGGTGCGGAACCGCCACAGCACCGGTGCGACCGCGCGGGCCGTGGACGGTGCGGAGGAGACCTGACGGCGCGTCACTGGCCGGGCGGCGCGCTGTCCCTGGACCGCGGGCGCGTAGCCCTTGCGGACCTTCTCGCCGATCTTCTTCGCGGCCGCGGCCTGGGCCTTCTCCCGCGTCGGGAACGTCGAGGTCTGCTGCTGGCCGGCCGCGCCGATGCGCCCGTAGCGCACCGAGACGACCGTGCCCTCCACCGTCACCTCGTAGAACTTGTGGGCGCCGCCGCCCTCTTGCGACAGCTCCAGGTACGTCGTGGTCTCGGACATGGCTCTCCCCTCCCCGGGCGGCTCCGACGGCCGTCCCCCGCTGCTGAAAACCGTACGGGCGACCACTGACAATCGATCGTGGAGCGCGGACCGAGGACCGGTGACGGCCCTGCTCAGGGCGGCGGTTAGCGTGAGGGCGTGACGACTTCTTTCCATGCATCCGACCCCTCCGACCCCTCCGACGCGCTGCCCGGCAGGCACGGGCCCAACGCGACCGTGGAGGCCCACGCGCGCTCCGTCGGCACCGTGACGACGGCCTACGCACCCGACCCGGACGGCGACCCTGACCCCGGGGAGATCGTGTGGACCTGGGTGCCCTACGAGGAGAACGACGGCCGGGGCAAGGACCGGCCGGTGCTGGTCGTGGCCCGGGAGACGGGCGGGACGCTGCTGGCCGTGCAGCTGTCCAGCAAGCGGCACGCCAACGACCGGGAGTGGGTTCCCCTCGGCGCCGGCCCGTGGGACCGGGCGGGGCGTGACTCGTGGGTGGCGGTGGACCGGGTGCTGCGGGTGCATCCGGCCGGGATGCGCCGCGAGGCGTGCGCCTTGGACCGGGGCCGCTTCAACCTGGTCGTGAACCGGCTGCGCGAGCGCTACGGCTGGCGCTGACCACCGGGGGCGCCGGTGGCGTCAGCCGTCCGCCAGGGCGAGCAGCTTGGTGACGGTGTTCCAGTTACGGGCTGTCGCCGTCACCCCGAGCGGGGCGCGGCTCACCCGCTCGGCGAGCTTGGAGCGGCCGATGCCGCCCGGGCACCACAGGTACAGTTCGCGCCCGATCAGCCGGAACCGATCGGGCACGAACGCGGCCTCGTCGAGGGCCTCCAGCCGTGAGGTGTCCGTCGGCGCTGCCGACAGGAACGTGACGTGCAGGCTCTTGGGCTCCGGCACGGCCTGCGGGAACGGGTTGGCGTCGATCGCGGCGGCCAGCTCGTCGCGGGTGCGGACGACGACCGGCACGTCCAGGCCGAGATCGGCGGCGATCCGGTCGTGCAGCAGCCGCGCCGTCTCCTCGGGCGGCGTCCCGGGGTCCGTGAAGACGAGGTTGCCGGTCTGCAGCAGGACGGAGACGTCCGTGAAGCCCAGGGACTCGGCCAGCGCCAGCTGCCGGGCCTTGGGGAAGGAGTTGTGGCCTCCGACGTTGATGCCGCGGAGCAGGGCGATCTGGCGGGACATGGCACTGCTTTCGTAGGAGCCGGCCTCGGTGAGGGCCGACGACGGTCGGGGTCAGAAGAGCGGGGCGGGCAGCACGCCTTCGAGGGCCAGCAGCAGACGCTTGGTCTCCAGACCGCCGCCGAAGCCGCCGATCCCGCCGTCGCTGGCGACGACGCGGTGGCAGGGCACGACGACCGGCAGCGGATTGGAGCCCATCGCCGCGCCCACCGCGCGGGCCGCGCCCGGCTCCCCGACCCGGTCGGCGAGGTCCTGATAGCCGACCACGCTGCCGTAGGGGACGCCGTCGGCCAGGGCATGCAGCACCCGGGCGTTGAAGCCGGCGGAGAGCGACCAGTCCAGGGGGACGGTGAAGGACCGCAGCTCCCCGGAGAAGTAGGCGGTGAGCTCGGCGGCGGCCGTCGCCAATGGCGGTGTCTCCGGCTGCGGCGGGCCGCCGAAGAACTGCTCCAGACGGGTCAGCGCGCGGCGGGCCGTCCGCTCGTCGGCGTGGAAGACGACCTGGGCCAGGCCCTCGCGGGTCGCGGCGAGGAGCAGCGGGCCGATCGGGGTGGTCAGGCACGTCCAGGACCAGTCGCGGCGGGCCACGTGCCCCGCCGCCGGTACGGGAACCTGCTCGGAGTGCGTCACCTGATCAGGGTAGGACGACCCACTGACAACGCGCCGGGGACGGCACCACGACGGGGGAACGGGTCGGCGACCTCGCCGGCGCCCGGTTCCCCGTCGGCTCCGGGCGCTCAGTCGTGGCCCTGGTCCCGGCCCTCCACCGCGTCGCGCACCACGTCGGGCTTGTTGGTGATGATCCCGTCGACGCCCAGATCGGCGACCTTCACCGCGGTGGCCGGGTCGTCGACGGTCCAGGTGTACAGGTCCAGCGAACGGCGGTGCGGACCCCTCAGGCCGTGCACGGCCGCGACGTACTCCGGGGTGACCGCCGTGTGGACGGGGTTGATCTGGTCGCAGTACTTCGCGTACTTCGGCAGGTCGGCGACGGACGGATTGCCGAGGAAGCCCGTCATGACGTCGGGCCGCAGGGAGTGGACCGTCTGGAGGGTGTCGGCGTTGAAGCTCTGGATGATCAGGCGGTGCTTGACGTGGTCCCTGTCCAGCCACCCCAAGTGGTGCAGCTCCCGGAGGGTCTGACGTTCGATGCCGGGATAGAGCTCCGGCGACTTGAGCTCCATCAGCAGGCTCTGGTCGTTGTGCTCGACCTCGTCCATGTAGTCCTCCAGGGTGGGCACCCGCTCACCCTGGAACTGCGGTCCGAACCAGCTGCCCGCGTCGAGTTTCTCGATCTCCTTGAGGGTGAAGTCCGCGACGTTCCAGGGGGAGCGGTCGGGGAAGACCTTCTTGACGTTGGTGGTCCGGGCGAGGGAGTTGTCGTGGAGGATGACCAGCTCGCCGTCCTTGGTGCGCTGGACGTCGTTCTCGACCCACTCGATGCCGAGCCGGGCGGCCTCGTCGATGGAGGCGAGGGTGTTCTCGGGCGCGTACGACGAGGCGCCGCGGTGGGCGACCGTCTCCGGAGTGTGTCCGTGCGGTGCGGCCTGGGCGGCGGGTGCGGAGAGGACGAGCGCGGACAGACCCATGAGCGCACCGGCGACAACGGTGGCGACGGGGCGGATACGCATACGGACTCCTCGTGACGTCGTTGGCGTGAGGTGACGTGAAGTGAACCGGGATCGGAAGGGCAGAGGCTCGCGGCCGGGCCGTGGCGGGAGGCGGTCGTGCGGTGGCCGGGCGCTGAACGAGAAGGGGCCGGTGGTTCCGTGCGGAGCGTCCGTAGTTGCAGGATGCCCGGATAAGCCGTGCAACAGACGTGCGCCCCGACGCCGTCCAACTTGCCGGAGGTGCGGCATCCGCGCATCTTGTGCGATGGTGCGTCACCCATCGCGCTTGTGACCGGTTTTGGTGATATGCCGAAAAAGGAGGGATCGAGGTCGCTGCTCCGTGCGCATGCGTCCGGCACGGACGGGACGGGGGCGGACCGGGTCTGGGGCCCGGTCGGCCGTGCGGCGGACGTACCCGCGCACCACCGTCGCCGCCCCGCGCCGCAGCGGCCGGGGAGCGGGGCGCGAGCACCCGCCGGCACCCCCACGTCACCGCAGGTCGGAGCAGTTGCCGCGTCGATTGTCAGTGGCGGGTCGTACGGTGGATCCCATGCGGCCCGTATCAAAGATCGAACGCACGGTGGCGCCTTTCGAGGTCGTCAGCCCCTACCAGCCCAATGGCGACCAGCCGGCGGCCATCGCCGAGCTGGAGCGGCGCATCCGCGGGGGTGAAAAGGATGTCGTCCTGCTGGGTGCGACCGGCACCGGCAAGTCGGCGACCACCGCGTGGATGATCGAGAAGCTGCAACGCCCGACGCTCGTCATGGCGCCCAACAAGACCCTCGCGGCCCAGCTCGCCAACGAATTCCGTGAGCTGCTGCCGAACAACGCCGTCGAGTACTTCGTCTCCTACTACGACTACTACCAGCCCGAGGCGTACGTCCCGCAGTCCGATACGTACATCGAGAAGGACTCCTCCATCAACGAGGAGGTCGAACGGCTGCGCCACTCCGCGACGAACTCGCTGCTCACCCGGCGTGACGTCGTCGTGGTCGCCTCGGTGTCCTGTATCTACGGCCTGGGTACGCCGCAGGAGTACGTCGACCGGATGGTCCCCCTGAATGTCGGCGACGAGATCGACCGCGACCAGCTGCTGCGCCGTTTCGTCGACATCCAGTACACCCGCAACGACGTGGCCTTCACCCGGGGCACCTTCCGGGTCCGCGGCGACACCATCGAGATCTTCCCGGTCTACGAGGAGCTCGCCGTGCGGATCGAGATGTTCGGCGACGAGATCGAGGCGCTCTCCACCCTGCACCCGCTCACCGGCGAGGTCATCAGCGAGGACCAGCAGCTGTACATCTTCCCGGCCAGCCACTACATCGCCGGCCCGGAGCGCATGGAGCGGGCCGTCGCAGGCATCGAGGCCGAGCTGGCGGACCGCCTCGCCACGCTGGAGAAGCAGGGCAAGCAGCTGGAGGCCCAGCGGCTGCGGATGCGCACCACGTACGACATCGAGATGATGCGGCAGATCGGCTCCTGCTCGGGCATCGAGAACTACTCGATGCACATGGACGGCCGTGAGCCCGGCTCCGCGCCCAACACCCTCATCGACTACTTCCCGGACGACTTCCTGCTGGTCATCGACGAGTCGCACGTCACCGTCCCGCAGATCGGCGCCATGTACGAGGGCGACGCCTCCCGTAAGCGCACCCTGGTCGACCACGGCTTCCGGCTGCCGTCCGCCCTGGACAACCGCCCGCTGAAGTGGGAGGAGTTCCTGGAGCGGATCGGCCAGACGGTCTACCTGTCCGCGACCCCCGGCCCGTACGAGCTCGCCCGGAGCGACGGGTTCGTGGAGCAGATCATCCGCCCGACCGGCCTGGTCGACCCGGAGGTGGTGGTCAAGCCCACCGACGGACAGATCGACGACCTGGTGCACGAGATCCGGCTGCGCACGGAGAAGAACGAGCGCGTCCTGGTCACCACCCTCACCAAGAAGATGGCCGAGGACCTCACGGACTACTTCCTGGAGCTGGGCATCCAGGTCCGCTACCTGCACAGCGACGTGGACACCCTGCGGCGCGTGGAGCTGCTGCGCGAGCTGCGCGCGGGTGAGTACGACGTGCTGGTCGGCATCAACCTGCTGCGAGAGGGCCTCGACCTCCCCGAGGTCTCCCTGGTGGCGATCCTGGACGCCGACAAGGAAGGCTTCCTGCGCTCGGGCTCGGCGCTCATCCAGACGATCGGCCGTGCGGCGCGCAACGTCTCCGGACAGGTGCACATGTACGCCGACAAGATCACCCGGGCGATGGAGAAGGCCATCGATGAGACCAATCGCCGCCGGGAGAAGCAGCTGGCGTACAACAAGGCGAACGGCATCGATCCGCAGCCGCTCCGCAAGAAGATCGGCGACATCGTCGCGACGATCGCCCGGGAGGAGATCGACACCCAGGAGCTGCTGGGCAGCGGGTACCGCAAGGCGGGCCAGGGCAAGGACGCCAAGGGCAAGGCGCCGGTCCCGGCGCTCGGCGCCCAGGGCGGGAAGGCCGCGAAGGGCAAGGGCGGCAAGGCCGGCGAGGTGCTGACGGACCGTCCCGCCGCCGAACTGGCCGAGCTCATCGAGGAGATGACGGAGCGGATGCGGGCCGCCGCGGCCGAGTTGCAGTTCGAGGTGGCCGCCAGGCTCCGTGACGAAGTGAGCGAACTGAAGAAGGAGCTGCGGCAGATGAGGGAGGCCGGGGTGAAGTGACGGGCCCGGGGCGGCCGGGTCGAGCCGCCCCGGTGTTGCAGAAACGCCACAATACGCGGGGCCGGAGCGCCCCCGGCCCGCCGTCGTGCGTAGGGTCGAAGCAGCCGCCGGAAAGCTGGGCGGGGACAGTACAGAGAGGGGACGGCGCGTGTCGGTCAATTTGTCCAAGGGGCAGGGCATCAGCCTGCAGAAGTCCGACGGAGGCACGCTGACCGCGGTGCGGATGGGACTGGGGTGGCGCTCGGCGCCGCGCCGTGGCCTGTTCGGTCGGCGCACCAACGAGATCGACCTCGATGCCTCGGCGGTGCTCTTCGCCGACAAGAAGCCGATCGACGTCGTCTTCTTCCAGCACCTGGTCAGCGACGACGGCGCGGTCCGGCACACCGGCGACAACCTGGTCGGCGGCGCGGGCCAGGGCGGTGACGACGAGGCGATCCTGGTGGACCTGATGCGGGTGCCGGTGCACATCGACCAGATCGTGTTCACCGTCAACTCCTTCACCGGCCAGACCTTCGCCGAGGTGCAGGACGCCTTCTGCCGTCTGGTCGACGAGACCACCGGTCAGGAGCTGGCCCGCTACACCCTGACGGGCGGCGGCGACTACACCGCCCAGGTCATGTCGAAGGTGCACCGCGTCGGCAACGGCTGGCAGATGACCGCCATCGGTGAGCCCTCCGCCGGTCGGACGTTCCAGGACCTGGTGCCGGCGATCCTGCCGCACCTGTAGTCACCACACGCCGCGGCAGCGCGCACCCGGGCCGCGCCGCCGCACACCTGGGCCCGCCGGCCCGGGCCGGCCCCGGGACGTACCACAACCAGGGGGAACGACGATGACGGCCGAGCTGGTCCGGGGGCAGAACCATCCACTGGACCGGACCCGGGTGGAGGTCAGGATCGCGGCGGGCGGCCCCGTCGTGGCCGGCGTGACGCTCGGCGACGAGCAGGGCAGGCTCTCCGGCGTCGAGGCGGTGGCCCATCCGGGCGCGCCCCGCCGCACCGGTATCGAGGTCCCCCGTCAGGCGGCCGCCGAGCACCGCATCGCGGTCGACCTGGACGCACTGCCCGATGCCGTCCACCGGGTGAGCGTGCTGTTGGCGCTGCCCACCGGGATCGGCACTCTGACCACCTTCGGTGCCACCGCCGCGCCGTCCGTCACGGTCACCGGGCTCGACGGCGCGCCCCTCGCCGGCTACACCATCACCGGCCTCGGCCCCGAGTCCGCCGTCGTCGCACTGGAGCTGTACCGCAGGCAGGGCGCGTGGAAGGTGCGCGCGGTGGGCCAGGGCTACGCCGACGGCCTCCCCGCGATGCTGCGCGATCAGGGCCTGCCGCAGGCGGCGGAGCTGGCCGCGGAGATCGAGGAGGCGGTCCGGCAGGGGCACGCCCGCGCGGTCCCCGCGCCCGCCCCCGTCACGGCGGGTCGTTCCGAGCAGCCCGGAGGGGGCGCCCGCGCCGGCGCCGGACCGACCGCTCCACCCGCCACGGAACGCTCCGACTCCGGGACCACGCCGGCGACTGACGGCCCGGCAGGCGTGACCGACCCGGCGGCGTCCGGCACGGGCGCCGGCAGGGACGCGGCGACCGACCCCGCAGCCAAGCCCGGACCGGCCGCCAAGGCCGCCCCCGCCGCCGGGTCCGCCGCCAAGTCCAAAGCCGCCCCCACACCCGGCCGTCCCGTCGACTACCGGCATCCCGAGCGCCGCAGCACCCCCGCACCCACCGCCCCGGAACCGGCCGCCGGGTCCACCGTCCCGGCCGCGGCCCCCGACAGCGCCCCCGACGGCCCCCCGACCCCCGTGGCCGGGGACGCCGCCGGATGGAGCATGGAGGAGCGGCTCTACAACCAGGTCTGGGGCATGTTCGAGGACCTGGCGCGTTCGGTCGCGGCCTACCGCAGCGCGTCCGACTTCGCCGAGTCCCGGCTGGAGCAGGAGCTCGACCGGGTCCTCGCCGACCCCCGCAACCGCCTCGGCACGGCCGCCGACGCCGCCCGCGCCGCCGCCCGCGACAAACACGCCACCCTTCTCACCCAGGCCCGCGCCGCCCTCGACCGCGACCTGGCCCAGCTCACGGCCGAGTCGGCGGTGGTGGAGCCCGCGCTGCCGCCCGCCTTCGCCCGCTGGGACAACCCCGTGTGGCACGGCCACCACGCTCCACAGGAGCGGCCGATGGCGCTGCGCCTGGGCGATCTGCACCTCCCGGAGGTCCTGGACCTGCGCATCCCCATGCTTGTACGGCTCCCCCTGGAGCGCGGTCTGTGGATCGACAGCGGTCCCGACTCCTTCCTCCGGGGCGGCGCCGACCCCGAGCGTGAGTACGGGCGGCGGGAGCTGGGCAGCGCGCTGATCGACGGTCCGCCGGACGAGGCCGCGCTGCGTCGGCTCGCCATGGACACCGCCGTCGCGATCGCCGCCCGGCTGCTCGCCGTCCACCCCGCCGGAGACTTCACGGTCCAGGTCATCGACCCGGGCGGCACGGCGGCGCCCGCGCTCGCCCCGCTGCTTCAGACCGGGGCGCTGCCCGCGGCCCCGCCTCCCGGGGCGAAGGGCGTGGCGGCGGTCCTGGAAGGGCTGATCCGCCGGGTGGACCTCGTCCAGATGGCCGTGCGCAGCCGGGCCGCGGACGCCCTGCCGCCGGATCTGGACATCGCCGAACAGCTGCTGATCGTCCATGACTTCCCGCACGGCTTCGACGACCGTGCCCTCACCCAGCTCCGCTACCTGGCCGACGAGGGCCCCGGGGTCGGGGTGCATCTGATGTTGGTCGCCGACCGCGCCCAGGCCCGGGAGTACGGCCCGGTCCTGGATCCGCTGTGGCGGTCCCTACTGAGGATCACTCCGGTGCCCGACGCACATCTGGCCGACCCCTGGGTGGGCCATGCCTGGACGTACGAGCCGCCGCTCGTCCCCAGGGGCAGCGAGGTACTGCGCCAGGTTCTGGGCCGGGTCGCGGCGGCCCGCCGGGCGGCCCGACCCGCGGACGAGCATCCACCGAAGCGCCCTTGACCAGCGCTTTTGCCTACCCCTTTACTCTTCCTTGGTCTTCCTTTACTCTCTCTTGTGCGGAGGGGAGTATTCCCGCTACGACGTACCCGTCATCACGGATTGCGAGTGTGACGAGATCCCGGGGCGTCGGCCCCGTTCCCTGGACGGAACGGGGCGGAAGAGACCTCCGGCAGCGACGACGCTGTGAGTGCCGTACGACTCTGCCGGAGGAGCAGTGGACGTTTCCCTGACCCTGTGGGTGCTGACCGTTCTCGGTCTGTGCGCCCTGATAGCCGCCGACTTCTTCATCGGCGGACGCAAACCGCACGAGGTCTCCCTCAAGGAGGCCGGGATCTGGACCGCCGTCTGGATCACCCTCGCCGCGCTCTTCGGCCTCGGACTGCTGCTGTTCGGCGGCGCCGCGCCGGCCGGTGAGTTCTTCGCAGGCTTCATCACCGAGAAGTCGCTGAGCGTCGACAACCTCTTCGTCTTCGTACTGATCATGGCGAAGTTCGCGGTACCGACGATCTACCAGCAGCGGGTCCTGATGGTCGGCGTGCTGATCGCGCTGGTGCTGCGAGCCGGTTTCATCGGCGCCGGCGCCGCGATCATCGCCAACTTCTCCTGGGTGTTCTACCTCTTCGGCGCGTTCCTCATCTGGACCGCGTGGAAGCTCATCCAGGAAGCGCGCGCCGAGGAGCAGGACGAGGAGTTCGAGGAGAACCGCTTCCTGAAGATGGTCGAGAAGCGCTTCCCCTCGACCGACAGGTACCACGGCACCAAGCTGTTCATCGTCGAGAACGGCAAGCGGCTGATGACGCCGATGCTGATCGTCATGCTGGCGATCGGCACCACCGACGTCCTCTTCGCGCTGGACTCCATCCCGGCGATCTTCGGCCTCACCCAGGACCCGTACATCGTCTTCACCGCCAACGCCTTCGCCCTGATGGGTCTGCGGCAGCTGTACTTCCTGATCGGCGGACTGCTGAAGAAGCTGGTCCACCTCTCCTACGGCCTGTCGATCATCCTGGGCTTCATCGGCGTGAAGCTCGTCCTGCACGCCCTGCACGAGTCCGGCGTCGCCGTCCCGGAGATCAGCATTCCGGTCTCCCTGGGCGTCATCTGCGCCGTGCTCGTCGTCACCACGATCACCAGCCTGCGCGCCTCGAAGAAGCAGGCGGCGGAGGCGGAGACCAAGGAGCGCATCGACGCCTGACGGTGCCGGCGGCTCATGGAGAGCGGGGAGACACCCCTGATCAGGGAGTGCCTCCCCGCCTTCGGCCGCCGGGAGCCCGCCCGCCGTACGGTGCCGGGTCCGCCCGCGGCTACCAGCCCCGCGCGCGCCACTCCGCGAGGTGCGGACGCTCGGCGCCGAGGGTGGTGTCGTTGCCGTGGCCCGGATAGACCCAGGTCTCGTCGGGGAGTTGGTCGAAGAGCTTGCCCTGTACGCCGTCGATCAGGCTGGTGAAGTTCTCCGCGTTCCCCCAGGTGTTGCCGACGCCGCCGGGGAACAGGCAGTCGCCGGTGAACAGGTGCGGGGGACCGTGCGGGTCGTCGTAGATCAGCGCGATGCTGCCGGGGGTGTGGCCGACCAGATGGCGCGCGGTCAGCCGGACCCGGCCGACGGTGAGGGTGTCGCCGTCGTCGACCAGGACGTCCGTGGGGACGGGGATGCCCTCGGCGTCGTACCGACCCGCGTACGTCCGCGCGCCCGTCGCGTCGACCACCTCGCGCAGCGCGCCCCAGTGGTCACCATGCCGGTGCGTGGTGACCACGGACGTCAGGCCGCTGTCGCCGATCAGGGCGAGGAGGGTGCGCGGCTCCGCGGCCGCGTCGATCAGCAACTGCTCGTCGGTCGCGCGGCACCGCAGCACATAGGCGTTGTTGTCCGTGGGGCCGACCGCGACCTTCGAGATCATCACGTCGGTCAGCTCATGCACGTCGGCCGCTCCGCCGACCTTCACTGCTCCGCTGTAGGCCATGAATCCACTCTAGAGCGGGGGTACGACAGGCAGCGCGGATCCGTGGGTGTCGAGTGCGGTGCCGTCGCCGCGGCCGGTGAGCCAGCCCACCAGGGCCGCCCGGGACCCCGAGACCACCACGGGCCCGGCCCCGCTGCCGGCGCCGGTGTCCGGGCGCCCGGTGCGCCACCGGCGACCGTCGTCGGCGTGCAGCTCCAGGGCGGGCAGGCCGGGATGGCCGGCGAACTTGATCGTGGCGAGGAACGCCAGCTCGCTGTCGAGGAAGTCCGGCGACAGCTGGTCGACGGTGTGGCCGACGCCGAGGTCGACGTGGTGCAGTTCGACCTCGGCGAGCCGGCGCAGCGGCAGCCGGTCGGCCCGCTCGACGACGCCGTTGCGCATCTCGACCTCGAACGACCGGCGCGCCTCCGGCAGCGCGTCGGCCGCCGCGTCGAACCGCGCGGCGCTCTCCCTGAGGTCGTCCAGATGCGCGGCCAGGGGGCGGTCGGCGTCGCGCGCGATATCGGCGTCGCGGGCCCCGTCGCTTGCGTACATGGGCGTGACGACGTCCGTACGCGCCCAGGTGAGGAGGTTGACCAGGGCGTCGGCGTTGCGTGCCACATGGGCCAGGACGTGGCCGCGGGTCCAACCGGGGAGCAACGACGGTTCGCCGATCGCCGCGTCGTCGAGCTTGCTCACCGATACCAGGAGCCGGTCGGTGGCCTCGCGGACGGCTGCCACATCGTGCGGGAATGCTGGCGGGGTGACGGTCATGGTTCGACGCTAGCGCCACCGGGGCGAGTTAGGGAGTCGGCCGGCACCGATCGGGGGCGTACGCGGGCGGGGCGGGCGGCGCACGGCGGCCGGAGCGACCGACCGTGCGACGCCCATGGCCGGTTTTCGGCCCTCAGGCCGCCGCTGCGGCGGGGGTGCCGAACCACTGCCCGAGCGCGACGTCCAGCTCGTCCAGCTCGTCCAGCTCGTCCAGCTCGTCAGGCGCACCGCCGGAGCCGGGCGCGTCCGCCGCCCAGGCGGTGCAGCCGTCCGGCCGCACCAGGATCCCGGCCAGGTCGGGCCGCTTCGGACAGCCGGCGGTCAGCAGCCGCACCCGGTCGCCGTACCCGGCGGCGCGCCCGCGCAGGTCCGCGTCGTCGGCGAGGTCGAGCAACAGCCCCTGCCCGCCGCGCAGATGGTCCGCGAGCCGGCTGCCGTCGGAGAGCTCCAGGTCGGGCGCGCTCCGGCCGGTCAGCGGATGGTCCCCCGGCAGCTCGTACCGCTGCCAGACCCCGGAGATCTTCTTGGCGAAGAAGGTGGTGGCGGCGACTGTGCCGGTCAGTTCGGCGATCACCTCGCGCAGCGCCCGGGCGTGCGGTTCCGGCCGCATCAGCGCCACTTGGGCCCGGGTCCACTGGAGGACCCAGGCGCCTATCGGGTGCCGCTCGGCGGTGTAGGTGTCGAGCAGCCCCTCCGGTGCCCAGCCGCGCACCGTGGCGGCCAGCTTCCAGCCCAGGTTCATCGCGTCGCCGAGGCCGAGGTTCAGCCCCTGGCCGCCGAACGGCGAGTGCACATGCGCCGCATCGCCGGCCAGCAGCACCCGGCCCGCCCGATAGTCGGGCACCTGGCGGGCGTTGTCCGTGAACCGGGTCGCCGAGAGGACCTTGTGGATCCGTACCCCCTCGACCCCCGAGACGTTCCGGAGGGACGTCTCCAACTCCTCGGCGGTGACGGGCGCTTCGCGGTCCGCGGGCGGTCCGTCGAACTCCACGGTGAGGATCCGCCCGGGCATCGGGCCGTGGGCGTACGTCCCGGTCTCGGTCCAGTTCCAGCCGGCCCCCAGCTCCTCGGAGCCGGTCATCTCCACGAGGGCCTGGTGGCCGGTGATCTCGGGAGCGGTACCGGGGAACGGGAAGCCGGCGAGCCGGCGCACCGTGCTGCGCCCGCCGTCGCACCCCACCAGCCAGCCGGTGCGCAGCGACCCCGCGGAGGTGTGCACATGGACGCCGTCCTCGTCGGCGTCGAAGCCGGTGAGCGTGACCCCGCGGCGCAGGTCGACGCCCAGCTCGGCCGCGCGGTCGGCCAACAGCCGTTCCAGGGCCTCCTGGGGCACCAGGCCGACCTCGCCGGCCGGTCCGGGGGCGTCGAAGTCCGGGTCGGACGTGTCCAGGAGGTCGCCGCGCAGCATGATGCCGGCGAAGTGACCGGCGAACCTCGGCGGCAGCTTCACCCCGGCGGCGCCCGCGGTCTGCCGCTGCCGCAGGAACGCGCCGAACTTCTCGATGGCGCCGCGCTGCACCTCTGCCAGCTCGGGCAGCATCCCGCGCCGGTAGAAGGCCTCCGCGCTGGGGGAGTTGATCGCCCCCGCTTTGATCTTCGTGTCCACCTCGGTCAGTCGCTCCAGGACGACGACCGAGACGTCCGCCAGTGCCAGTTCGCAGGCGAGCATCAGCCCCACCGGGCCGCCCCCTGCCACGACTACGTCTGCGTCATGGGTCATGGTCGGGATTGTAGTCACTAAAAATTTGTTGTGGGTAAAAAATTTTTCGGAGGGCGGCCTAGAATTCCGGCCATGGCGGATGAGCGGCGGCGCGACGGCGCCGAGGGGACCGGTGACGGGCGGGTCGGCGGCCGATGGGCGGAGACCGGCTTCGGCGAGGAGGACGGGCGGCTGTCGCTGCGCGAGCGCAAGAAGCTGCGCACCCGGCAGCGGATCTCCGGCGAGGCCACCCTGCTGTTCATCGAGCGCGGCTTCGACAACGTCACCGTCGCCGAGGTGGCGCGGGCCGCCGAAGTCTCCACGATGACCGTCTTCAACTACTTCCCGCGCAAGGAGGACCTCTTCCTCGACCGGATCCCGGAGGGGCGCGAACTGCTCACCCGCGCCGTCCGGGAGCGCGCCGCGGGCGAGTCGCCGCTGACCGCGCTGCGCCGGCTCACCCTCGACCTGCTGGCGCAGCGGCACCCCCTGGCCGGGGTGGGGGAGGGGTTCGCGCACTTCTGGCGCACGGTGCTGGACTCGCCGGCGCTGCGGGCGCGGGGACGCGAGGCGGTCGAGGAGCTGGAGGACGTCCTCGCCGGGCTCCTCGTCGAGGCTGCCGACGGGGACGAGGGCGGGGACAGGGGCAGGGGTGGGGATGGGGGCGTCGGGGGTGGGCGGCCCGACCAGCGCGCCCGGCTGGCCGCGGCGCTGATCGTCGCGGGGATCCGGGCCGCGTACGCGCACGCCGCGGTCCGGCAGCTCGCGGGTGACCCGGTGGACGAGGTCGCCGTTGAGCAGGTGGAGGTGCTGCGGAGCACGTTCGACGCGCTGGAGCGAGCGCTGCCGGGTTCCGGCTGAGCCGGCCGGGGTGGGGCGCCCGCCGGGTTGCGTGCCGGCCCCTTCCGCGCGGGGCGGCGTTTGCGCAGCGTACGGGCGTGGGGCGGGGCGGGAAGGTTGTGGCGCCGCCACACGTTTGGGTGAAGAGGGCTGACGGGCCCCGTAAATCGAATGCGCGTGCTATAGGCTCGTGTGTGGCATCCCAAAGACAGTGCCGCGGCGGGCCCCATACCCTGGGGCGGGGGCTCCGCTCCGCTCCGCCGCCTCTGCTCACTCATCGAGCGGCGGACGCAGAGCCGCGGCTCCCGCCCCTCTCCAAGAAAGGTGCCGACCGGCGTGGCCGACCGTCTCATCGTCCGTGGCGCTCGCGAGCACAACCTCAAGAACGTCTCGCTCGACCTCCCCCGCGACTCCCTGATCGTCTTCACGGGCCTCTCCGGGTCGGGCAAGTCCTCGCTCGCCTTCGACACGATCTTCGCCGAGGGGCAGCGGCGCTATGTCGAGTCGCTCTCCTCCTACGCCCGGCAGTTCCTCGGGCAGATGGACAAGCCCGATGTGGACTTCATCGAGGGCCTGTCCCCCGCGGTCTCGATCGACCAGAAGTCGACCTCGCGCAACCCGCGCTCGACGGTCGGCACGATCACCGAGGTCTACGACTACCTCCGCCTGCTCTTCGCCCGCATCGGCAAGCCGCACTGCCCCGAGTGCGCGCGGCCGATCGCCCGGCAGTCGCCGCAGGCCATCGTCGACAAGGTGCTGGAGCTCCCGGAGGGCAGCCGCTTCCAGGTGCTCTCCCCCCTGGTGCGCGAGCGCAAGGGCGAGTTCGTCGATCTCTTCGCCGACCTCCAGACCAAGGGCTACAGCCGGGCGAGAGTCGACGGGGAGACGATCCACCTCGCCGAGCCGCCCAAGCTGAAGAAGCAGGAGAAGCACACGATCGAGGTGGTCGTCGACCGCCTCACGGTCAAGGACAGCGCCAAGCGCCGCCTGACCGACTCGGTCGAGACCGCCCTCGGGCTCTCCGGCGGCATGGTCATCCTCGACTTCGTCGACCTGGAGCCGGACGACCCGCAGCGCGAGCGGATGTACTCGGAGCATCTGTACTGCGCCTACGACGACCTGTCCTTCGAGGAGCTGGAGCCCCGCTCCTTCTCCTTCAACTCGCCCTTCGGCGCCTGCCCGGACTGCACCGGCATCGGCACGCGGATGGAGGTCGACGCCGAGCTGATCATCCCCGACGAGGACCGCTCGCTCGACGAGGGCGCCATCCACCCCTGGTCCGGCGGCCACACCAAGGACTACTTCGGCCGCCTGGTCGGCGCGCTGGCGGACGCCCTCGGATTCCGTACGGACATCCCCTGGGCCGGGCTGCCGGCCCGCGCCAAGAAGGCGCTGCTGTACGGCCACAAGACCCAGATCGAGGTGCGCTACCGCAACCGGTACGGCCGCCAGCGGGCCTACACCACGCCCTTCGAGGGCGCCGTGCCGTTCGTCAAGCGGCGGCACTCCGAAGCCGAGAGCGACAGCAGTCGCGAGCGCTTCGAGGGCTATATGCGCGAGGTGCCCTGCCCCACGTGTGAGGGCACCCGGCTCAAGCCCATCGTGCTCGCCGTCACGATCCAGGGGAAGTCGATCGCCGAGGTCGCGGCCCTGTCGATCAGCGACTGCGCCGACTTCCTGCGGGACATGAAGCTCGACGCCCGCGAGAAGAAGATCGCCGAGCGGGTCCTCAAGGAGGTCAACGAGCGGCTGAAGTTCCTGGTCGACGTCGGCCTGGACTACCTCTCGCTGAACCGCGCGGCCGGCACCCTCTCCGGCGGTGAGGCCCAGCGCATCCGCCTCGCCACCCAGATCGGTTCGGGTCTGGTCGGCGTGCTCTACGTCCTCGACGAGCCGTCGATCGGTCTGCACCAGCGCGACAACCACCGGTTGATCGAAACCCTGGTGCGGCTGCGGGACATGGGCAACACCCTGATCGTGGTGGAGCACGACGAGGACACCATCAAGGTCGCGGACTGGGTCGTGGACATCGGCCCGGGCGCCGGTGAGCACGGCGGCAAGGTCGTGCACAGCGGCCCGATGAAGCAGCTGCTGGCCAACAAGGAGTCGATCACCGGCCAGTACCTGTCCGGCAAGAAGGCCATCGCGACACCGGACATCCGACGGCCCGCCGACCCCAAGCGGCAGCTGACGGTCCACGGCGCGAAGGAGAACAACCTCCGCGACATCGACGTCTCGTTCCCGCTCGGGGTGTTCTCCGCCGTCACCGGCGTCTCCGGCTCCGGCAAGTCGACGCTGGTCAACGACATCCTCTACACCCACCTGGCGCGCGAGCTGAACGGCGCCAAGTCGGTGCCGGGCCGGCACACCCGGGTCGCGGGCGACGACCTGGTGGACAAGGTCGTGCATGTCGACCAGTCGCCCATCGGCCGCACCCCGCGCTCCAACCCGGCCACGTACACCGGTGTCTTCGACCACGTCCGCAAGCTCTTCGCGGAGACGATGGAGGCCAAGGTCCGCGGCTATCTGCCGGGACGCTTCTCGTTCAACGTCAAGGGCGGCCGCTGCGAGAACTGCTCCGGCGACGGCACGATCAAGATCGAGATGAACTTCCTGCCGGACGTGTACGTCCCGTGCGAGGTCTGCCACGGTGCGCGCTACAACCGCGAGACGCTGGAGGTCCACTACAAGGGCAAGTCCATCGCCGAGGTGCTGGACATGCCCATCGAGGAGGCGCTGAGCTTCTTCGAGGCGGTGCCGACCATCGCCCGGCACCTCAAGACGCTCAACGAGGTCGGTCTCGGCTACGTCCGCCTGGGACAGTCCGCGCCGACGCTCTCCGGCGGTGAGGCGCAGCGCGTCAAGCTCGCCAGCGAGCTCCAGAAGCGTTCGACGGGCAGCACGGTCTACGTCCTCGACGAGCCGACCACCGGTCTGCACTTCGACGACATCAGCAAGCTGATCAAGGTGCTGTCCGGGCTGGTCGACAAGGGCAACACGGTGATCGTCATCGAGCACAACCTCGATGTGATCAAGACGGCGGACTGGATCATCGACATGGGCCCCGAGGGCGGCAACGGCGGCGGACTGGTCGTCGCCGAGGGCACGCCCGAGGAGATCGCGTCGATCCCGGCCAGCCACACCGGCAAGTTCCTCCGGGAGATCCTCGGCGACCGGGTCAGTGACGCCGCGACGGTGGCGGGCTCGGCGGGGAACCCGGGACCGGCGGCGAACCCGGGGACGAAGAAGCCGGCCGCCAAGAAGGCCGCGGCCAAGAAGACCGTCGCGAAGAAGACCGCGGCCAAGAAGACGACGTCGCGGACCCGCACGTCCTGAAGGCCGAACGGCCCGCCGTCAGCGGGCCGTTCGACCAGCGCCGTCACCGGCCCCCGTCCGCGGAGGGGGTCGGTGCCCGGCCCGTCGCCGGCACGGAAGGACGGCGGACCGGAGCGCCTCGGATGCGGGGGAGAGGGAGCTCGGTGCGCAGCAGTGGTCGCGGCCGGAGGCACGGCGCGCTGCCGCGTGCCCGCTCCGGGCGACGGATACGGGTGCCGGGCGGCGGGGCGAGGCCACGTCGGGGCCGGCGGCCGGCACCGCCCACCCTCCCGGAGCTGGCCGGCCGTACGGTCCTGATCGCCGGCCTGTTCCCGGCCTCGGTACCCGACCCCGCCACGGTGATGGCGGCGCTGGCCGCCGAGCTGGCGGCGCGGGGCGCGGTGGTCGCCGGCAGCCACGTACAGCGCCGCGGTGTCTCCCGCGGTGGCGTACGGGCGATGAGCCGTCCCCTCTCGGCCACCACGGTCCTGGGGTCCGGCAAGCTCCGCGCCCTCGCCGCCGAGCGCGCCGCGACGGAGGCCGCCGCGGTGATCTTCAGCAATCGGTTGACGGGCCGTCAGAGGGTCCATCTCGCCGCGGCCCTCGGCTGCCCGGTCCTGGACCGTACCGACCTGATGCCCCGATCGGCCCCCGCGGCCCCGGACGCCGACGGAGCCTGACGACCCCGGCCCCGCGCATCCAGCGCGCGCCGGCCGCCCCCAGCCCTCCGTACACTCCGCACCCGGCGCGGGCTGGGTGCGCCGCGTCGGCGCCGTATTGACCGCCCGGTTACGCCGCCAGCTCCGCGGCGAACGGCGGCTCCGCGCCCGCCCGCGAGCAGGTGATGGCGGCCGCACGGGCGGCGAAGCCCAGGATGTCCTGCCAGTCGCCCTCGCCGAGGGCGGCGAGGCCGGCGCGGGAGAGGGCGCCATGGGCGTCCAGACGGTGCAGCAGCGCCGCATTGACGGTGTCGCCGGCGCCGATCGTGTCGACCACCGTGACCCGCTCGCCGGGGACGGTCCGCGCGGCGCCGTCCGGCGTCAGTACCGTCAGCCCGTCCCCGCCCCGGGTGATCACGATCGCCGCGGGTCCCGCGCCCAGCCACTCCCGGGCGGCCGCAGTCACCGTCTCCCAGTCCCCGCCCTCCCCCAAGGGCCTTCCGCGCTCCCCGAGGTCCGGCTCCGACCGGCCGGCCGGACCCCCATCGGGCCGGGCCGGCGGAACCGGCCCGTTGCCCGATCCCGCCAGCCACAGCGCGTCCTCCTCCGACAGCTTCAGCAGCGTGACGTCGGGCAGCCAGGAGCGGAAACGGGACCGGTAGGCGTCCGGGTCGGAGATCAGGCCGGGCCGGATGTTGGGGTCCAGCGCGGTGAGGACACCGCGTGCGGCGGTGCGCCGCAGCAGCGCCTCGTACGCGCTCGCGCCCGGCTCCAGTACGAGCGAGCAGGTGCCCAGCGACAGCGCCCGGACCGCGTCGGGCAGCGCCGGCGGCAGGGTGAAGAGCCGGTCCGCGGTGCCGTCGGCGTAGAAGCCGTAGCCCGCCGAGCCGTCCGGGCTGATGTCCGCCACCGCAAGGGTGGTCGGCTCACCGCCGCGCTGCACCAGCGAGGTGTCCACCCCGGCGCCGTGCAGTCCGCGCAGCAGCGCCTCGCCGAAGGCGTCGGTGGAGATGCGCGAGCAGAACGCGGTGGGCGAACCCAGCCGTCCCAGCGCGACCGCGGTGTTGTAGGGCCCGCCGCCGCGCCGCGGCAGCAGCGGCGGCAACTCCCCGTCCAGGGAGCGGTGGTCCGGGGAACGGCGGTCCGGGGAAGGGGCCTGTGGGCTGGGGACGAGGTCGATCAACGCCTCGCCGGCGACGACGATCACGGGGTGCGGTTCCTTTCCGGGGCGGCCGGGGGAGTGGCCGGGGCGGGTGCGGCACAGCCGCAGGAGGTGCGGTGCACGAAGGTGCAGGGGAGGCGGAGCGTGCGCGGCGGCCGGTCCGGTGCCTCCAGGCGCTCCAGCAGCAGCCGGACCGCCGCGGCCCCGATGTCCTTGCTCGGCTGGGCGATCGCGGTCAGCCGGGGGGTGAAGAGGTCGGCCCAGGAGAAGTCGTCGAAGCAGGCCAGCGCGATGTCCCGGGGCACCTCCAGGCCCAGTTCGCTGAGCGCCCGGAGCGCACCGATCGTCATCGCGTTGTTGGCGGTGATCAGTGCGGTGGGCGGTTCCGGCGCGGCGAGCAGCCGGCGGGTGGCGTCCTGCGCGCCCTCCGCCTCGGAGTTGCCGCCGGCGAGGAGCTCGGGCGCGAACGGCAGTCCGCGGGCGCGCAGCCCCTCGCGGTAGCCCTGGACCCGCTCGGTCGTCGTGCTGAGGCCGGGCAGGCCGGCCACCAGCCCGATCCGGGTGTGCCCCAGGTCGGCCAGGTGCTCCACCAGGTGGCGCACCGGGCCGGTGCTCTCGGCGCACACCTGGTCGTGCTCGTCGCCCACCAACCGGTCCAGGAAGACCGCCGGCACCGCGCGCCGGGCCAGATACCCGACCATCTCCGCGGGCTCCGCGGACGGCGCGACGATCATTCCGTCCACCCGCCGCTCGTGCAGCAGTCGGACGACCGTGCGCTCGTGCCGCGGATCGTCGTGCGGATCGGCGATCAGCAGGCTGTAGCCGGCCTGGAGCGCCCCGGCCTCGACGCCCTGGAGGATCTCGGTGAAGTACGGGTTGCTGATCGCGGACACCGCCAGGCCGATCGAGCGGGTGCGGGAGGTGACCAGCGAGCGGGCCAGGGTGTTGTGGGTGTAGCCGAGCTCCTCGATGGCACCGAGCACCGCGGCCCGGGTGTCCGGGCGCACCGGCCGGGTGTCGTTCAGCACGTGCGAGACCGTGGCGACGGAGACCCCCGCCCGCCGTGCCACGTCCGTCATCGTCGTCATCCCGCTCCTCCTCCCCGCGTATCGGGCGCCACGCCGGCGCCCACGGGCCGCTCCCGGCACGGCCCCGTCCCGCGAGTTCAACACCCTACGAGTATCGACCCGCAAACGTAAACGCTTGCGTAAGCGTTTACGCGCACGCTTCGCCGGTACCACCCTGCCGGCCTTCCCCTTCGTCCACCGGCTGCTGCCGGAGACCAACCGGAGGCCAACCGGAGACCGAAGGGCCCAGCCTGGAGGAGGTCGAAGCGGACCTGCTGAGGGACGCGGCGGACCGCTGCGTCGGCGCGCACACCGCCCCGGTATCGTCGGGCGTCGGCGCCGCCCACTGATCAGGAGTCCGGCGCCGCCCCACTGATCAGGAGTTGCGACATGAGTGCGTCCCCCGACCGTCGGACCGTGCTGCGCGGGGCCGCGCTCGCGGGCGCCGTGTGCTTCGGCGCCGCCGCCTGCGCCTCGGGGGAGCAGTCGAGCAACCGGCCGTCCTCGGACGCGCCGGTCGAGCTGGGCCCGGCCGCGGAGGTGCCGGTCGGCGGCGCCAAGCTCTACGGCGCCCAGCGGCTGCTGGTCTCACAGCCCACCAAGGGCGCGTTCAAGTGCTTCAGCATCGTGTGCACGCACATGGGCGCGATCCTGAACAAGATCGAGAAGGGGCAGGGCGTCTGCCCGCTGCACGGCAGCCGCTTCGAGGCGACCACGGGCAAGGTCGCCCAGGGCCCGGCGACCCGCCCACTGGAAGAGGTCCCGGTCAAGGTCAAGAACGGCACGCTGGTGGCGGGCTGAACCGGCCCCGCACGACCACCGCCACCGCCAGCCCCGGCCGGTGCCGCGTCATCCCCAGTCCCACCCCATGCCGAACTATCCCCAGTCCCACCCCGTGCCGCCTTATCCCCAATCCCACCCGACGCCGAGTATTCCGGGCCGTACCCCCTGCTCCACCAGGTGGACGGAGTGGTGCCGGCCGCTCAGCGTCAGCTCCTGCTGGGCGCTGCGCGGGGCGCCCGCGGAGACCTGGGCAAAGCGGCGGCAGCGCACCGGCAACGCGGCCCCGTCGAAGCGCACCTGAAGGACGTACTGGCCGCCGGCGAAGCTGAAACCGCGCAGATACTCGACGCTCGGGCCGCCGCTGCCGTCCTCGAAGGCGTAGCCGAAGACATGGGTGTCACCGGCTCGCAGCCGGGTGTCGAAGAGCAGCTCGGCGACCACCACCCCGGCCTCCGCGTTCCCCCGCACCCGGCCCAGCCGGCAGTTCTCCCCGGTCCGCACCCGCACCCGGGACGGCTCGCAGCCCGTCTCGCCCCGATGGATGGCGACGTAGCGGTCCACACCGTCCCGGTGCGCCCGCACCACCTGGAGCGACTCCCGTTCGACCAGCTGGCGCTCGGGTCCGATCCGCACCCACTCGTGGTGCCCCACGGTGTGCAGCCCGCCGTCCGCAGGGGTCTCCAGCTCGGCGAAGAGCCGCTGCAACGCGTCGGCGGGCGCCACCAGCGAGCGGTACGAGCGGGTGGCCGGCCGCTCGAACTCCGGGCGGGCGCCGCCCTCCGGGACCAGCAGCCGGTGCAGGGAGTGCGCCGGCAGGTCCAGGACCTCCTCCAGGGCACGCACCGCCCGCAGCGACTCGGGGCGCTGCGGCCGCCGGGCGCCCTGCTGCCAGTAGCTGAGGCTGGTCACCCCGATGGTGATGCCGCGCTGGGCGAGTTTGTGCTGGACGCGAGTGAGGGCGAGCCCCCGGGCGGTGAGCGCGGAGCGCAGTGCGAGATGGAACGGTCCGGTCCGCAGCAGTTGTGTCAGCTCGGCCGACTGGGGAGCGTTCTGTGCCATTGCCTCAATCCTCCGGCGCGCGGGTGAACGTTCACAACCGGATCGCGCGCCGCGTGCTCTTCCTGCCTGTTCACTGCAGTACGCCGGGCACCGGCCGTTCACATCCGGGCCCGTTCGTCCACACCCCCATGTCCTTCCGCATTCAAGCGTGTTGACCTGCCTGCGACAACACCCGATGCTCCTTCGCAAGCATCCGGATGCGCTCCTCTCTCCCCCTCACCCCCCATCGGGAGGAACGCCATGACCCGTGCGCCCCTCGCGCGCAGTTCCCGCCGCAGATGGCTGTCGGCCGCGGCACTCACCGCCGTCGCACTGACCACGCTCCCCGGGACGAACGCCGCCGCGGCCACCCCCCACGCCCGCCCGGCGACCGCCGTCACCACCGTGGACACCGCGGCCGCACCGCTCGCCGCCAACCGCCTCGACATCACCATGCAGGCCCAGGAGCAGACCAACTGGTGCTGGGCCGCCTCCGGGAACACCATCGCGTCCTGGTACGGCAGGACGTACAGCCAGAACCAGTTCTGCAACGCCGCGTTCAACCGCACACAGGGAAGCTCCTGCCCCAACAACCAGGCCACCCTGGCCGATGTGCAGAACGCGTTCGACTGGATGGGCATCAACTCCGGCTCCTATGTGTCGGGCTGGCTCCGCTACGGCACCGTCCAGAACGAGATCAACGCCAACCGCCCCGTCGAGACCCGCATCCAGTGGTCTTCGGGCGGCGGCCACATGCACGTCGTCTACGGCTACGACGCCGACCGCGGCTGGCTCTACTGGGGCGACCCCTGGGGCAGCAACAACCGCTACAACTGGGGGGACTTCGACTACTACGTGGACGGCAGCTCCTTCTCCTGGACGCACTCCCTCTACCGGATAGGGGCCTGACGCCATGACGAAGCGCACCACCGCGCGCACCGCAACCGCCCTGCGCGCCGTCGCCGCCGGAGCGGTCGCCACCGCCGTCGTCGGGCTCGCCCCGCAGGTCGCGTCCGCCGCACCCGTACCCGCGCCGCAGGCACCGGCCCGGGCGAGCGTCGCCGCCGCCCGCGAGGCGGCCACCGCCCCCGCGACCCTGGAGACCCTCGCCCGCTTCTTCGCCGCCGACCGCAAGCGCAGCGGCGCCCGCGCCCTCGCCCCGGGCGCCTCCCAGGCCGCCCCGCACATCGAGGGCGGCACCGTCCCCGTCTACGCCCTGTCCCCGGACTTCGTCCGCGGCAAGGCCGACGCCCCGGTCGCCCGGCTGGAGTTCCTCGCCAGCAAGGCCGTCGCCCCCGACGGCCGCACCGCCTCCGTGTGGACCGCGCGGCAGGCCGGCGCCTGGAAGGTCGTCAACATCGCCAGTGGGGACGACGAGATCCGCTACACCGCGGCCGGGACCGACCGGGACGCCGCCGGCACGGTCTTCCACGAGCCGCAGATCGACGCCTGGTACCTCCAGCGGGGTGACCGCATCGAGCCGCTGAACGCCACCGCCCGCACGGCGGTCGGCGCGCACGGCACCACCCTCGCCGCGTACCGGCAGCGGGTGACGAAGGCGTACCGGGACAAGCTCCCCGGCTCGGCGTACGACAAGCGCGGCGAGGCGGGCGGCTACGGGCCGGCGGACGGTTCCGCGGCGGCGGGGCCGGCCGAGGGGCCTGCCGCCGCCCACGGGCCCGCCGGCAAGCCGTCCGCCGGCCGGGCGGAGGCCGCCCGGCAGCCCGTCGCGGCCGGTGCGGTCGCGGCCGACGGCCTCCCGGTGATCGCCGCCACCACCGTGGCGGGCGCGGCCGCCCTGCTGGCCCTGGGGCTGTCGGCCACGGCGGCGCTGCGCAGGCGGCACAGCGGCCGCTGAGCCGGTGCGCCGGTGAGCCAGCGCGCCCGGCGGGGCCGTGCGGCCCCGCCGGGTGGCGGGCACCGAGGTGGCCCCCACGCCCCCTCCCCCCTCGGGGAGGGGGCGTGACGCCCGCGTCCCCGCCCCACCCCCCCCGCCGGCCCGTGCCGGAGCCCCCCCACCGCCCGTAACCGCCCCGGCCCGGAACGGAAGCGGTCCGGAAACCGTGATTGTCGGTGGCGGTCAGTAGGGTGGTGTTCATGGCAGACCCCAGCAGCTATCGACCCAAGCCGGGACAGATCCCCGACTCGCCGGGGGTCTATAAGTTCCGCGACGAGCACGGCCGCGTCATCTACGTCGGCAAGGCCAAGAGCCTGCGCCAGCGCCTGGCCAACTACTTCCAGGACCTGGCGGCCCTCCACCCGCGTACGCGGACGATGGTGACCACCGCCGCCTCCGTGGAGTGGACCGTGGTCTCCACCGAGGTCGAGGCGCTCCAGCTGGAGTACAGCTGGATCAAGGAGTTCGACCCCCGCTTCAACGTCAAGTACCGCGACGACAAGAGCTATCCGTACCTCGCGGTGACCCTCAACGAGGAGTTCCCGCGCGTCCAGGTCATGCGCGGCGCCAAGAAGAAGGGCGTGCGCTACTTCGGTCCGTACGCCCACGCCTGGGCCATCCGCGAGACCGTCGACCTGATGCTCCGTGTCTTCCCGGTGCGGACGTGCTCCGCCGGTGTCTTCAAGCGCTCCGCCCAGATCGGCCGCCCCTGTCTGCTGGGCTACATCGGCAAGTGCGCGGCCCCCTGCGTCGGCCGGATCTCCGCCGACGAGCACCGTGAACTGGCCGAGGAGTTCTGCGACTTCATGGCCGGCCGCACCGGTGCGTACATCCGCCGCCTGGAGCGGCAGATGCAGGACGCCGCCGAGGAGATGGAGTACGAGCGCGCCGCCCGGCTGCGCGACGACATAGGCGCGCTCAAGCGGGCCATGGAGAAGAACGCCGTGGTGCTCGCGGACGCCACCGACGCCGACCTGATCGCCGTCGCCGAGGACGAACTGGAGGCCGCGGTCCAGATCTTCCACGTCCGTGGCGGCCGGGTGCGCGGCCAGCGCGGCTGGGTCACCGACAAGGTCGAGGCGGTCACCACCGGCGACCTCGTCGAACACGCCCTTCAGCAGCTGTACGGCGAGGAGCAGGGCGACGCGGTTCCCAAGGAGGTCCTGGTCCCGGCGCTCCCCGAGCCGGTCGAACCGATCGCCCAGTGGCTCACCCAGCGCCGCGGCTCCCAGGTCTCGCTGCGCATCCCGCAGCGCGGTGACAAGAAGGACCTGATGGCCACCGTCGGCCGCAACGCCCAGCAGGCGCTGGCCCTGCACAAGACCAAGCGCGCCTCCGACCTGACCACCCGCTCCCGGGCCCTCGAAGAGATCGCCGAGGCCCTCGGCCTGGACTCGGTGCCGCTGCGCATCGAGTGCTTCGACATCTCCCACCTCCAGGGCGAGGACGTGGTCGCCTCGATGGTGGTGTTCGAGGACGGTCTCGCCCGGAAGAGCGAATACCGCCGCTTCCAGATCAAGGGCTTCGCGGGGCAGGACGATGTCCGGTCCATGCACGAGGTCATCGGTCGCCGCTTCAAGCGCTACCTCCAGGAGAAGCAGAAGTCCGGCGAGTGGACCGAGGAGCCGGCCGAGGGCCTCCCGGCGGCAGAGGCGGACGGGGACGGCGCGGATCCGGCCGCCGGCCGCCCCGTCGACGACGACGGCCGCCCCAAGCGCTTCGCCTACCCGCCCCAGCTCGTGGTGGTCGACGGCGGCGCCCCGCAGGTCGCGGCGGCCCGGCGGGCCCTGGACGAGCTCGGCATCGACGACGTCGCGGTCTGCGGCCTGGCCAAGCGCCTCGAAGAGGTCTGGCTGCCCGCGGACGACGACCCGGTGGTGCTGCCGCGCAGCAGCGAGGGCCTCTACCTCCTCCAGCGGGTCCGTGACGAGGCCCACCGCTTCGCCATCACCTACCAGCGCAGCAAGCGCGGCAAGCGGCTGAAGACCTCGCCGCTCGACACCGTCGAGGGCCTGGGCGACACCCGCCGCCAGGCGCTGCTCAAGCACTTCGGTTCGCTGAAGAAGCTCCGGGCCGCGACGATCGACGAGATCTGCGAGGTCCCGGGCGTCGGCCGGAAGACGGCGGAGACGGTCGTCGCGGCACTGGCCGGGGCGGCACCGTCCGCTCCTGCGGTGAACACCGCCACAGGAGAGATCATTGAGGATGACGGGGTCCCACCGGCCGCGTTGTCGGCAGAACGGGGGCAGGAACGATGAGTACAGAGCACGAGACGCAGGAAACCGAGAGAGACGGTGCACAGGTGAGTACGGGCACGATGCGCGAGTCCGACCAGGGAGAGAGCGCCGCCATCCCCGAGCTGGTGATCATCTCCGGGATGTCCGGCGCCGGCCGCAGCACGGCCGCGAAGTGCCTGGAGGACCTCGGCTGGTTCGTCGTCGACAACATCCCGCCCGAGCTGATCCCGCCGATGGTCGACCTGGGGGCCCGCTCGCAGGGCAACGTCGCCCGGATCGCGGTCGTCGTCGACGTCCGCGGCCGCCGCTTCTTCGCCAACCTCAAGGAGTCCCTGGCGACCCTGGACGCACAGAACGTCAAGCGCCGCATCGTCTTCCTGGAGTCCTCCGACGAGGCCCTGGTGCGCCGCTTCGAGTCGGTGCGCCGCCCGCACCCCCTCCAGGGCGACGGCCGGATCGTCGACGGCATCGCCGCCGAGCGCGATCTGCTGCGCGAACTGCGCGGCGACGCCGACCTGGTCATCGACACCTCCAGCCTCAACGTCCATGAGCTGCGCGCCAAGATGGACGCCCAGTTCGCCGGCGAAGAGGTGCCCGAACTGCGCGCCACGGTCATGTCCTTCGGCTTCAAGTACGGCCTGCCGGTCGACGCCGACATGGTCATCGACTGCCGCTTCATCCCCAACCCGCACTGGGTCCCCGAGCTGCGGCCCTTCACCGGCCTGAACGACGAGGTCTCCGGCTACGTCTTCAGCCAGCCCGGCTCCAAGGAGTTCCTGGACGGCTACGCCGAGCTGCTGCGCATCGTCGCCGAGGGCTACCGCCGCGAGGGCAAGCGCTATGTGACCATCGCCGTCGGCTGTACGGGCGGCAAGCACCGCAGCGTCGCGATGTCCGAGAAGCTGGCCCGCCGCCTGGTCTCCGAAGGGGTGGAAACCGTCGTTGTCCACCGGGACATGGGGCGCGAGTGAGCAGGGGTACACCACGGCTGCGCCGGGTCCGCAGATTCGTCCCCAGCGGCCGTGCGAGCAAGGGCGCCACGCCCAAGGTGGTGGCGCTCGGCGGCGGCATGGGCCTGTCCGCGTCGCTGGCCGCGCTGCGCCGCATCACGGGTGATCTGACGGCCGTCGTCACGGTCGCCGACGACGGCGGATCCAGCGGCCGGCTCCGCGACGAACTGGGCGTGCTGCCGCCCGGCGACCTGCGCAAGGCGCTGGCCGCGCTGTGCGGCGACGACGACTGGGGCCAGACCTGGGCCCGGGTCATCCAGCACCGCTTCCAGAGCGAGGGCGAGCTGCACGACCACGCGGTCGGCAATCTGCTGATCGTCGCCCTGTGGGAGCAGCTGGGCGACCACGTCCAGGCGCTCGACCTGGTCGGCAGGCTGCTCGGCGCGCACGGCCGGGTACTGCCCATGTCGGCGGTGCCCCTGGAGCTCCAGGCCCAGGTCAGGGGCCACGATCCGGAGCGCCCGGACGAGGTCTCCACGGTCCGTGGCCAGGCCACCGTCGCGCTCACCCCCGGTGAGGTGCAGGCCGTCCACGTCGTCCCCGAGGACCCGCCGGCCGTCCCCGAGGCGGTCGCCGCGGTGCGCGACGCCGACTGGGTGGTGCTCGGCCCCGGCTCCTGGTTCTCCTCCGTGATCCCGCACCTGCTGGTGCCGGAGCTGCGCGAGGCGCTGGAGGAGACGAAGGCCCGGAAGGTCCTCTCGCTCAACCTCGCGCCGCAACCCGGCGAAACCGATGGCTTCTCCCCGCAGCGTCATTTGGAGGTTTTGGCCCGACACGCCCCTAAACTCGCCTTCGACGTGGTGCTGGCCGACAGGGCCGCCGTGCTCGACATCGACGGTCTGACGGTTGCCGCCAAGCAGCTCGTCGGCAGCGAGGTCGAGCTGGCGACGGTCGCCGCACAAGGAGACGACGCCCGGTCGAGCGCCGGGGGAGCCCCCGACCGGCACGACCCGGAGCTGCTGGCAGCCGCGTACGACCGTATTTTTCGGATGCATGGAAGGATCGGCCCATGGCGATGACGGCTGCGGTGAAGGATGAGATCTCCCGGCTCCCCGTCACCCGGACCTGCTGCCGGAAGTCGGAGGTCTCGTCGATCCTGCGGTTCGCGGGTGGACTGCACCTGGTCAGCGGACGCATTGTGATCGAGGCGGAGCTGGACACGGGCATCGCCGCCCGCCGGCTGCGCAAGGACATCCTGGAGATCTTCGGCCACAGCTCCGACCTGGTGGTGATGGCCCCCGGCGGGCTGCGGCGCGGCAGCCGCTACGTGGTACGCGTGGTGGCCGGCGGCGACCAGCTGGCCCGCCAGACCGGTCTGGTGGACGGCCGTGGCCGCCCCATCCGCGGTCTGCCGCCGCAGGTGGTCTCCGGTGCGACCTGCGACGCCGAGGCGGCCTGGCGCGGTGCCTTCCTGGCGCACGGCTCGCTCACCGAACCGGGCCGCTCGTCCTCCCTGGAGGTCACCTGCCCCGGCCCCGAAGCGGCGCTCGCCCTGGTCGGGGCCGCCCGCCGGCTGGGCATCGGCGCCAAGGCCCGTGAGGTGCGCGGCGTGGACCGTGTCGTCGTCCGTGACGGTGATGCGATCGGCGCGCTGCTGACGCGGCTCGGCGCCCACGAGTCGGTGCTCGCCTGGGAGGAGCGGCGGATGCGCCGCGAGGTCCGGGCCACCGCCAACCGCCTGGCGAACTTCGACGACGCCAACCTCCGCCGCTCGGCGCGGGCCGCGGTCGCCGCCGGCGCCCGGGTCCAGCGGGCCCTGGAGATCCTCGGCGAGGAGGTCCCCGAGCACCTCGCGGCGGCCGGCCGACTGCGCATGGAGCACAAGCAGGCCTCCCTGGAGGAGTTGGGCGCTCTCGCCGACCCGCCGCTGACCAAGGACGCGGTCGCCGGTCGGATCCGCCGTCTGCTGGCGATGGCCGACAAGCGCGCCCAGGACCTGGGCATCCCCGGCACGGAGTCCAACCTCTCCGAGGAGCTCGCCGAGGGCATGGTCGGCTGACGGCCCCGTGCCCGGTACGCCGTCGGCGTCCCCCTCGCTCCCCGGCGTCACTTCCGCAGCGGTGCCGTCGGGGGAGGCGCGGGCAGGCGGCGAACGAGGCGGCCGAGAGCGCTCGTTTGAGACTACGGAAGCGCTTTTGTCAATGTCACGTACGTCTCGTTCAGGGGGTAGGGTCGGAGGCGGTCGGGGACATCCCATACAGCTCGCCGGTAAGTGCGCCGGCGTACCAACGAGGAGATCGGTTCGTGACGATCCGCGTAGGCATCAACGGATTCGGCCGCATTGGTCGCAACTACTTCCGCGCGCTCCTGGAGCAGGGTGCGGACATCGAGATCGTCGGTGTCAACGACCTGACCGACAACGCCACCCTGGTCCACCTGCTGAAGTACGACACCATTCTGGGTCGCCTCAAGCAGGATGTCAGCCACACCGACGACACCATCACGGTCGGCGACCAGACCTTCAAGACGATGGCCGAGCGCGACCCGGCCAACCTCCCCTGGGGCGAGCTGGGCGCCGACATCGTCATCGAGTCGACCGGTATCTTCACCAAGCGCGAGGACGCCGCGAAGCACCTCGCCGCCGGCGCCAAGAAGGTCCTGATCTCCGCGCCCGCCAAGGGCGAGGACATCACCATCGTGATGGGCGTCAACAACGACAAGTACGACGCGGCCAACCACCACGTCATCTCCAACGCCTCCTGCACCACCAACTGTGTGGCGCCGATGGCGAAGGTGCTCGACGAGAACTTCGGCATCGTCAAGGGCCTGATGACCACGGTCCACGCCTACACCAACGACCAGCGCATCCTGGACTTCCCGCACAGCGACCTGCGCCGCGCCCGCGCCGCCGCGGAGAACATCATCCCGACCTCGACCGGTGCCGCCAAGGCCACCGCCCTGGTCCTCCCGCAGCTCAAGGGCAAGCTGGACGGCATCGCCATGCGCGTGCCGGTCCCCACCGGTTCGGTCACCGACCTGGTCCTGGAGCTCGACCGCGAGGTCAGCAAGGACGAGATCAACGCCGCCTTCCAGAAGGCCGCCGAGGGCCAGCTCAAGGGCATCCTGGAGTACACCGAGGACCCGATCGTCTCCTCGGACATCGTGAACTTCCCGGCCTCCTGCACCTTCGACTCCTCCCTGACGATGGCTCAGGGCAAGCAGGTCAAGGTCGTCGGCTGGTACGACAACGAGTGGGGCTACTCCAACCGCCTGGTGGACCTGACCGCCTTCGTCGGCGGCCAGCTCTGATCTCTGGTTGACACCCGAGGCACCGAGATGTGGGGACGGGGCTCGTACGGCGCGAGGACGCGTCGTACGGGCCCCGTTCCGTGACCGACCGACCCATGTGATGGAGTCACTCCTCATGAAGACGATCGACGACCTCCAGGTAGCCGGTAAGCGGGTCTTCGTCCGCGCCGACCTGAATGTGCCGCTGGACGGCACCACCATCACCGACGACGGCCGGATCCGCGCCGTCGCCCCGACGATCGCCAAGCTCGTGGAGCGCGGCGCCAAGGTGATCGTCGCCTCCCACCTGGGCCGCCCCAAGGGCGCCCCGGACCCGGCGTTCTCGCTGGCCCCGGCGGCCGAGCGGCTGGGCGAACTCCTCGGCCAGGACGTGGCGTTCGCGACCGACACGGTCGGCGAGTCCGCCCGGTCGGTGTCCGCGGGCCTGGCCGACGGCCGGGTGGCCGTCCTGGAGAACCTGCGCTTCAACGCCGGTGAGACCAGCAAGGACGACGCCGAGCGCGGCGCCTTCGCCGACCAGCTGGCCGCCCTGGCCGACCTGTACGTGGGCGACGGCTTCGGCGCCGTGCACCGCAAGCACGCCTCCGTCTACGACCTCCCCAAGCGGCTTCCGCACGCCGCCGGCGACCTGATCGCCACCGAGGTCGGCGTCCTGAAGAAGCTCACCGAGGACGTCAAGCGCCCCTACGTGGTCGTGCTCGGCGGCGCCAAGGTCTCCGACAAGCTCGCCGTCATCGACCAGCTGATCGAGAAGGCCGACCGCATCCTGGTGGGCGGCGGTATGGCGTACACCTTCCTCAAGGCCAAGGGCCACGAGGTGGGCATCTCCCTGCTCCAGGAGGACCAGGTCCCGACCTGCCTGGAGTACCTGGCGCGGGCCGAGAAGCGCGGCGTGGAGTTCGTGCTCCCCGTCGACGTGCTGGTTTCGGCCGAATTCCCGGACCTGAAGACCAAGGCCCCGGCCCACCCCGAGGTCGTCGCCGCGAACGCCATCCCGGCCGACAAGGAAGGGCTGGACATCGGCCCGAAGACCCGCGAGCTCTACGCCGCGAAGCTCGTCGACGCGGCCACCGTCTTCTGGAACGGCCCGATGGGCGTCTTCGAGCACCCCGACTACGCCGGCGGCACCAAGGCCGTTGCGCAGGGCCTGCTGAAGTCGGACGCCTTCACCGTCGTCGGCGGCGGTGACAGTGCCGCCGCGGTCCGGCTGCTGGGCTTCGACGAGAATGCTTTCGGCCACATCTCGACCGGTGGCGGCGCCAGCCTCGAATACCTCGAAGGCAAGACGCTCCCCGGCCTTGCCGCACTGGAGGACTGAACAACCGTGAGTGACCGCACCCCGCTGATGGCGGGCAACTGGAAGATGAACCTCAACCACCTCGAGGCCATCGCGCACGTCCAGAAGCTCGCCTTCGCCCTCACCGACAAGGACTTCGACGCCGTAGAGGTCGCGGTGCTGCCGCCGTTCACCGACCTGCGCTCGGTGCAGACGCTGGTCGACGGCGACAAGCTCAAGATCAAGTACGGCGCCCAGGACCTCTCGGCGCACGACTCCGGTGCCTACACCGGTGAGATCTCCGGCGCCATGCTCGCCAAGCTCAAGTGCACGTTCGTGGCCGTCGGCCACAGCGAGCGCCGCCAGTACCACGGCGAGAACGAAGAGATCTGCAACGCCAAGGTCAAGGCGGCCTTCCGGCACGGCCTCACCCCGATCCTGTGCGTCGGCGAGGGCCTCGACGTCCGCAAGGCCGGCAACCAGGTCGCGCACACCCTCGCGCAGCTCGACGGCGGTCTGAAGGACGTGCCGGCCGAGCAGGCCGAGACCATCGTGATCGCCTACGAGCCGGTGTGGGCCATCGGCACCGGCGAGGTCGCCACCCCCGAGGACGCGCAGGAGGTCTGCGGGGCGATCCGGGGCCGCCTCGCCGAGCTCTACGGCCAGGAGCTGGCCGACAAGGTCCGCATCCAGTACGGCGGCTCGGTCAAGTCCGGCAACGTCGCGGCGATCATGGCGCAGCCCGACGTCGACGGCGCGCTGATCGGCGGTGCGTCGCTGGACGCCGACGAGTTTGTGAAGATCGTCCGCTTCCGCGACCAGTAGCAGCTATGACGAGGGGGAGCCCTCGTCGTACCCTGTCGGGGCCGGGACCGGTGCAGCAGCGCCGTCCCCGGCCCCGCACCATATGTTCCATGGATCTTGATCTGTATGTCTTGATCCGTTCTTGATCCGTACGTCCGTCCGTCAGTCCTAGAGAGTTGGTCCAGCCGTGGTCATCGGGTTCTCGATCGCCCTCATCGTCTTCAGCCTGCTGCTGATGATGCTGGTGCTCATGCACAAGGGGAAGGGCGGCGGTCTGTCCGACATGTTCGGCGGTGGCATGCAGTCCACCGTCGGCGGCTCCTCGGTCGCCGAACGCAACCTGGACCGCATCACCATCGTGGTCGGTCTGCTGTGGTTCGCCTGCATCGTCGTCCTCGGCGTCCTGATGAAGCTCGGCAGCTGACATCCCGTCGGAGGCGCGGCCTATCATGAGGGCGGCGTCCTTGGACGGGTAACTCCGCTCACTGGACGCGCGTTGGGCCTTACGTAGACTGTGGCGTTCCGCAGCGCAGCTGATGTGAAGGCTTTGCAGCACCATTACGCAGGGAGTTACGACCGTGGCAAGTGGCAACGCGATCCGAGGAAGTCGGGTCGGGGCGGGGCCGATGGGGGAGGCCGAGCGCGGTGAGTCCGCGCCGCGCATCCGCATCTCCTTCTGGTGCTCCAACGGGCACGAGACGCAGCCCAGCTTCGCCGGCGATGCGCAGGTTCCGGACACCTGGGACTGCCCGCGCTGTGGTTTCCCGGCCGGCAAGGACCGGGACAGCCCGCCGGACCCGCCGCGCACCGAGCCCTACAAGACCCACCTCGCCTACGTCCGGGAGCGCCGTAGCGACGCCGACGGCGAGGCGATCCTCGCGGAGGCGCTCGCCAAGCTCCGCGGTGAGATCTGACGGAACCGTACGCACGACGACCGGCCCGGCCGGAGGGAGATCCCCCTCCGGCCGGGCCGGCCGCGTTACGGCGGCGCCCGCCACCGCGCACCGCCCTTCCGACCGGGCACCCGCGGGGGCGGTTCGGGCACCCGTGGCGGCCGGTCGGCTCTGTCTCGCCAGCATCTCGTCAACATCTCGTCGGCATGCGGGAGTTGGGGTGGGGCCGGGTGTCGTGCGCCGTCAACACCCCGGCGCTGCCGGTCGCCGCGCCGTCGGGCCTCGGCGCCGCCGCGCCGACACCGGTTCGTCAGGCCCCCGACAGCCCCTCGACCGACGGCGGACAGATACCTCATACCGCGCGCTGATCAATTAGGTTGGGAGACGGCGGGGCCGGTACGAGACGAAGAAGGCTGATGTCCCAGATGAACGCAGAAGGCCGCAGCAGGCTCGACCAGATGCCTGAGTGGACCGCGCTGTCCAAGCACCGGGAGCAACTGGGGGAGGTGCAGCTGCGCGAACTGTTCGAGCGGGACCCCGCGCGCGCCGAGCGCTACACCCTCCAGGTCGGCGATCTGCACCTGGACTACTCCAAGCACCTGGTCACCGACGAGACGTTGCGGCTGCTGGGCGATCTGGCCTCGGCGACCGGCGTGGCGGAGCTCCGGGACGCGATGTTCCGCGGAGCGAAGGTCAACAACACCGAGCAGCGCTCCGTGCTGCACACCGCGCTGCGCGCGCCCGGCTCGGCGGTGGTCAAGAGCGACGGGGAGAACGTCGTCCCGGCCGTGCAGGCCGTCCTGACGAAGATGGGCACCTTCTCCGACCGGGTCCGCTCCGGCGACTGGAAGGGCCACACCGGCAAGCGCATCAAGACCGTCGTCAACATCGGTATCGGCGGCTCGGACCTTGGCCCGGCGATGGCCTACGAGGCGCTGCGCGCGTACACCCACCGGGACATGCAGTTCCGCTTCGTCTCCAATGTGGACGGCGCCGACCTGCACGAGGCGGTCCGCGACCTGGACCCGGCCGAGACGCTGTTCATCGTCGCTTCGAAGACCTTCACCACCATCGAGACGATCACCAACGCCACCTCGGCGCGGGACTGGCTGCTGGCCGGTCTCGGGGCCGGCAACGAAGCTGTGGCCAAGCACTTCGTGGCCCTGTCTACCAACGCCGAGAAGGTCACCGAGTTCGGCATCCACCCGGACAACATGTTCGAGTTCTGGGACTGGGTCGGGGGACGCTACTCGTTCGACTCCGCGATCGGCCTGTCGCTGATGGTCGCGATCGGCAAGGAGCGGTTCCGCGAGATGCTGGCCGGCTTCCACCTCGTCGACGAGCACTTCCAGACCGCCCCGCCGCAGGAGAACGCCCCGCTGCTGATGGGCCTGCTCGGCATCTGGTACGGCAACTTCTGCGGCGCCCAGTCGCATGCGGTGCTGCCGTACAGCCACTACCTCTCCAAGTTCACCGCGTACCTCCAGCAGCTGGACATGGAGTCCAACGGCAAGTCCGTGGACCGCCAGGGCCACCGCGTCGGCTGGCAGACCGGCCCCGTCGTCTGGGGCACGCCCGGCACGAACGGCCAGCACGCCTACTACCAGCTGCTCCACCAGGGCACGAAGATGATCCCGGCCGACTTCATCGGCTTCGCCCGGCCGGTCGACGACCTGCTGCCCGGCCTGGTCGCCCAGCACGACCTGCTGATGGCCAACCTCTTCGCCCAGGGCCAGGCGCTGGCCTTCGGCAAGACGCCGGACGAGGTGCGCGCCGAGGGCGTGCCCGAGGAGCTGGTGCCGCACAAGACGTTCCAGGGCAATCACCCCACCACCACGATCCTGGCCCGGGAACTCAGCCCGTCCGTGCTCGGGCAGCTGATCGCGCTCTACGAGCACAAGGTGTTCGTCCAGGGCGCGGTGTGGAACATCGACTCCTTCGACCAGTGGGGCGTGGAGCTCGGCAAGGTCCTCGCGAAGCGGGTCGAGCCCGCGCTCACCGAAGGCGCCGAGGTGCCCGGCCTGGACGCCTCGACGGCCGGCCTGGTCGCCACGTACCGGACGATGCGGTCCCGTTGAGGGCCGGTCCGGCCCAGGGCCTGGCCTAGGCGCGGAGAAGGGCGAGGGCCCCACACACCACCGGTGGTGTGTGGGGCCCTCGCCGGTGCGCGACGTCCTTCAGGGCGAGGCCGGCGGGTACAGGTTCCGCGGCAGCCGGGAGGCGGCCGCCTCGTCCAGCAGCCACAGGGTCCGGCTGCGGCCGCGGGCGCCCGCCGCCGGGGCCTGGACCTCGCCCGCGCCGGAGAGCGCGATGGCCGCGGCGTTGGCCTTGTCCTCGCCGGCGGCCAGCAGCCAGACCTCCCGCGCCGCGCGGATCGCGGGCAGGGTGAGCGTGATGCGGGTGGGCGGCGGCTTCGGCGCGCCGTGCACACCCACCACCGTCCGCTCCTGCTCGTACACGGCCGGCAGCTCGGGGAAGAGCGAGGCGACGTGGGTGTCCGGGCCGACGCCCAGCAGCAGGACGTCGAAGGACGGGACCGCCGCGTGGTCCTCGGGCCCGGCCGCGGCGGCGAGTTCGAGGGCGTACGCCTCGGCGGCCGAGTCCGCGTCATGGCCGAAGCGGCCACCGGCGGGCTCCATCGGGTGCACCCGTGCCGGGTTCAGCGGCACGCCGTCCAGCAGCGCCGCACGCGCCTGGGTGACGTTGCGCTCGGGGTCCCCCTCCGGCAGGAAGCGCTCGTCCCCCCACCACAGGTCGAGCCGGGACCAGTCCACCGCGTCCCGGGCGGGCGCCTCGGCGAGGGCCGCGAGCAGCCCGTTGCCGTTGCGCCCGCCGGTCAGGACCACGGAGGCGGAGCCGCGGGCGGCCTGGGCGTCCACGATCTTCGTGATCAGCCGGGCCGCCGCGGCCTTGGCCATCAGCTCCTTGTCGCGATGGACGACGACTTGCGGAGCACTCACGTGGTGGCCGCCTTCTTGGCGGACTTGGCGGGGGCCTTCTTCGCCGCGGGCTTGGCCGGGCCGTCACCGGACGCGGCCGGCTCACCGGCGGGCGGCTGGGCCGGCTGCCCGTCGCCGAGCCGGGCCACGCCGAACTTCAGCGCGGTGGCGTAGGTGTCGTCCGGGTCGAGCCGGCGCAGCTCCTCGGCGAGCAGCTCCGAGGTCTCCCGCCGCTTGAGGGCCACATTGCGGTCCGGCTGCTGGGGCATACAGAGCGTGGCCAGCGAACCGTCCGGGCGGTCCAGCACGATCGAGCCGCTGCTGGACTCCATCCGTACGGCGGTCAGACCGGGGCCGGCCGACACCTTGCGGCTCACCGGGACGTTCAGCCGGCTGGCCAGCCACATGGCGAGCAGCTCGCAGCTGGGGTTGAACTCCTCGCCGGTCACCTCGGCCGAGGTGACCGTGCACGGCGCCTGGTCGAGCGCCGCCGCCAGCATCGAACGCCACGGGGTGATACGCGCCCAGGACAGGTCGGTGTCGCCGGGAGTGTACGTTTCCGCACGCGCCGACAGCTCCTCGATGGGCTGCTCGGAGGCGTAGGCGTCGGTGACCCGGCGCTGCGCCAGCGCGCCGAGCGGATCCTTGGCGGGGTCCAGCGGGGCGTTCACCGCCCACCAGACCACGACCGGGGCGTCCGGCAGCAGCAGCGGCAGCACCACGGACTGGGCGTGGTCGATCACCTCGCCGTACAGCCGCAGCACGACCGTCTCGCCGGTGCCGGCCTCCGTGCCGACCCGCACCTCGGCGTCCAGGCGGGGCTTGGCGCGGTCGCGCGGCGACCGGCTGACCCGCTTGATGACCACGAGGGTCCGCGAGGGGTGCTCGCGGGACGCCTCGTTGGCGGCCTTCAGGGCGTCGTAGGCGTTCTCCTCGTCGGTGACGATGACGAGCGTGAGCACCATGCCGATGGCCGGGGTGCCGACCGCGCGACGGCCCTCCACCAGCGCCTTGTTGATTTTGCTGGACGTGGTTTCCGTCAGATCGATCTTCATGGCCGACGCCAGCTCCGTCCGTCTCGTGCGAGCATTTCGTCCGCCTCGGCCGGGCCCCAGGTGCCCGCCTGGTACTGCGCGGGCTTGCCGTGCTTGTCCCAGTACGTCTCGATCGGGTCGAGGATCTTCCAGGACAGCTCGACCTCCTCCAGTCGCGGGAAGAGGTTGGCGTCACCCAGCAGCACGTCCAGGATCAGGCGCTCGTACGCCTCGGGGCTGGACTCCGTGAAGGACTCGCCGTAGGCGAAGTCCATCGACACGTCCCGGACCTCCATCGAGGTGCCGGGCACCTTGGAGCCGAAGCGCACGGTCACGCCCTCGTCCGGCTGTACCCGGATGACCAGGGCGTTCTGTCCCAGCTCCTCGGTGGCGGTGTGGTCGAAGGGGGAGTGCGGGGCGCGCTGGAAGACCACCGCGATCTCGGTGACCCGGCGGCCCAGCCGCTTGCCGGTGCGCAGGTAGAAGGGGACGCCGGCCCAGCGCCGGTTGTCGATCGACAGCTTGATCGCGGCGTAGGTGTCGGTCTTCGACTTGGGGTCGATGCCGTCTTCCTGGAGGTAGCCGACGGCCTTCTCGCCGCCCTGCCAGCCCGCCGCGTACTGGGCGCGCACGGTCTCCTTGCCGAGGTCCTTGGGCAGCCGGACGGCGCCCAGCACCTTGGTCTTCTCGGCGACCAGCGCGTCCGCGTCGAAGGAGGCGGGCTCCTCCATCGCGGTCAGTGCGAGCAGTTGGAGGAGGTGGTTCTGGATGACGTCACGGGCGGCGCCGATGCCGTCGTAGTAGCCGGCCCGGCCGCCGATGCCGATGTCCTCGGCCATCGTGATCTGCACATGGTCGACGTAGCCGCGGTTCCACAGCGGCTCGAACATGGTGTTGGCGAACCGGAGCGCCAGGATGTTCTGGACCGTCTCCTTGCCCAGGTAGTGGTCGATCCGGAAGACCTCGTTGGGCGGGAAGACCTCGTGGACGATCCGGTTGAGCTCCCGGGCGCTCTCCAGGTCGTGCCCGAAGGGCTTCTCGATGACCGCGCGGCGCCAGGAGCCCTCCGTCTGGTCGGCCAGCCCGTGCTTCTTGAGCTGCTGGACGACCTTGGGGAAGAACTTCGGCGGCACGGACAGGTAGAAGGCGAAGTTGCCGCCGGTGCCCTGCGCCTTGTCGAGGTCGTTGATGGTGTTCTTGAGCGTCTCGAAGGCGTCGTCGTCGCCGAAGTCGCCCTGGACGAAGCGGCAGCCCTGGACCAGCTGCTGCCAGACCTCCTCGCGGAACGGCGTACGGGCGTGCTCCTTGACGGCCGTGTACACCTCGTGCGCGAAGTCCTCGTGCTCCCACTCGCGGCGGGCGAACCCGACGAGGGAGAAGCCCGGCGGCAGCAGTCCGCGGTTGGCCAGGTCGTAGACGGCGGGCATCAGCTTTTTACGGGACAAATCGCCCGTGACGCCGAAGATGACCAGGCCCGACGGCCCCGCGATGCGCGGGAGCCGTCGGTCCGCGGCGTCACGAAGCGGGTTCGCTCCATGAACAGCGGTCAAGGGTTCAGCCCTCCGAAGGTGCGAGGCGCTTGAGCTCCGCCTCGGTCGACTTGAGCAGGTCGTTCCAGGACGCCTCGAACTTCTCCACGCCCTCGTCCTCCAGGAGCTGCACGACCTCGTCGTACGAGATCCCGAGCCCGGCGAGCGCGTCCAGGTCGGCCTGGGCCGCCTCGTATGTGCCGCGCACCGTGTCACCGGTGATCTCGCCGCGCGCCGCGGTGGCCTCCAGGGTGGCCTCCGGCATGGTGTTGACCGTGCCCGGGGCGACCAGTTCGTCCACGTACAGGGTGTCCTTGTAGGCCGGGTCCTTGACGCCGGTCGAGGCCCACAGCGGGCGCTGCTTGTGGGCGCCGGCCTTGTCCAGGGCGGCCCAGCGCTCGGAGGAGAAGACCTCCTCGCACGCCTGGTACGCCAGGCGGGCGTTGGCCAGCGCGGCCTTGCCCTTGAGGGCCTTGGCCTCGTCCGTGCCCAGCTTGTCCAGGCGCTTGTCGATCTCGGTGTCCACCCGGGACACGAAGAACGACGCCACCGAACGGATCAGGGACAGGTCCAGGCCCGCGGCCTTGGCCTTCTCCAGACCGGCCAGGTAGGCGTCCATGACCTCGCGGTAGCGCTCCAGCGAGAAGATCAGCGTGACGTTGACGCTGATGCCCAGCCCGATGACCTCGGTGATCGCCGGGAGGCCGGCCTTGGTGGCCGGGATCTTGATCAGCGTGTTCGGGCGGTCCACCAGCCAGGCCAGCTGCTTGGCCTCGGCGACGGTCGCGACGGTCTTGTGCGCCAGGCGCGGGTCGACCTCGATGGAGACCCGGCCGTCCTGGCCGCCGGTGGCGTCGAAGACCGGCCGCAGCACATCGGCGGCGTCCCGGACGTCCGCCGTGGTGATCATGCGGATCGCCTCGTCGACGGTGACCTTGCGGGCGGCGAGGTCGGCGACCTGCTGCTGGTAGCCGTCGCCCGAGGAGATCGCCTTCTGGAAGATCGACGGGTTCGTGGTGACGCCGACGACGTGCTGCTGGTCGATCAGCTCGGCGAGGTTGCCGGACGTGATGCGCTTGCGCGACAGGTCGTCCAGCCAGATCGCGACGCCTTCGTCGGAGAGGCGCTTGAGTGCGTCTGTCATGGGTTCTGCATCTCCTACTTGTGTGTGTACGTGCGTCAGCGCGCGGCGGCTGCCAGCGATTCCCGGGCGGCGGCGGCGACCGCGTCGGCGGTGAACCCGAACTCGCGGAACAGGACCTTGCCGTCGGCCGAGGCGCCGAAGTGCTCCAGCGACACGATGCGTCCGGCGTCACCGACGAAGCGGTGCCAGGTCAGGCCGATGCCGGCCTCGACGGCGACCCGGGCCTTGACGGCCGGGGGCAGCACGCTGTCGCGGTAGGCCTGGTCCTGCTGGTCGAACCACTCGACGGACGGCATCGACACCACCCGGGTGGGCACGCCCGCGGTCTGCAACTGCTCGCGCGCCTCGACGGCGAGCTGCACCTCGGAGCCGGTGCCGATCAGCACGATCTGCGGCTCGGCCGGCCGGCCGTCGGCGTCCTCGGCCTCGAACAGGACGTAACCACCCTTGGCCACACCCTCGTTGGCCGGGTACGTGGGCACGCCCTGACGGGTCAGCGCCAGGCCGTGCGGGGCCCCCACGCCGAACTCCTTGGTGTAGCGCCTGAGGATCTCGCGCCAGGCGAGGACGGTCTCGTTGGCGTCGGCCGGGCGGACGATGTTCAGGCCCGGGATGGCGCGCAGCGAGGCGAGGTGCTCGATCGGCTGGTGGGTCGGGCCGTCCTCGCCCAGGCCGATGGAGTCGTGCGTCCAGACGTACGTCACCGGCAGGTGCATCAGCGCGGACAGTCGGACGGCGTTGCGCATGTAGTCGGAGAACACCAGGAAGGTGCCGCCGTAGATGCGGGTGTTGCCGTGCAGCGCGATGCCGTTCATCTCCGCGGCCATGGAGTGCTCGCGGATGCCGAAGTGGATCGTGCGGCCGTACGGGTCGGCCTCCGGCAGCGGGTTGTCCGCCGGGAGGAACGACGAGGTCTTGTCGATCGTGGTGTTGTTGGAGCCGGCGAGGTCGGCCGAGCCGCCCCACAGCTCCGGGATCACCGCGCCGAGGGCGTGCAGCACCTTGCCGGAGGCGGCGCGGGTGGCGACGGACTTGCCGGTCTCGAACGCCGGCAGGTGGTCCTCCCAGCCCGCCGGCAGCTCGCCCGCGGCGATCCGGTCGAACTCCGCGGCGCGCTCGGGGGTGGCGGTGCGCCAGGCGGCGAAGGACTTCTCCCACTCCTTCTGGGCGTCCCGGCCGCGGTCGAGGGCGCCGCGGGTGTGCGCGATCACCTCGTCGGCGACCTCGAAGTGCTGCTCCGGGTCGAAGCCCAGGACGCGCTTGGTGGCCGCGACCTCCTCCTCGCCCAGGGCCGAGCCGTGCGCGGCCTCGGTGTTCTGGGCGTTGGGGGCCGGCCAGGCGATGATCGAGCGCATCGCGATGAACGACGGCTTGTCGGTCACCGCCTTCGCGGCCTCGATGGCGTGGAACAGGGCCTCGGGGTCGAGGTCGCCGTTCTCCTTGGGCTCCACCCGCTGCACATGCCAGCCGTAGGCCTCGTAGCGCTTCTCGGTGTCCTCGGAGATGGCGGTCTCGGTGTCGCCCTCGATCGAGATGTGGTTGTCGTCCCACAGCAGGATGAGGTTGCCGAGCTCCTGGTGGCCGGCCAGCGAGGACGCCTCGGCCGAGATGCCCTCCTGGAGGCAGCCGTCACCGGCGATGGCGAAGATGTGGTGGTCGAACGGCGAGGAGCCCTGGGGCGCCTCGGGGTCGAACAGGCCGCGCTCGTAGCGGGCGGCCATCGCCATGCCGACGGCGTTGGCGACACCCTGACCCAGCGGGCCGGTGGTGGTCTCCACGCCGGCGGTGTGGCCGTACTCCGGGTGGCCGGGGGTCTTGGAGCCCCACGTCCGGAAGGCCTTCAGGTCGTCCAGCTCCAGGCCGTAGCCGGCGAGGTAGAGCTGGATGTAGAGGGTCAGGCTGGAGTGGCCCGCGGAGAGGACGAACCGGTCGCGGCCGGTCCAGTTCGGGTCCGCGGGGTCGTGCCGCATCAGCTTCTGGAACAGCACGTACGCGGCGGGAGCCAGGCTCATGGCCGTACCCGGATGGCCGTTACCGACCTTCTGCACGGAATCCATGGCCAGGACGCGGACGGTGTCCACCGCCCGCTGGTCCACATCGGTCCACTCGAAATCTGTGGTGGTCGGCTTGGTGCTCACCCTGAGTCAGGGCTCCTCTCCACATGTCGATGGCCGCGGACGGTGTGTCCGACAGGCGGTGTCGAGCCTACCCCCGCAAGGGCGTGCGCCTTTTCGACGCTCAGTCGATGTTCGTGGCGCTCAGTCGGTGGGTGGCGACAGGGGCTACTCGTCGCTTTGGGCAACCAATTCGGGGGCTCGGGCATTCCGGGGCCGGGGGTGACGGCCATACGACCAGACTGCCGGGCAGGGGTCGCGTTCGCCTCCTGAACGGCGGGCGAACGCCTGGCGAAAGCGCCGGGCCCGCGCCCGGGGGAGGCGCCGGTGCCGGTCGAGGCCCGGCTCTCAACACGACCCCACCCCCGCGAAGGTCGCTCTATGGCCAACGTCTAAAGTGGCGTGGTACGCGCAAGCAAGTGCCGGGTCTACACGGCCGGACGGGCTTGCAAGCCTTATCTCTTCCGCGGCGGGAGCCGCTGATGTTACTTCCAGGGGTGTGCGTGACGGCCGTCGAATCCCGTCCTGCGGGTGGGGGTACCGCCCACGCCATTGAGGCTGTGGGGGAGCTCTCTCAGAGCCCCGGGGGTCAAGGCCACCGTCCTTTCGGGGCCCGTGTCAAGGCGTTCGTGGCGCTCACCAAGCCGCGCGTCATCGAGTTGCTGCTGATGACGACGATCCCGGTGATGTTCCTGGCGGCCGGCGGCGTCCCCGATCTGTGGCTGGTGCTGGCGACCTGCATCGGCGGATACCTCTCCGCCGGTGGCGCCGCCGCCTTCAACATGTACATCGACCGCGACATCGACGCGCTGATGGACCGCACCTCGCAGCGTCCGCTGGTGACCGGCATGGTCTCGCCGCGCGAGTGCCTGGTCTTCGCGTCCGTGCTCACGGTCGGCTCCACCGCCTGGTTCTGGGCGTTCGTCAACCCGCTGTCGTCGATGCTGTCCCTCGGGGCGCTGCTCTTCTACGTGATCGTCTACACGATGATCCTCAAGCGGCGCACCTCGCAGAACATCGTCTGGGGCGGTATCGCGGGCTGCATGCCGGTCTTCATCGGCTGGTCCGCGGTGACGAACTCGGTCTCCTGGGCCGCGCTCGTCCTCTTCCTGGTCATCTTCTTCTGGACGCCGCCGCACTACTGGCCGCTGTCGATGAAGGCCAAGGACGACTACGAGCGGGTCGGCGTGCCGATGCTGCCGGTCATCGCCGGCAACAAGGTCGTGGCCCGGCAGATCGTCCTCTACAGCTGGGTGATGGTCGGCGTCTCGCTGCTGCTCCAGCCGCTCGGCTACACCGGCTGGTTCTACACCGCCGTCGCGGCCGCCTGCGGTGCCTTCTGGCTCAAGGAGGCGCACGCCCTCCAGGCCCGCGCCAAGGCCGGGATCACGGGCGCCAAGCTCAAGGAGATGCGGCTGTTCCACTGGTCCATCACCTATGTCTCCCTGCTGTTCGTCGCCGTCGCCGTGGATCCCTTCCTTCGCTGATTACCGGCGGGTAGCATGCTGTCCATGGCAGACATCCAGCAGGCGGACGAGCAGCCGGCGGCGGCCAGCGACCAGGTCGGCAAGGCCGACAAGATCGACAAGCGCACGGCGAAGCTCGCCAAGCAGATCCGCGCCTTCGCCGACGCGCACGGCGGCAGCGCCGAGGGCCAGCTCGCGCACATCGGCCGCGGTCGCACCCGGATCGCCCTCGTCGGGGCCAACGGCGAGTGGGGCAACCTCGTCGCGGACACCTTCGGCTCCGCCCAGGACGCCGCCGCCCGGGCCGGCATCACCCTCCAGGACGACTTCGACGGCGAGCTCGCCGCCAAGGTGCGCACCGGTCGGTACGAGTGGTCCCGGATGGCGGGCATCCAGGTGGGCGGCCCGGCCAACTCCTGAGGTTCGGGTACGGCGCCGCCGGGGCGCACGCCACGAACGGAGCCCGCTACCTCACCACCACCTCGTCCGTTAAGCCCACCAGGCGCGGCGCTTCGGCCACGCCTGGTGGGCTTACGGCGAGGAGGAGCGGATGGACGGCCATGCCTCCCCGGTAGATCGGCCACCGCTCATCGATCAGTACAGCCACGGTGCGGTGCACGGCGAACTCGGCCTGGGATCGTTCGAGACTCATCTGGCCGCCGCGGTCGGCGCCCATGGCCCGGCCCCCGCCGGCACCAGCTACTTCGACAGCGTCACCGGGCTTGCGATACGCCGCTGGTGCCCTCCGCTGCTCGGCCTGGAGCCGCACTGCCCGCCGGCCCGCTACCTGGCCCGCAGGCGTGAGGTGGGCGCGTACCAGGCCGGCCGGATGCTGCTGCGCGGCTCCGGCATCGGCACCTTCCTGCTGGAGGCCGGCACCCCCAGCGACCTGACCTCGGCCAACGAGATCGCCACCGCCGCCGACGCCCGCGCCCACGAGGTCGTACGGCTCGAACCGCTCGCCGAGCAGGTCGCCGACACCTCCGGCAGCGTCGACTCCTTCATCGGCTACACCGCCGAGGCCCTCTACGCGGCGGCTCAGCACGCCACCGCCTTCGCCTCCGGCGCCAGCTACTGCGACGGCCACGCACCGGAGGCCGGCGAGGTGCGCCGCGCCGCGGACCGCTGGCTGCGCGCCCGCCGCCCCGGAGACCGGCTGGCCGAACCCGCCCTCGTCCGTCACCTGCTGTGGAGCGCGGTGGCCACCGGCCTGCCCGTCCAGCTGCACTGCCCCGACCCGCAGCGGCTGGCGGCCTTCCTCGGCGCCACCACCGGCATCGGCGCGGACCTCGTGCTGCTTCCCGCGGCGCCGCACCACCGCCGCGCGGCCCAGCTCGCCGCCGCCCATGCGCATGTCTACGCGGACGCCGGCCCGCGCCCGGAGGAGACCCTGCCGCAGGCGCCGTTCGGCAAGCTGCTGTTCTCGTCCGGGGCCCGCGGGCTGCCGGAGCTCTATGTGACCGGCGCCCGTTTCTTCCTGCGCGCCATGGAGCGCCTGGTGCGGGAGTGGACGACCGAGGGGTTGTGCGGGCCGGAGGACGGCCGGCGGATCATCGCGATGATCGCGTCCGGGACGGCGCGCCGGGTCTACCGGCTGGGCGCGGAGGCCACCTGAGCGTCGAGCGCCTCGTGCGCACCGTCCGCGGCCGGCTCGGCGGGGTCCTCCTCCTGGAGCGGACCGCGGTCGCGCAGCGCGAGGAGGAGCCGCAGCACGCAGATCCACACCAGCGTGGAGCCGAACATGTGCAGCCCCACCACCAGCTCCGGCAGGCCGAGGAAGTACTGCACGTACCCGATGACGCCCTGGAGCGCCAGGGAGCCGAACAGCAGCAGGACCACGCGGCGCGGGGCGGCCGGCGCCTTGACGGCCCGCAGCGTGAACCACATCGCGACGCTCAGGCCGACCACGATGTAGACGAAGTCGACGTGGAGCTGGGTGATCTCCTGCCAGTTCAGCGGGATGCGGTGGACCTTGTGCGCGTCGCCCGCGTGCGGGCCGGCGCCGGTGACGGCCGTGCCGATGACAGTGAGGGCGCCGGTGGCCAGGACCAGCAGCCAGGCCAGCTGCCGCACCGGCCGGGCGACCACGTCGCGCGGCTCCTCGTCGCCCTCCCTGGCCCGCTGCCAGGACAGGACGCAGACCGTGAGCAGGGTGGTGGTGAGGAGGAAGTGCGCGGCGACGAGGTACGGGTTCAGGCCGGTCAGCACGACGATGCCGCCCCAGACCGCGTTGCCCATCACGATCCAGAACTGTGCCCAGCCGAGCCGGGTGAGCGAGCGGCGGCGGGGCGAGCGGGCCCGTGCGGCCACGATGAACAGCCCGATGAAGGCGCACAGGACGTAGGTCAGCAGGCGGTTGCCGAACTCGATGAGGCCGTTGATGCCCATCGCGGCGGTCGGCGTGAGGCTGTCCGGGGTGCACTTGGGCCAGGTCGAGCAGCCCAGGCCGGACTGGGTGAGCCGGACCGCGCCGCCGGTGACCACGATGACGATGGCCATCACGACGGCGGCGAGCGCGGCCCGTTCCACGAAGCGCGCGGACGGCTGCCAGCGACGGGCGATCAGCTCAAGGGGATTCAGCGAATTCGGCACGGGAGCCATCGTAGGCGGCGGCTTGTGCAAGTTTTCACGAGGGGTCCGGGGAGTCGGCTCCCGGGGATGGTGCTGTACGAGGGGTCCGGTGTGCCCGGTGCTGTACGGGGGGCCTCCCGGGGCGTGCGGTCCCCGGGTTACTCCCAGCGGAAGAACTTCGCCGCCGCGCCCAGCCCCAGCACGGCCCACACGGCGAGGATCCCGAGGTCGGACCAGGGCACTCCGGCGCCGTGCTGGAGGACGTCGCGCAGGCCGTCCGACAGGGCGGAGATCGGCAGGAGGTGCAGCACCTGCTGGGCCGCATGGGGGAACTTGTCCAGCGGGACGATCACGCCGCCGCCGACGAGCAGCAGCAGGAAGACCAGATTGGCGGCGGCCAGCGTCGCCTCGGCCTTCAGCGTCCCGGCCATCAGCAGGCCCAGGCCCGAGAAGGCGGCGGTGCCGAGGACGAGCAGTCCGACCACCGGGACCGGGTTGCCGTGCGGGGACCAGCCCAGTGCGAAGGCGATCGCGGTCAGCAGCGCGATCTGGAGGACCTCGGTGACCAGCACCGAGCAGGTCTTGGCGGTCATCAGGGCCCAGCGGGGCAGCGGGGAGGCGCCCAGCCGCTTGAGGACCCCGTATCGGCGCTCGAAGCCGGTGGCGATGGCCTGGCCGGTGAACGCCGTGGACAGCACGGCCAGCGCGAGGACGCCCGGTGCGAGGAAGTCCACCGGCCTCCCGCTCCCGGTGTCGACGATGTCCACGGCGGAGAACAGCACCAGCAGCAGCGTCGGGATGACGACGGTCAGCAGCAGTTGCTCGCCGTTGCGCAGCAGCATCCTGGTCTCCAGGGCCGCCTGCGCGCGGATCATCCGGGGCAGCGGCGCCGCACCGGGCCGCGGGGCGAAGGTGCCGGTGCCCGCGCCGGCCTCGGCTTCGGTGGCGGTCATGCGCGCAGCTCCTTACCGGTGAGCTCCAAGAAGACGTCCTCCAGGGTGTGCCGCTCCACGGCTATCGCGTCCGGCATCACCCCGTTCTGTGCGCACCACGAGGCGACGGTGGCCAGCAGTTGCGGGTCGATCTTGCCGTGCACGCGGTAGGTGCCGGCCGTGAGCTCCGTGGCCAGGCTGTCCGCGGGCAGCGCCTTGAGCAGCGAGGCGAGGTCGAGGCCCGGCCGTCCGGTGAAGCGCAGGCTGTTCTCCGCGCCGCCCCGGCACAGCTCGTCCGGGCTGCCCTGGGCGATCACCCGCCCGCCGTCGATGATCGCGACGTCGTCGGCGAGCTGCTCGGCCTCGTCCATGAAGTGGGTGGTGAGCACGCAGCTGACGCCGTCGGCGCGCAGCTCCCGGACGAGGTCCCAGGTCGCGCGGCGGGCCTGCGGGTCGAGGCCGGCCGTCGGCTCGTCGAGGAAGACCAGCTCGGGGCGGCCCACCACGGCCATCGCCAGCGCAAGGCGCTGCTGCTGACCGCCGGAGAGCCGCCGGTAGGGCGTCCGGCCGCAGCTGCCCAGGCCGAGGCGTTCGACGAGCGCGCCGACGTCGAGCGGGTGGGCGTGCAGGGTGGCGGTGTGCCGCAGCATCTCCTCGGCCCGGGCGCCCGCGTAGACGCCGCCGGACTGGAGCATCACGCCGATCCGGGGGCGCAGGGCGGCGGCGTCGGCGACCGGGTCCAGGCCCAGGACGCGGACCCGGCCGGCGTCCGGGCGGCGGTATCCCTCGCAGGTCTCGACGGTGGTGGTCTTGCCGGCGCCGTTGGGGCCGAGGACGGCGGTCACCGAGCCGCGGGCGACGGTCAGGTCGAGTCCGTCCACGGCGGTCTTGGTGCCGTACCGCTTGACCAGGCCGACGATCTCGACGGCAGGCTCTCGGCCGGGGTTCCGGGGGGCGCCCCCCGGGGAGCTGCTGCGCATGGCGGGCAGTCTACGAAGACGGAGCGGGCGGGCGGCAACGGGGGCGGTGGCCGGCGACGGGGGATGACGCGGGATCGGGGGACGGGGAACGGAGTGCGACCTTCCGGTTCACCGGTCCGGCGGTGCCCGCCGAAATCGCTTGCTGGGCCGTGCGAGCCGCGCGGGCCGTGATCGGCAAGGGGCCGGCGCGTGGTGCACCCTCGCAGGTCGGCACCCCTTTCGGGCATCCCGAGGGGGACTTGAATTAGGTATGCCTAAGTGATACAGGCCACCACTCGCCGGCCGGGGTGAGGCTTGAATCGGTTTGACGAATTACGCAACAATGGCGTTGTGAAATACGGGAGCGAGGACCAGCGAGGACCCGCGGTCGGCGAGACCGCCGGGCCGGCCCCCTCTGCGTCCGGGCCGGCCGAGCAGCCCAGGCACGCCCCGCACGACGAGCAGCAGGGCACCCGCAACAGGGTCGCCCGCTCCATCCTCGACCACGGTCCGTCCACCGCGGCCGAGCTCGCCCTCCGGCTGGAGCTGACCCAGGCCGCCGTCCGCCGTCATCTGGACGCCCTGGCCGCCGAGGGCGTCGTCGAGCCCCGCGAGAAGCGGGTCTACGGCACCCGCGGCCGGGGCCGCCCGGCCAAGGCCTTCGCCCTCACCGACTGCGGGCGGGACGCCTTCGACCAGGCGTACGACCAGCTCGCCACCGACGCCCTGCGCTGGATCGCGCAGAGCGCGGGCGGCGGGGAGGAGGGCGAGGCGGCCGTCGCCGCATTCGCCCGGGCGCGGCTCGCCGAGCAGGCCGAGGGCTACCGCAAGGCGGTCGAGAGCGCCGAGCCGGAGGACCGTACCGAGGCCCTTGCGAAGGCGTTGACCGCGGACGGGTACGCTGCTACGGCGCGCAGTGCGCCCAATCCCCAGCTCGGTGAACAGCTCTGCCAGCACCACTGCCCGGTCGCCCACGTCGCCGAGCAGTACCCGCAGCTGTGCGAGGCGGAGACCGAGGTCTTCTCCCGTTTGCTCGGGACCCACGTACAGCGCCTTGCCACCATCGCCCACGGCGACGGAGTGTGCACGACCTTCATCCCGAAGGCCGGAAGCATCTCCAAGCGGGGCAAGGCGGCTCACCACACCGGTGAGCACCCCACCAGGACCACCACAGCATCTGCAAGCACGGCCGGGAGGAACCCCGCATGACGCTCCCCACGGAGACTGCTCACCCTGAACTTGAGGGTCTGGGCACGTACGAATACGGCTGGGCCGACTCCGACGTGGCCGGCGCCTCGGCGAAGCGCGGTCTCTCCGAGGCGGTCGTCCGCGACATCTCGGCGAAGAAGAACGAGCCGGAGTGGATGCTCAAGCTCCGCCTCAAGGGGCTGAAGCTGTTCGACAAGAAGCCCATGCCGCAGTGGGGCTCGGACCTGTCGGGCATCGACTTCGACAACATCAAGTACTTCGTCCGCTCCACCGAGCAGCAGGCCGCCTCCTGGGAGGAGCTGCCCGAGGACATCAAGAACACCTACGACAAGCTCGGCATCCCCGAGGCGGAGAAGCAGCGCCTGGTCGCCGGTGTCGCCGCGCAGTACGAGTCCGAGGTGGTCTACCACCAGATCCGCGAGGACCTGGAGAAGCAGGGTGTCATCTTCCTGGACACCGACACCGCGCTCAAGGAGCAGCCGGAGCTCTTCCAGGAGTACTTCGGCACGGTCATCCCGGTCGGCGACAACAAGTTCGCGTCGCTGAACACCGCGGTGTGGTCCGGCGGGTCGTTCATCTACGTCCCCAAGGGCGTGCACGTCGACATCCCGCTCCAGGCCTACTTCCGGATCAACACCGAGAACATGGGCCAGTTCGAGCGGACGCTGATCATCGTCGACGAGGACGCCTACGTCCACTACGTCGAGGGCTGCACCGCGCCGATCTACAAGTCGGACTCGCTGCACTCCGCGGTGGTCGAGATCATCGTCAAGAAGGGCGGCCGCTGCCGCTACACGACCATCCAGAACTGGTCGAACAACGTCTACAACCTGGTCACCAAGCGTGCCGTCGCCTACGAGGGCGCGACCATGGAGTGGGTCGACGGCAACATCGGCTCCAAGGTGACGATGAAGTACCCGGCGGTCTACCTGATGGGCGAGCACGCCAAGGGCGAGACCCTGTCCATCGCCTTCGCGGGCGAGGGCCAGCACCAGGACGCCGGTTCCAAGATGGTCCACATGGCGCCGAACACCTCCTCCAACATCGTCTCCAAGTCGGTGGCGCGGGGCGGCGGCCGGACCTCCTACCGCGGTCTGGTCGAGATCGGCGAGGGCGCCGCGGGCTCCAAGTCCAACGTGCTGTGTGACGCCCTGCTGGTGGACACCATCTCCCGCTCGGACACCTACCCCTATGTCGACGTCCGCGAGGACGACGTCTCCATGGGCCACGAGGCGACCGTCTCCAAGGTCAGCGAGGACCAGCTCTTCTACCTGATGAGCCGCGGCCTGAGCGAGCAGGAGGCCATGGCAATGATCGTGCGCGGCTTCGTCGAGCCGATCGCCCGTGAGCTGCCGATGGAGTACGCACTGGAGCTCAACCGGCTGATCGAGCTGCAGATGGAAGGTGCGGTCGGCTGACGCCGGCCCCCAGCAGCGACTGACTCCCTGAACGCAGAAAGCGAGCACGACGACAGCCATGGCTGAGGCTCAGAACATCCCGGCGGGTTCCACGACCACCGGTTCCATCGCGGTGGCCGCGGAGTCCACCGTCGCCACGAGGATGAGCGCCCCGCCGTCCTACGACGTGGCGGACTTCCCGGTGCCGCACGGCCGCGAGGAGGAGTGGCGCTTCACGCCCCTCGCCCGCCTGAAGGGCCTGCACGACGGCAGCGCCGTGGCCGGCGGTCCCGACCTGAAGATCGACATCACCGCGCCCGAGGGCGTCACCCACGAGCTGGTCGACCGCACCGACCCGCGGGTCGGCAAGGCCGGCAGGCCCGTCGACCGGGTCGCCGCCCAGGCGTACAGCACGTTCGAGAAGGCGTCGGTGGTCACGGTCCCCAAGGAGACCGTGCTGACCGAGCCGATCCGGATCGCCGTCCACGGCGAGGGCGGTACGGCCTTCGGCCACCAGGTCATCGAGCTGGGCGCGTTCGCCGAGGCGGTCGTGGTCATCGACCACACCGGTGACGCGGTGCTCGCCGCCAACGTCGACTACCTCCTCGGTGACGGCGCCAAGCTGACCGTCGTCTCCGTCCAGGACTGGGACGACCACGCCGTCCACACCGGCCAGCACAACGCCCTGGTCGGCCGGGACGCCACCTTCAAGTCCGTGGTCGTCACCTTCGGCGGCGACCTGGTGCGCCTGCACCCGCGGATCACCTACGCCGGCCCCGGCGGCGAGGCCGAGCTCTACGGCCTGTACTTCACCGAGCAGGGCCAGCACCACGAGCACCGCCTCTTCGTCGACCACGAGGCGTCCAACTGCCGCTCCCACGTGACCTACAAGGGCGCGTTGCAGGGCGAGGACGCGCACGCCGTCTGGATCGGCGACGTCCTGATCCAGGCCTCGGCGACCGGCACGGACACCTACGAGCTCAACCGCAACCTCGTCCTGACCGACGGCGCGCGGGTCGACTCGGTGCCCAACCTGGAGATCGAGACCGGCGAGATCGTCGGCGCCGGCCACGCCTCGGCGACCGGCCGCTTCGACGACGAGCAGCTCTTCTACCTGATGGCCCGCGGCATCCCCGCCGAGGAGGCCCGCCGGCTGGTCGTGCGCGGCTTCTTCGCCGAGCTGGTCCAGCAGATCGGGGTCGCGGACGTCGAGGAGCGGCTGATGAGCAAGATCGAGGCCGAGCTGGAAGCGTCCGCGGCATGAGCTACGTACGCGCAGCGGCGCTCAGCGAGCTGGAGGAGGACACCCCCAAGCGGGTGGAGCTCGACGGCGTCCCCGTCTCCCTGGTCCGCACCGAGGGCGAGGTGTTCGCGATCAACGACATCTGCTCGCATGCGAACGTCTCCCTCTCGGAGGGCGAGGTCGAGGACTGCTCGATCGAGTGCTGGCTGCACGGTTCGAGCTTCGACCTGCGCACCGGCAAGCCGAACGGCCTTCCCGCGACGCGCCCCGTCCCCGTATACCCCGTAAAGATCGAAGGGGACGACGTGCTCGTCTCCGTCACCCAGGAGTCCTGAGTCACCCATGGCAACGCTTGAGATCCACGACCTGCACGTCTCCGTCGAGGCCGAGAACGGCCAGCGCGAGATCCTGAAGGGCGTCGACCTGACCGTGAAGCAGGGCGAGACGCACGCCATCATGGGCCCCAACGGCTCCGGCAAGTCGACCCTCGCCTACTCGCTCGCGGGTCACCCCAAGTACACGATCACCGGTGGCACGGTCACCCTCGACGGCGAGGACGTCCTTGAGATGTCCGTCGACGAGCGCGCCCGGGCCGGCGTCTTCCTCGCCATGCAGTACCCGGTCGAGGTGCCCGGCGTCTCGGTCTCCAACTTCCTGCGCACCTCCGCCACCGCGATCCGCGGCGAGGCCCCCAAGCTGCGGCTGTGGGTCAAGGAGGTCAAGGAGGCCATGGAGCGCCTCCAGATGGACCCCGCGTTCGCCGAGCGGAACGTCAACGAGGGCTTCTCCGGCGGTGAGAAGAAGCGCCACGAGATCCTCCAGCTGGAGCTGCTCAAGCCGGCCATCGCGATCCTCGACGAGACCGACTCCGGTCTGGACGTCGACGCGCTGCGGATCGTCTCCGAGGGCGTCAACCGGGTCCGCGAGACGGGTCAGGTGGGCACGCTGCTCATCACCCACTACACCCGGATCCTCCGCTACATCAAGCCCGACCACGTCCACGTCTTCGCCAACGGCCGGATCGCCGAGTCCGGCGGCCCGGAGCTGGCGGACAAGCTGGAGGCCGAGGGCTACGAGGCATACGTGAAGGGTGGTACCACCGCGTGACACAGCTGCCGGGCCTCCTCGACACAGAGGCGATCCGCAAGGACTTCCCCCTCCTGGACCGTCAGGTCCACGACGGGAAGAAGATCGTGTACCTGGACAACGCGGCGACGTCGCAGAAGCCGCGCCAGGTCCTCGACGCCCTGAACGCGTACTACGAACGCCACAACGCCAACGTCCACCGCGGCGTGCATGTGCTCGCCGAGGAGGCCACGGCGCTCTACGAAGGCGCCCGCGACAAGGTGGCCGCCTTCATCAACGCACCGAGCCGCAACGAGGTGATCTTCACCAAGAACGCCTCGGAGTCGCTCAACCTCGTGGCGAACATGCTCGGCTGGGCCGATGAGCCCTACCGGGTGGACCGCGACACCGAGATAGTCATCACCGAGATGGAGCACCACTCCAACATCGTCCCGTGGCAGCTGCTCGCGCAGCGCACCGGCGCGAAGCTGAAGTGGTTCGGTCTGACCGACGACGGCCGGCTCGATCTGTCGAACATCGACGAGGTCATCACCGACCGGACGAAGATCGTCTCCTTCACCCTGGTCTCCAACCTGATGGGGACCATCAACCCGGTCGAGACGATCATCCGCCGTGCCCAGGAGGTCGGCGCGCTGGTCTGCATCGACGCCTCGCAGGCCGCCCCGCACATGGTGCTGGACGTGCAGGCGCTCCAGGCCGACTTCGTGGCCTTCACCGGCCACAAGATGTGCGGCCCGACCGGCATCGGCGTGCTGTGGGGCCGCCAGGAGCTGCTGGAGGACCTCCCGCCGTTCCTGGGCGGTGGCGAGATGATCGAGACCGTCTCGATGCACTCCTCGACATACGCCCCGGCGCCGCACAAGTTCGAGGCCGGTACGCCCCCGATCGCCCAGGCCGTCGGCCTCGGCGCGGCCGTGGACTACCTCACCTCGATCGGTATGGACAAGATCGCCGCGCATGAGCACGCGATCACCGAGTACGCCGTCAAGCGGCTGCTGGAGGTTCCCGACCTGCGGATCATCGGCCCGAGCACGGCCGAGGACCGCGGGGCGACGATCTCCTTCACCCTCGGCGACATCCATCCGCACGACGTCGGCCAGGTGCTGGACGAGCAGGGCATAGCGGTCCGGGTGGGGCACCACTGCGCGCGTCCGGTCTGCCTGCGCTACGGAATTCCTGCGACCACGCGAGCGTCGTTCTACCTGTACTCCACCCCGGCCGAGGTCGACGCCCTGGTCGAGGGCCTGGAGCACGTCCGCAACTTTTTCGGTTAATAAGGCACAGCGGATGAGGACGAGGACTGACTGAGCCGTGAAGCTGGATTCCATGTACCAGGACGTCATCCTGGACCACTACAAGCACCCCCATGGGCGCGGTCTTCGGGACGGCGACGCCGAGGTGCACCACGTCAACCCCACGTGCGGTGACGAGATCACGCTGCGCGTGCGACTGGACGGCGCGACGATCGAGGACGTGTCCTACGAGGGCCAGGGCTGCTCCATCAGCCAGGCCAGCGCGTCGGTGCTCAACGACCTCCTGGTCGGCAAGGAGCTCCGCGAGGCGCAGAAGATCCAGGAGACGTTCCTGGAGCTGATGCAGTCCAAGGGGCAGGTCGAACCGGACGACGCGATGGAGGAGGTGCTGGAGGACGCGGTGGCGTTCGCCGGCGTCTCCAAGTACCCGGCGCGCGTGAAGTGCGCCCTGCTCAGCTGGATGGCCTGGAAGGACGCCACGGCCAAGGCGCTCTCCGAGGAGGCAAAGACCGCATGACCGACACCCCGACCACCACCAAGCCGGCATCCGAGGAAGAGGTCCGCGAGGCGCTGTACGACGTCGTCGACCCCGAGCTGGGGATCGACGTGGTCAACCTCGGGCTGATCTACGGCATCCACATCGACGACGCCAACATCGCCACCATCGACATGACGCTGACCTCCGCGGCCTGCCCGCTGACCGATGTCATCGAGGACCAGGCGAAGTCCGCCACGGACGGCATCGTCAACGAGCTGAAGATCAACTGGGTCTGGATGCCCCCGTGGGGCCCGGACAAGATCACCGACGACGGTCGCGAGCAGCTTCGCGCGCTGGGCTTCAACGTCTGACGCGGTCCCGCACCGCGCGAGCGTCCCCACGGCCGTGCCCGCCAGTCCTATCTGGCGGGCACGGCCGTTTGTGTGCCCGCCCGCCGCGTGGCGTCAGCCCTCGGCCAGCCCCTTGGTCTCCGCGGTGGCGGCCCGCAGCGCTGGCGCCGCGGCGGTGAAGTAGCGCAACAGGACCCGCAGTTCGTCCTCAGCTGTCGGCGTGCTGCGGCAGCAGGGCGTCACCTTGCGGGTCGGACATCTCGCGGGAGCCCGCGGGCGGCGACTGGCTGATCCGCGCGTTCCACAACACCCGCTACCGGCCCCGTACGGAGGCGCTGAGCGCGGCCCTGGCCCGGCTGGCGCCGAAGGCCGACTGACCGCGACCGGGATGTGCACGACCGTACGCGACGGCGGGCACGGTCGTCCGCGCCGAAACCCGCGGGCGGTGCCGCGGCGGCCGCGCTCGTGCGGCCCTACGAAGGCGGTTGTGCGACCGTACGGAGCGGGACCGATCGCTGAGACCGGTTCGCCTCGGTGGGCGCCCTCCGGTTAGGTTTCGGACATGACCGATGCTGCTACTTCCGTTCCCCTCCCCCAAGCCCTGAAGGGGCAGGGAGGTGCCCCCATCCCCGGCGCCGTCGCCGCCGGGCTCGCCACCGTCGCCTCCGACGGCACCGTTCTCGACACCTGGTTCCCGGCGCCCGAGCTGGTCGGCGCGACCGCCGAGGGCCCCGGCCCGGCCGGCACCGAGCGCCTCGACGACGAGCGCGCCGTCGAACTGCTGGGCGCCGCCGTGCTCAAGGCGATCGGTCCCGACCCGGTCCGCGAGGTCGAGGTCATCGCCGTCCGGACGGTCATCTCCTCCCTCGACGACAAGCCGCTGGACGCGCACGACGTCTACCTCCGCCTCCACCTGCTCAGCCACCGGCTGGTCAAGCCGCACGGCCAGAACCTGGAGGGCATCTTCGGTCTGCTCGCCAACGTCGCCTGGACCTCGCTGGGCCCGGTGGTCGTCGACCGGCTGGAGACGGTGCGCCTCAACGCCCGTGCCGAGGGGCTGCACCTTCAGGTCACCGGCGTCGACAAGTTCCCGCGGATGACCGACTACGTCGCGCCCGCCGGCGTGCGGATCGCGGACGCCGACCGGGTCCGCCTGGGCGCCCACCTGGCGGCCGGCACCACCGTCATGCACGAGGGCTTCGTCAACTTCAACGCCGGCACGCTGGGCACCTCCATGATCGAGGGCCGGATCAGCGCGGGCGTGGTCATCGGCGACGGCAGCGACATCGGCGGCGGTGCCTCGACCATGGGCACCCTGTCGGGCGGCGGCAAGCAGATCATCTCGATCGGCGAGCGCTGCCTGCTCGGCGCCGAGTCCGGCATCGGCATCGCGCTGGGCGACGAGTGCGTCGTCGAGGCCGGCCTGTACGTGACCGCGGGCACCCGCGTCACCATGCCCGACGGGCAGATCATCAAGGCCGCGGAGCTCTCCGGCGGCGACAACATCCTCTTCCGCCGCAACTCCACCACCGGCACGGTCGAGGCCCGGCCGAACAAGGCGGCCTGGGGCGGCCTCAACGAGATCCTGCACAGCCACAACTGAGCGGACGCGGCAACGGCAACGGCCCGGCGGAGACGCTCCGCCGGGCCGTCGGCCGTCGGGCGGGCCGCCGGCGCCCTCGCCTCCCGGGCGCCCCGGCCACCCGGTGCCCGCCCCGTCCGGGCGCCGCTAGGCTGTGCGTCATGCGTGATCTTGCGGCGGGGATACGGTATCTGGGCAAGGGCCAGCGCTGGGTCGCCCAGCACGGCCGGTGGTGGGGTTTCGGGCTGATTCCGGCGCTGATCGCGCTGGTGCTGTACGCCGCGGTGCTCACCGCCCTCGCCATCTGGTCCGGCGACCTCGCCGCCTGGGCCACGCCGTTCGCCGACGACTGGGGCTCGCCCTGGCAGGGCCTGCTGCGCGGGGTGTTCGTGGCCCTGCTGTTCGCCGGCGGGCTGACGTTGTCGGTGCTCACCTTCACCGCCGTCACGCTGCTGATCGGCGACCCCTTCTACGAGTCGCTCTCGGAGAAGGTCGAGGAGAGCGAGGGGTACTGCCCGCCCGGCCCGGACCGGCCGCTGTGGCAGGAGATCTGGACCGCCCTGCGGGACAGCGTCCATGTGCTGCTGCGGGCCGCGGGGTTCGGGATCCTGCTGTTCGCCCTCGGATTCGTGCCGTTCCTCGGCCAGACCGTGATCCCCGCGATCGGCTTCTGCGTCTCGGGCTTCTTCCTCGCCGTCGAGCTGACCTCGGTGGCGATGCAGCGCCGGGAGGTCCCGGTGCGCGAGCGGCTGCGGCTGCTGCGCGGCCGCAAGGGGCTCGCGGTCGGCTTCGGCACCCCCCTCGTGCTGCTCTTCCTGGTCCCGTTCATCGCGGTGGTGCTGATGCCGGGCGCGGTGGCCGGGGCGACGCTGCTGGTGCGGGACCTGGTGCCGGCCGAGGAGCCGCCCGCGCCGGACGAGGCCGCCGGCGAGGCCGGCTTCGGCCCGGCGCCCGCCCCGTTCGCGGCTACCCAGGGACAGCCGCCCCGGTCGCCGCAGGCACCCCCGTACCCGCATCCGCAGTCCGGTCCAGGGTCGTCCGCAGGGCGTCCACCAGCCGGCTGGTGAGCAGGTCGTCCGCGTCCAGCAGTGGGCCGCGGACCGGCCCGGCGGGCAGCCCGAGGTGCCCCAGCAGCGCCTTCACGGCGACCGCGCCGGGCGTCTGAGAACCGGTGACCGCCTCGACCAGCGGAACCAGCGCGAGCTGACGGCGGGCCGCCCCGGCGGTGTCACCGGCGTCATAGGCGTCCAGGACGGCGCGGACGGCCCCGGGGGCGACGTTGGCGGCGGTGCTGATGCAGCCGGTGGCGCCGAGCGCCCGCAGTGGCAGGATCTGCTCGTCGCAGCCCGCGTAGTACGCAAGCCCCGTCCCGGCCAGCACCTTCGACGACTTCAGCAGGTCGTAACCGCAGTCCTTGACCGCCCCGATCCGCGGATGGTCGGCCAGCCGCAGCAGTGTCTCGGCGGTCAGCGCGGTGCCGGTGCGGCCGGGGATGTCGTAGAGCATCACCGGCAGTCCGGTGGCGTCCGCCACCGTGCGCAGGTGGTGGGCGACGGCCTCCTGGGTGGGCCGCGAGTAGTACGGCGTGACCACCAACAGGCCGTGTGCGCCCGCCCGTTCGGCGCCGCGGGCCAGGGCGACGGAGTGCCGGGTGTCGCTGGTGCCGACCCCGGCGGTGATCCGCGCCCGGTCGCCGACCGCCTCGACGACGGCCCGCAGCAGGGTCTCCTTCTCGGCGTCCGACGTGGTGGGGGACTCGCCGGTGGTCCCGCTCAGCACCAGCGCGTCGCACCCGCCCTCGTCGACGAGGGGGACGGCGAGCGCCTGTGCGCCGGCCGGGTCGAGCGCTCCGTCGGCGGTGAACGGGGTGATCATGGCGACGGCGGCACGGCCGAACGGTGCGGCGGCCACGGGCGGTGCCAGGGGTGCGGTCACAGGGTCCATGTCCGCAGTGTGCGATCTTCCCATCGTTCACGTCCACTTAGTTGTGCTGGGTTATCTCTTAAGGGTTGCTACGGGATTGGGGGAGTGCCGCCCGGGCGGCGCGGCCTCGGGGCGGACGCGTCCGGGCAACGCGGAGCGGCCGCCGCACCTGTCGGTGCGACGGCCGCCCGGGCTTCACAGGCCCATCACGCGTCAGTCAGGCCGTTCCGCGAACGCTTCAGGTCCTGGGTGCGCTCGGATGCGGACTCCTCCGACGACCTCCGCTTCTGCTGGTCGGAGCGCCGCTCGGCGGCACGGTCCTTGTTGCCCGACTTACGGTTCTGCGCCTTCGGCATGATGACTCCTCATGTCTCGCCGAATGTTGCTTACGTGTTCCAGTAGCGCACTCTCGGCGACAGCCGGCCCCTGGACCGGGGCCGATCGGGTGACGTCCGCATGACGCAGGGTGACCGGCGCCTGGTCACGGCCGGATGCGCAGCACCTGCGGATCGTGGTCGCTGGCCTGGTCGGCGTACTCGGCGTTGAGGTGCACGATGTCGTAGTCGGGCCGGGACAGCTGCCGGCTGGTGAGGATGTGGTCGAGCACCTGCGAGTTGCCGTTGTACACGTAGCCGTACCGCTCGGCGGCCGGCAGCCCGTTCACCAGGTCGGTGAGCACACCGCCCGCGGTGAGGTCCTTCAGCGCCGGCGAGAACGGGTAGTCGTTGAGGTCACCGGCCACCACGACCTCGGCCTTGGGGTCCTTCGCCAGCAGGTCCTTCACGAAGGCGTTGACCAGCTTCGCCTGCGCGGTGCGCTGGGTCTCCGAGCTCCGCGCCGGTGGCTGGAAACGGCTGTCCAGGCCCTGGTCGCCGCCCTTGGAGTTGAAGTGGTTGGCGATCACGAACACCCGGCTGCCCGGGCGGCTCTTCAGCGAGAACTGGCCGACCAGCGGCTTGCGGCTGGTCTTCCACGCCGGGTCGGTGGGCGCGATCCGGCCGGGGGACGCGGAGAGCGTGGCCCGGCCGTGGTCGGCGACGACCTTCACCGGGGTGGTGGCGTCCCCGCCCTTGACGTCCGTGAAGGACACCCGCGCGGGGTTGAACAGGAACGCGACCCGGATGTTGCCGCCGGGCTGGCCGCCGTCCTGGTCGTTGACCGGGTCGATCTGCCGCCAGGCGTACGCCGGGCCGCCGGCCGCCTTGATCGCGTCGGTGAGCTTGGTGAGGGTGTCCCCGGCGGTGACCGTGCCGTCGTCGGTCGGCCCGCTGTCGTCCTGCACCTCCTCCAGGGCGACGACGTCGGGGGTGGAGAGGTTGTGCACCAGCGCCTTGGCCAGCCGGTCGAACTTCGCCTGCGGGGTGGCGGGGGAGAGGTTCTCGACGTTGTAGGTGGCCACCGCCAGCTCGTCGGGCTTCTGCTTGCGGGTGGTCTCCGGTGCCGCGCTGTGGTCGGCGAGCGTGCCGAGCTCGGTGGCCTGGAGGGCGTAGCCGCCGAAGCCGTCGTAGTCCAGCGGCCCGGCGGTGGTGCCGGTCAGTCGGTCGCCGACGTCGGCCACCGGGAACGGCCGCTGGGAGAAGGGAATCAGGGAGGCCACCTTGATCCGGCCGCCGTTGGGGTCCGCGTACGAGCGGTACAGCGTGCCGCCGCGGGCGGTGCGGTTGTGCTTCGGCTCGGCGGTCACCCACAGCTCGTGGTACTGGCTGGTCGGCCCGACGACCGGGGCGTCGGACACCGAGACCCGCATGCCCTCCAGCGACTCGTAGCGGTCCAGCGCGTACGAGGAGGGGTGCAGCGGCAGGGATTCGATGCTCTTGCCGCCCGCGTCGGGGGCGTAACGGTTCGGCACCGAGGCCGGGTTGAGCCGGAAGGCGGCCGGCAGCGGGTTTCCGGTGGAGAGGGTCTTCCAGGTGGCGCCGGTGATCTCGGTGACCGACTGCGACCCGGCGTCCTTGCCGCCCGGGTAGTACTCGCTGACCGTGCCGGCGAAGGTGATCGCGTCGCCGACGCTCACCTCGGGCGTCTGCTTGCCGGTGAAGACGAAGACCGCCTCGCTGGTGGCCGGATCGTCGTCCGGGTGCGGGTCCTGCACCCAGAAGCCGCGCGACGAACCGAACGCGCGGACCGCGGTGACCGTGCCGGGCACGCCGCTGACCTGCTTCCCGGCCAGCGGGGATATTCGGGTGCTGCCCTGGATGTCGTGGATCCGGGTGCCGGCCGCGGACGCGGACTGGGTGGCGGTCAGCAGTCCGCCGGCGAGGGCGGCGGCGACCACCACACCGATGGTGGCCGGTCTGCGGAGCGGACGACGGGACGGCATGCATGCCTCCGAGGGGGAATGGGGGGTGAATGTGAGGGGTCACGGCAATCTGTGCGCGGAGGCCGGACCCTGCGCGCTACGCGCGTCAATCTCCGGTGTGCGCAAGGGAGTTGTCAAGGTTCTCCGGGTGACCGGCGAGTGGCGTGGGGGTGAACCGTCCGAGATACGGAGAATTCCGTCTACGCTTGGGCGGCGCACTCCCCAGCTACCGCTGGGAGGTACCCCAGCCGTAGTCCGCCCGAGGAGCTGAGCAGCCGATGTCCGCAGACCGCCCCACCCTGCCGCCGGTGCGGCTGCACTCCGAAGCGGAGCTGGCCCGGGACGCGCTGAGCGCCCCCCTGATGGCCCGGGCCGCCAAGCTCGCCCGCTGGGCCGAGCGGGGCGTCCCGGTGGGCGTGGGCGGGGAGATCCTCCAGGACGCACTGGCCGCCGCCACCGAGCACCTGGGGCTCGCCGACGACGAGGACGGGCCGGCCTACACCGCCGAGGCCTGGCAGCTCGCCGTGGACACCGGGCTGGTCGAGATCGAGGAGTCCGAGGGGACGGCGACCCCCGGGAGCGCCGAGGACGGCGCCGAGCTGCCCGACGACGCCGCCGTGGGCACCGCCACCCCGGGCGAGGAACTGAGCCTGCTCACCTCCGGCAGCCCCCAGGACGTCCTCGACATCTGGCTCGGCGGCATGGAGACCGTGCTCGCCGACGCGGCCGCCCCGGACCTCGCCGACCTCGCCGACCAGCTCACCGAGGGCGGCGAGCTGGACCTGGACGCGCTCGACTGGAACCCGGAGGAGGAGGCCGAGCTGCTCGACGGCATCCTCGGCAACCTCTACCTCCTCACCGCCCTCGCCGACCGTCCCGACCAGGACGTGCCGCTGCCCGCGCTGGCCGCCTCCATGATCGTTCCGGACGACATGGACGAGCCCACCGACGACATCCTCGAAGAGGTCTCCGACGCGATGATGCGCCTGGACGACCAGTTCCGGGTGCTGGAGCCGATCGGCCTGGTCGCCTACCGACCCGTCGACGAGGCGCTCATCGAGGAGCTGGACGAGCAGGGCGAGACGACCCTCCCGCAGCGACCTTCGGCGGGCTCCGATCCGGCCGAGCCGCTCACCGACGAGGACGTCTCCCGCTACGGCCTGGTCCGGCTCACCCCGCTCGGCGTCTACGCGGTCCGCGCCCGGCTGCTGGACGCCGGTGTGCACGCCCCGGCGGTCGGCGACCTCGCCGACAAGGGCGCCGAGGTCCTCCTGGACGCGCTGCCCGACTACCCCGAGGGGCTCGCCCGCATCGAGTCCGAGCAGTGGCTCGCCGCCCGGACGCCGCTGGAGGCCGCCCGGGACCTGCTCGCGGCCGCCCGCGGCGACGACCCGGGCGCCCCGCGCCGCCGGCTCGCCGCCCAGCAGACCCTCTCCCTGGTCGCACCGGAGGCCGAGGCCGGGCTGCGCGAGGTGCTCGACGACCGGCAGCTGGGCGGCCTGGCCCGGGTCTGGCTCGCCGAGCGCGGCCTGCCGGGCATCCCCGAACCGTCCCAGGACATGATCTTCTGGCTGACGGTGGACACCCTCGCGGCCCAACTGGACAGCGCCGACGAGGACACCGAAGCCGAACTGCGCGATCTGGTCACGGGCCTGACCGTCCAGCACAGCGGGTTCTTCGACAGCGTCTGGCGGGTGGACCACCCGGCCACCGCCGACGTCCTGGAGGCCATGGGCCGGCTGCACCCCGACAAGAAGTCCGCCAAGGAGGCCCGCAAGGCCGCGTTCAAGGCCCGCTCGCGGCAGGGCTGACGCCCCCTCGACGCCACGGGGCGGGCCGGGCCGGTGAGGGCCCGGCCCGCCCCGATCGCTTCCTGGATGTCGCGCCCCGTTCAACTGGAGTTCGAGGGCGCACGAGAGCGTGTGCGACGCAGGCACAGGGGAGTAGAAACCGGCCATCCAGGAGATGACAATGTCGCTCACCCGGAGAGACTTCGCCAGGCGTTCCGCCCTCACCGGCGCGGGGGTCGCGCTGGCCGGCAGCGTGGGCGTGCTGGCCACCGCGCCGGGGGCCATCGCCGAGGGCGCACCGGACGCCGGCCCGGACGGTGCGGCGGGCGCGGCGGACGGCCACGGTGTCGGCTACGGCCCGCTGATCCCGGACCCGGAGGGCATCCTGGCGCTGCCCGCCGGGTTCTCGTACCGGATCGTCACCCACTCCGGCGTCACCACGCTCGACAGCGGTGAGCCCACCCCGTCCAACCACGACGGCACCGGCACCTTCGCCGGTCACCGCGGTACCACCCTCCTGGTCAACAACCACGAGCTCAAGGGCCCGCGCACCGACTGGCCGCACCCGGTGCCGCTCGCCGAAGGACTGGTCTACGACCCGGCGGCCGCCGGCGGCTGCACCGTCGTCGAGGTCGCCAAGGACGGCACGCCGGTCGGCGAGTGGGTCGGCATCGCCGGCACGTCCACCAACTGCGCGGGCGGCACCACCCCTTGGGGCACCTGGCTCACCTGCGAGGAGACCGAGGACAAGGCCGGCCAGCACGGCATGACCAAGGACCACGGGTACGTCTTCGAGGTCGACCCGCACGACGTCCGCGCCGGCCGTGACCCCCGGCCCGTCAAGGCGCTGGGCCGCTACGCCCACGAGGCCGTCGTCGTCGACCCGCAGCGCGGCCACCTGTTCCTGACCGAGGACGCCGCCGGCCCCAACGGCCTGCTCTACCGCTGGACCCCGCCGCACGGCTTCCACCACGGCCGCGGCCGGCTGGGCACCCTCGCCGACGACGCCGGTGTGCTGGCGGCCTTCACGTGCTTCGACTCCGGCGGCCGGTTCGTCGACGACCTCTCCCGCGCCACCAAGGCCGGCACCGTCTACGGCGTCGACTGGACACCGGTTCCCGACCGCGACGCCCGGAGCGTCTCGGTGCGCAAGCAGTTCACGGACGGTCAGGTCACCCGCGCCCGCAAGCTGGAGGGCATGTGGTGGGGGGACGGCGGCGCGTACATCGTGTCCTCCTACGCCCGCGAGGAGAGCCCGGTCCGGCACGACGGGCAGGTCTGGTTCTACGACCCGCGGCGGCGGACCCTGACGCTGAAGGTGCTGCTGGGCGTGAACCCCGACCCGTCGAAGGACGGCGCCTTCGACGGTCCCGACAACATCACCGTCTCCCCGTACGGCGGGTTGATCATCGCCGAGGACGGCGAGGGCGTCCAGCACCTGTTCGGGACCACCGACGACGGCCGGACCTACCCGATCGCCCGCAACGAGCTCGCGTTGACACCAGCCGCTGGCGCGGCGGGGGGCACCGCGGACGCGCCGGAGTTCAGCGAGTTCACCGGCCCGGTCTTCTCGCCCGACGGCCGGACGCTGTTCGCCAACATCCAGGAGCCCGGCATCATGCTCGCCATCACCGGCCCGTGGAAGCGGCAGCGCCGGCAGCGGCAGGGCCGGGGCGCGTAGCACACGTCCCGGCGGTCAGCAGGTAGTAGTCCAGCAGCCCGGTCTCGTACGCCGTCAGATAGCGGCGCGGCCACAGGTCGCGGAGGTCGGGCTGCTGCGCCATGTAGCGGTCGTACGGCTCCCAGACCCCGTCGCCGATCGCCCGCACCCGGACGTCCGTCAGGCCCGCCGCGGCCAGCACCGCGGCGACCTCGTCGACCACGTACGGGACGTCCAGGCCGTCGGCGTACGGCGGCAGCAGGTCGGGCAGGGCACGGGCCGCCGTCGGGGTGCGGGCGAAGAAGGTCGTCAGCGTCAGCCGGCCACCCGCCCGCAGCACCCGGGCGGACTCCCGGGCGAAACCGGGCAGGTCCCGGAAGTGCTGGGCGGCCTCGACGGAGTAGAGGCAGTCGACGGCGCCGTCGGGCAGCGGGATGCGCTCGGCGGCACCCAGCAGGAAGTCCAGCCGGCCGGGGCGACCGGGGCGACCGTCGGCTGGTCGGCCCATCAGCGCCGCGTTCGCCGCCCGTGCCCGGGCGATCTGGTCGGGGTGCGCGTCCAGGCCGATCACCGCGTCCAGGGCGAACTCCCGCAGCGCCAGCGCGCAGCCCAGCCCCCGCCCGCAGCCGACCTCCAGGGCGGTGCGGCCCGGCGCCTGGTCGAACGTGGCGAGCACCAGCCGGTAGAGGTCCTGCTCGCTGCGGACCCGGTCCGCCTCGGTCAGCGTCCGGCCGGCGAGGTCCGGCACCCCCGCCCAGTAGCCGAAGTTGATGAACCCGCCGGCGAAGGCCGGGACGGTGCTCAGGTCGTCCTCGCCGTAGGTCCGGGCGACCCGGTCGGGAATCTCCGGCGCCGGCGCTGCGCCGTCCGGGTGGTCAGCGGGTCCGGCCGCGCCGGCCGGCGGTGGGTGCTGCGCCATCGAACGCTCCTCGTGCGGGCCGGTGGGGCCCCTCGGACCGACGGGGGTTCCCGGCCGAACGGAGCGGAGACCGGGGACCGTCGACGGTCCTGGGGAGGGGTGGGGGAATCCTGGGGGCCTGGGGGTGTTGAAGGAGAGGTGGTGAGCTCGACGATACGGACGACACGATTCTCGGTCCTGGACCGTTCCCGTACCAGGGAAGGACACCCCGCGGCCGCGGCGCTGCGGGACACCGTGGACCTGGCGCGGCGCGCCGAGCGGCTGGGCTACCACCGCTTCTGGGTCTCCGAGCACCACGGCGTGCCCGGGGTGGCCGGGTCCGCGCCCACGGTGCTGGCCGCCGCGGTGGCCTCGGCGACCTCGACGATCCGGGTCGGTACGGGCGGGGTGATGCTGCCCAACCACCGGCCGCTGGTGGTCGCCGAACAGTTCGGGGTGCTGGAGTCGCTCTTCCCCGGCCGGATCGACCTGGGGCTGGGCCGTTCGGTGGGCTTCACCGGCGGGATCCGCCGGGCGCTGGGCACGGAGAAGGACGCCGCCGAGGACTTCGGCGACCGGCTCGCCGAGCTGCTGGGCTACTTCACCGGCACCCAGACGGCCCATCCGCAGGTCCACGCCCGGCCCGCCGAGGGCCTGCGGATCCCGGCGTTCGTGCTGGCCACCGGCGCCGGTGCGGGAATCGCCGCGCGGGCCGGCCTGGCCCTGGTCATCGGCGATCTCCGCACCCGCCCCAAGGTGCTGGACGCCATCGCCGCCTACCGGGACGCCTTCCGCCCCTCGGGCCTCTGGGAGCGCCCGTACGTCGTGGTCTCGGGGACGGTGGCGGTGGCCGGCACGGCCGAGGAGGCCCGCCGGCTGCTGCTGCCGGAGGCCCGCTCGCTGGCGTACTCCCGCACCCATGGCGTCTTCCCGCCGCTGCGGCCCGCCGAGGACGACCCGAGGGCGCCGGCGGCGCTGCCGGAGCGCGAGCGCGGCTTCTACGAGGACGCCCTCCGCGGCCACATCCACGGCACGGAGGAGCAGGTCGCCGACGCCCTCGGCACCCTGATCGAGGACAGCGCCGCGGACGAGGTGCTGGTCACCACCAGTACCTACGAGCGCCCGGCGCTGCTGGAGTCCTACGAGCGGCTGGCCCGGGTCGCCGGGTTGGCGGTCCCGACCTCGTGAAGGCGCGCATGGCGCTCAGGCACGTCGACGACCCCGTCGACGACTGAGCGGATCCAAGCCCGAAGGCCCCCGCCCGATCCCGGGCGGGGGCCTTCTCGGCGGCGTCGTCACGGACTGCCGGCTTGTCAGCGGTCCGAGAGGCACGGTCCGGCCCCATGGATGCTGACTGGCTTACTGGCGACCAACCGGCTGGTGGTTGTCGCCTGCCGCGAGGGGTGTGTGGTTGTCGCCTGCTGTGAGCGGCGTGTGGTTGTCGCCGGCTGCGACCGGCTGGTGGTTGTCGTCCGCCGCGACCGGCATGTGCTTGTCGCCTGCTGCGACCGGCTGGTGGCTGTCGCCTGCCGCAATCGGTGCGTGGTTGTCGCCCGCCACGATCGGCGCGTGGTTGTCCGCCATGGCTGGTCCAGCCACAGCCACCGGGACGGTGAACGCAGCAACACCTACGGCCGCAGCGGCAATAGCGCGCTTCATGGTTATGGCAGTGAATCGAATCTGCAAGGAAATCCCCTGTGTCGTGGGTCGTTCGAAGCCCCATTTCGTCGGGCCCCGTGTGTGTCAAGGATCCCGGAGCCCCACCGAACAGTCATTAGCACTCGGTTCACACCATGCTTGGCAGTGAGTGCACTTCGACATCCCGTCCACGGCCCGCCGCCAGCCCGCGCGGGATCAGTTCGCTCGGGTGCCCGATGTGACGCCGCCTGGGTGCGACGTCATCAGTCACCAGACGAGCTCGCGCCAACGCATTCTCAGCCTCCGAACGAAGGTGGTACGTACGTCTCTGCCCGCTCCTGCGCGCGCTGCTCCTCCGGAGCTTCTTCTTCCTTCAGCCTCCACCGGAAGTACAGGTTCCTCCGATACTCCATCAAGATGCCGATGAACGCACTGTAGGCAGCCAACTGCTCCTGCCTAAGCTGTTCTTGAGCATGCAGTCGCTCCGCCTGCTCCGCGCCCCGCCGCTGGAACGAGTACGTGACCCAGGCACCCAAAAGCGTGCCCACAACCCCGTCGGAGACTGACCGGATCCAGAGACGAAGATGCCCCCCCGTCGGACTGGACGGGGGGCATCTTCCGTTCGGCACACCAGGACTCCATCCGAGGCCGGCGGGCGTCTACCTGCTACCGGTCGGGCCACCTACTCCACCGCATACAGCAGCCGGTACTCAGCACCATGCGCCCTGAAGCGCAGACTGCGTTCACCAGGCGTATCCGAAATCCACTGCTCCCCGAGCTTGCCATCCCCACCCGAGGCGCCGGCTTCCCCGAGAGAGACAGCAATCGTCCCCGTGAAGTCGCAGTCGTATTTGACGGTGTACATCCGATCTCCCAGCACCGTTCCATTCCACACAGTGCCGCGATCCTGGACAACAAGCCTCGGCTCATCGGAGCCGCTCCAGCCCTCAGTCGTGACGCACTTGAGCTTCTCCAGATACAGCTTGGCCATACCGTCCCCTGTGAAGGATCCTTCTCGACGCTTCACATCCTGCCGAGCCCCACTAAACGATCACTAAACGATCTGGCGCGGTACTCGCCGCCAAGGCAATGCCCCGCCCAGGGAAGGCGGGGCATCGTGGTAGCCCTCGTCAGAGCAGCCAGTGCGCGGCGGCGCCACCAGCCCCAAGGCTGACCAGCCACGCCAACAACGCCGGCGATACTGCGGCCATCGGGTATCGGCCTGCCCGCATCTCCAGCCCGTGACGGCCGACGCTCAGATGCCACTTCGGCAGTTCGTCATCCGGCTCTCCGGCTCTCCGGCTCCAGGAGTTGTGCACGGTGCTACGGTCATGAAGACCTTCAGATCGCATGCGAAGAAGCCCTGCTCGAAGCCATCCCCCGTGTCCGAGGGAACAGCAACGACGCCATTGACTTCCTCCGCCGAGTCGACGAACGGCAGCAAGAACTGGCTGTGCTCAAGCCATGGGTCCACATCGAAGGCCCCTGGGCTGTCGGCATCGCCGCACAGCGCGTCGTCGCAACAGGCAACCAAGCCGTCGTCCACCTGAGCGACTGCAACCCCTTCAACCCGGACGAACCGCACTCCGGAGCCGACGCACCACACGACTTCTTCGGAGCCCGCGACGAGTACATCCTGGAAGCCGGCAAAGCCCTCGGATACGACGGCACTCAGCAGGAAGACGAGCAGTAGGGGGACACGTGGACGAGGGGAGGGCGGCCCTCTACGCCGCCATCATCGGTTTCGTCGCGGCCGTCATCGGCACCGCAGTCGGCGGATGGGCCAGCTGGCGAGCAGCACGCCACAGCGCAGACGCGGCCCTGCGGGCCACGATGGAACAGCTGTCCGGTCAGGCCGTCAACGAACGTAGACACTGGGTGCGACAAGAACGCAGGGCCGCCTACGCATCAGTGATCGACGCATACATGAACCTCACGAGGAACGCGGCGCTACTCAGATCTGGGCTCGGAGGAGACACCACGGAGACATACCTCCGACAAGCCGAACTCGGCGTGGCCTGCAAAAAACTCGCCCTCTTCGGACCCGACTCCGTCGAAGAAGCAGCATCCGAACTGCTGAGACGGGCCGACGACAGGGTTAGGCGCCCCTCCGAAGCCGGCGTGAGCGCGAGCGTAGGTGCGGCCTTCAGCGACTTCCTCACCGCATGCAAAGAAGCCTTGTCGCGAGACAACGAACGCGACGCATGACAGAACTGGCACGACGAAGCCCGGCGACGCCCTTCCGGCAGGCAAGTTCAGACGGTCACGGCCTCCTCGTGCGGGAACCGCGCCGGACACCGCCGGCAGTACAGCGACCGCTCCTGCGCTTGCCCAGGAAGAATCCCTCCGCCTGGCCCACACGGGTCGACACGAAACGTTCGCCCTCCGGAGCTGAGGCGCGCCCGGAACGGGGCCAAGAGTTATCACCGCGAGCTGGCCGAAACCTTTCGGTGTCCAGCAGAATGCGAGACATGACGGAGGGTGCACCCGAGGAAGACATCATCGAAGCCGCATGGCAGAAGCTGCTTACGGCCCATCGTGTGGACGGCCGGTTGCTACACGCCGCCTACGCCGAGCCCCGACTACGGCAGCTGTTCCCCTGGGTTGGCATGGGCGAACTGCACTTCAGCCGGTGCACGGAATTGCGTTGGACCTGGGACGTCCCGTTCATCGCCCCGATGATGGGCGGCGGCTTCCTCGTCAGCGGGCCCGCACGGTCCCAGAGCGTCGGCCCCGCCCCGACCGCGGAGGCCGCCATCGCGATGGTGGTCGAGCGACTCCCGCCGGGCTGCGGTCGCGCCTTCGTCGGCACGCCAGAGGAACTGGCCGAAAAGGAACAGTCGGGGTAGTCAGAGCGGATTTCGCCACCCATGCGCTGCTTCCCGGCGAACCCGGCTACGCCCTCCCGTGCGCCCTGTTCTACCTGCGCCGCGCCAACCCCGACCTGACGGCCCACGGCCTCGCAGCCACCGCGGGCGTATCCAGGTCGTACATCCACCGCATCATGTCGGGAGCAACGGGACCAGTTCTCCACAGGTCGACGAGTTCCGTCGGTGCCCCAAGCTGCGGTACCAGTGATCACGGGCGCCGGTGATCAGGCCGGCCCTGGTGGGGCGGCCATCGGTTCGGGTTGGGTCAGTGCTGGATCTCCTGCGGCGTCCATCGTGTGACGCCGCAGTGTGAGCGGCGCGCAGATCAGCGTGCAGACGCCGAGCAGCCCAGCTGCGACGGCGAAGGCTGCTGGTGGACCGGAGCGGTCGACGAGGACACCGCCGACGGCCGTCCCCATTGCTGCCCCCAGGTTGTAGGCGGTGTTGATCCACGCGCCGGCTTCGGTGCGTGAGCCCTCGGGGACGAGCCTGTCGATGCGTTGGTAGGCCGTGATCAGGAGGACGTCGGTGCACGCTCCTGCGAGCAGCAGGGCTATGCCTGCGGCTGGTGCGGAGTACACCACTGCGGGGAGGGCGTAGCAGACTGTGGAGGAGGCGGCCAGTACCAGCGGTCTGCGGACGAGGGTGCCGCGCCAGCGGCGGCGGCCGTACACCAGGCCGCCGAGTACACCACCGACTGAGAACAGGGTGGTCAGCACCCCGGCCACCAGCGTTCCCCAGGCGGCGAGAACCGCCACCTCGAAGAGGCTCAGGACAAGTGCGACAGCCAGCGTGAGCAACAGCAGCGGTGTGAACCCTGCGGCTCGCAGGGGGCTTCGAGGGCGAGCGGCGGGTGAGCCCACACGTACGCTCTCAGGGGTCCGACGCAAGCCCGTCGCCAGCAGGCCGAAGCCGGTGATGACCAGTGCCGCGCACACTGTGAGCACTGCCGGTGCGGAGGAGGCCGCGACGAGGAGTCCACCGAGGACGGGACCGAGCGCGAAGACGGTGGACTCCGCTGCCGTGTCCAGGCTTAACGCACACTGATGCTGAGCCTCGTCCGTCGTCAGCTTGCCCCACAGTGTCCGCATCAGCGGGCCGACCGGGGGCGAGCACGCCCCCGCCAGTACGGCGAGGGAGACAGTGAGCAGGGCTGGTACGCGGGCGGCACAGGCGGCGGCCAGTGCGGCCAGAAGCAAGGCGTAGCAGACGGCCAGGAGCATCAGCGCGGCGTGATGACGCTCGACCAGCCGGGCCCTGACGGGTCCGAGTACGGCTGCTACCAGTCCGAACAAACCCGTGGCCGCACCGGCCGTGGCGTAGGAGCCGGTGCCCTCCCGCACCGCGAGCAACAGCGGGAGGCCGAGCAGTCCGTAGCAGAGCCGCGCGAGCATAGCGGCGGCGAACAAGTTGCGGGCATGGGGCAGCGTGAGGACAGCGCGATAGGACGCACCGCCCCTGTCAGGGCTTGGCATGAGGTTCTCCGAAGTGGGCGTGCCGGCGCCTGGCCATGGCCTCGTCCGGTCACGCGCGGGCATGACGGATCAGCGTTCCGCCCCGCCGACCATCACTCGTCGCGAGGAGTCGGCGCGGGAGCGGACAGGCGACCTGTCAGTGCGGATCGGAGATATGCATAAGCGACAAGGTAACCGCCTTCGACATCCGCGCACCAGCCATTTCACGCCCGGCCTGGACGTGGGTCGACGTCAACTTTCTTCCTGGGCAAGCAGTTACTTCGCCCGACCACAGCGGCCGTGACGCCCCGTGAGTTCATCTCCTTGGCGCCCGTTCGCCCGCTGCCACAAGCTCGTCACCACCTGCCTCATCACCTACCGACACGTCCGACGCCTTTGTTGGGAGCGGGGCGTCGCCTCGTATGCCACCAGCCGCGACTGCGCGCGACGCGATGGCATCACTGGCATCGACGTACTCTCTGCGATCTCCCGGACGTAGCCCCGAACGCCTCCCTCCGGGGTCACGAAACGGCTACGGCTTCAGATGGTCGACTCCGCCGATGACTGGTCGCAAGTGATCAAGGCCCCTTATGCTGGCCCGCGGATCAGGCTTGCGGGCCTGCCTGTTAGCGCCCGATGTGGGGCCAAGATCTTCGTGGCTCGGAAAGTGACATGTGGTTCCGGCCCGGAAGGGAACCTGCTTGTTTTTGTCGCTGTCCACCAGCGTCTGGATTCTGATCGCGGCAGGTGCCACCCTCGTCAACCTGGCCGCCATGCAGTGGATCATCCAGATACCGAAGTACCGCAAGAAACAGTTCTGGTTTCCGGTCATCGGGGCCGTCTGCGTCGGCGCACGCGGCCTCGCCGAGAGCTACGCGTGGGCCGACACGCTCTACCTGTACGCGGCGACCATGGTCATGTTCCCTCTCATGCTCGCCCCGGTGCGCGGCCAGATCACCCGGGATTACTACCGGTGGGTCGAGGACCCGACGACGAGGACCAGCAAGGCGGCGATGGCCTGGATCATCACGTCCTCGACGATCATGCTGGTCGTGATCGGTGTCGTCTGGGTGGTAGGAAAGAAGGACGGCGCCTGAACTGCCCGCCCCCGCCAGGAGGAGAGAGGCGGCGACGGATGAGGTCGGCTGCGACGCGACGGTGCGCAGCCTCCATCACAGCCCCTTGGCGATCTTGTTTCCGTTTGGATCGCCAGGGGAGGAACGGCAGGGCCCACTTGTATACATGCACGAGGGCCTCAAGCGCCGGCCCCGGGTCGCCATCCCACCTCCCAAGTGGGTGGCCCGGGGCCGGCTTTCATGGGAACCGAGTGGGAGAGGAAGTGGGGGATGATCATGGCGGTTCGTTGCACGGAGATGCGCAGAGACGCGCGAATCTCCACGATGGGCCGGGCGAGTGCCGCTCTCCCTCTCAGGCAGCCACCCACCCGCCCATTGGTCGAATCGGGCGCCAAAGGTGCCCTGACCTGCTGATTCCTACAGCGCCTGGCCGCCCGGCTTGACCATTCCCCGGACCGTGCGGGCGTCGACGAACTCGCCCATCGCGGTCATCTCCCACTCGCCGGAGAACTGGCGGATGAGCTTCGCCATCATCACGCCCGTACGGGGCTCGGCGTGGGTGAGGTCGAAGCGGACCAGTTCCTCGCCGGTCTGGGCGTCGACCAGGCGGCAGTAGGCCTTGGCGACCTCGGAGAACTTCTGGCCGGAGAAGGAGTTCACCACGAAGACCAGGCCGGTGACCTCCGGGGGGACGCCACCGAGGTGGACGGTGATCGTCTCGTCGTCGCCGGCGCCGTCGCCGGTGAGGTTGTCGCCGGAGTGCTGGACGGCGCCGCCGAGGATCATCAGCTTGCCGAAGAAGCAGTTGTCGACCTTCTTGCGGTCCGGGCCGTAGGCGATGACCGAGGCGTCCAGGTCGATGTTCCGGCCGCGGAAGGCGGGCTCCCAGCCCAGGCCCATCCGGACCGAACCGAGCAGCGGGCGGCCGCCCTTGACCAGGGAGACCGTCTGGTTCTTCTGGAGGTTGACCCGGCCCTTGTCGAGGTTGACCTTGCCGGTGCCGGTGCCGGTGCCGGTGCCGGTGCCGGGGGCCGGCGCGGGGGCGGCTGCCGCGGTCGGCGGGGCGACCGGGGCCGGGGCACCGGTCGGTGGGGCCCACTGATCGGCGGGGGCCGGCGGTGCGGTGGGCGTCCCTTGGGGAGCCGGGGGAGCGGGCGGTGCGGCCGGGGCCGGGGGAGCGGGCGGGGACGGGGGTCCCCCCTGGACCGGAGCCTGTCGAAGGTCCTTGGGGGAGGCCGGCGCGGCCGGTTCCTCCACGCTGACGCCGAAGTCGGTGGCGATCCCCGCCAGTCCGTCGGCGTAGCCCTGGCCGACGGCGCGGACCTTCCAGGCGCCGGCGCGGCGGTAGATCTCGACGACCACCAGGGCGGTCTCCGGGCCCAGTCGCGGCGGGGTGAACGAGGCGATGACGCTGCCGTCGTCGGCGTTGCGGACCGTGCCGGTCGGCTCCGTACCGGCGAAGGTGGAGCCGGGCGCGTCCAGGCTCGCGGTGACCACGATCTTCTCGATGCCGTCGGGCACCGCGGCGGTGTCCACCGTGATGGTGTCGCCACCGGCCGCTCGGCCGGTCGCCGCGGAGTGCGTCACGCCCGGTCCGTCGGGCTGGTTGTAGAACACGAAGTCGTCGTCGGAGCGGACCTTGCCGTCGGCGGCGAGCAGCAGGCCCGACACGTCGAGCCGCACGGGGGCGGTGACGTCCACCGCCACCCGCGCGGCGGTGAGCGGGAGGTTCGAGCCAGGAGTCATAGCGGTCATGACCGGACCAACGATCGGCTCGCCTTTGCGGTTCCATTACCTGCGGCCGGATGGCCGCCCGGCCGGGGCCTCACCGTTCGCGGGAGTTGCCGAAGAGCAGCCGGTAGCCGATGAGCAGGACCAGCGCGCCGGCGATGGACGCGATCCACATGGACGGCTCGCCGAAGTCCTTGGGTATCGGGCGGTGCAGGAACTTGGTGGAGAGCCAGCCGCCGATGAAGGACCCCACGATGCCGATCAGGGTCGTGCCGACCAGTCCGCCCGGGTCCCGTCCGGGCAGCAGGACCTTGGCGACGACGCCCGCGATCAGGCCCAGTACGAGCCAGCTGACGATGCCCATGATGCGTTCCTCGTTCCTGCGCGGAGGGTTGGTACACACACCAGGACGCCGCCCGGGCCGCGCGGGTTCCGCGGCGTGGTGCGGGCCACTCGTCGGCGGGCGGTCAGTGCGGCCACTGCGGCGGGTCGGTGCAGAAGGCGCCGCCGAGGTGGGCGTGTTCGGGGTTGCCGGGGTCCAGTTCGCCCTGCGCGGCGATGAGCCGTGCGGCGTACGGCTCGGAGTCGTCCTGGGGTGCGTAGCCGAGGGCGCGGGCGGTCGACAGGTCCCACCACAGGCGGGTGTTGGCGGAGGAGCCGTAGACGACGGTGTGGCCGACGTCGGGTGCGGTGAGCGCGGCGTGCAGCAGGCGGGCGCAGTCGGCGGGACTCAGCCAGATCGACAGCATCCGCACCGTCGTCGGCTCCGGGTAGCAGGAGCCGATGCGGACGGAGACGGTCTCGATGCCGTGCAGGTCCCAGTAGAGCGAGGCGAGGTCCTCGCCGAACCCCTTGGACAGGCCGTAGTAGGTGTCCGGGCGGCGGGGGGTGTCGACCGGGATGGCGCCGGAGCCGTCCGCGGGGCGCGGGGTGAAGCCGACCGCGTGGTTGGAGGAGGCGAAGACGACCCGGCGGACGCCCGCCTCTCGCGCCGCCTCGTAGAGCCGGTAGGTGCCCTCGATGTTGGCGCGCAGGACCTTCTCGAACGGGGCCTCCAGGGAGATGCCGGCGAGGTGGACGATCGCGTCGACCCCGCGGACCGCCTCGCGCAGCGCCTCCTCGTCGGCCAACTCGGCGGTGATCGCGTCCGGTTCGCCCTCGACGGGCCGCTGGTCGAAGAGGCGCAGCCGGTACCCGTAGGGCGGCAGCAGTGCGCGCATCAGGGTGCCGAGCCCGCCGGCGGCGCCGGTGAGCAGAACGGTGCGGGGGGCGGTCATGGGTGGGTACTCCTTCGGCTGGGCGTCACGGTGGACGGGGGCGGGCTGCGGTGCGGGTCGCAGGGCGGCGCGGCGGCACGGCAGCCGCAAGGACGGTCGGTTCATGAACGATATGCCGAACGCCATTCATATGCGTGGACATGACGGCGTTGCGCGATCACGCTAGGGAGCCGGCTCGGAGCCGGTCAAGACACTTGACGGACCGGGTAAATCCGCTTGTGTCACGGCAGTTGTGTGCCCTTGACCGGTGCGGGTGACTGCTCTAGCGTGCTGACGTTCAGAGATATGGATGCCGATCAGAAACATGCACGAGCATTCCAGGGAGAGCCCGTGACCGCACACCCTCCCCCAGCTCCTGCTGGGTGGTCCCCGCAGCTCGCCGACCGCCTCGACGGACTGCTGTTCTTCCCCGTGACCGCGTACGCACCCGACGGCGCCCTGGACCTGGCGGCCTTCCGCGCCCATGTGCGGGCCGGTGTCGACGCGGGCGCGGCGGCGGTCTTCGCCTGCTGCGGCACCGGCGAGTTCCACGCCCTCGCGCCCCGGGAGTTCGCCGACTGCGTCGCCGCGGCCGTCGAGGAGGCCGGCGGCCGCGTCCCGGTCGTCGCCGGCACCGGCTACGGCACCGCCCTCGCCGTCCACTTCGCCCGCCTCGCCCGGGAGGCCGGCGCCGACGGGCTGCTCGCCATGCCGCCCTACCTCGTCGTCGCGGACCAGGAAGGGCTGCTGCGGCACTACGCCGAACTCGCCGCCGCCAGCGCGCTCCCCGTCATCGTCTACCAGCGCGACAACGCCGTCTTCACCCCCGCCACCGTCGCCGCCCTCGCCAGGACGCCCGGCATCATCGGCCTCAAGGACGGCCTGGGCGACCTCGACCTGCTGCAACGGATCATCAGCGCGGTCCGCACCGACGCCCCCGACGCGGACTTCCTGTACTTCAACGGCCTGCCCACCGCCGAGCTCACCGGCCCCGCCTACCTGGGCATGGGTGTCCGCCTGTACTCCTCCGCGGTCTTCGCCTTCGCCCCCGAGATCGCCCTCGCCTTCCACCACGCCCTGACCGCGAGCGATCGCGCGACCGTGGACCGCCTGCTCGACGGCTTCTACCGCCCGCTGGTCGAACTGCGCAACCGGGGCCGCGGCTACGCCGTGTCGCTGGTCAAGGCGGGCGTACGGCTGCGCGGCCTGGACGTCGGGGAGGTCCGGCCACCCCTCGCCGAACCGGCGCCCGCCCACCTTGAGGAGCTGGCCGAGCTGATCGACCACGGCCTGGCCCTGGTGGCGGCCGGGCCGGGGGCGGGCGCCTGATGCGCACCGCTGCCTTCCTCTACCCCTGGGACGTGGTCGGCGACCCGCACGCCGCCGGACGCCTCGCCGCCCTCGGCGTCCAGCAGATCACCCTGGCCTCCGCCTACCACTCCGCCCGAGCCCTCACCCCGCGCCACCCTCACCACCGCATCGTCACCGCCCGGCACGCCGCCGTCCTCTACCCGCCGGACGCCGCCCGCTGGGCCGGCCGGGACCTCAGGCCCCACCCCCAGGACTGGGTGGCCGGACCCGACCCCTTCGGCGCGGCGGCACGGGCGCTGACCGACGCCGGGCTGGAGGTGCACACCTGGGTCGTCCTGGCGCACAACTCCCGCCTCGGCGCCGAGCATCCGTCCACCGTGGTCCACAACGCCTACGGCGACCGGTACCCGTGGGCGCCGTGCATCGCCCGCCCAGAGGTGCGCGACTACCTCGTCGACCTCGCCGCCGAGGCCGCGGTGCGACCCGGTGCCCGGGGGACCGAGCTGGAGTCCTGCGGCTGGTACGGGCTGGCCCATCTGCACGCCCACGACAAGATCGCCGGAGTGCCGCTGTCGGGCGCGGCCCAGTACCTGATGTCGGTGTGCTTCTGCACGGTGTGCGCCGAGGGCTACGGTGAACTGGGCATCCCCGCACCGGAGTTGCGTAGCGCCGTGGTGCGCGCCCTGGAACCGCTGTGGACGACCGGTGGCGTCGGGCCGGCGCCCGGGGCCGCGCCGGGGCCGGAGCCCGTCGGAGGTCCTCGGGGGAGGGCGGGGGAGTGGGCGGCCGTCGAGGCGCTGCTCGGCGTGGAGCCGGCCGGGGTGCTGCGCACCTGGCGGGACCGGGCCGCCCGTACGCTTCAGCGCGCCGCGGTGCGCGCCGTACGGGACGCCGCGGCGGACGGCTTCCGGGTGCTGCTGCACGCCGATCCGGCGGCGCACCGCTGCGGCGCCAACGTCGGGGTGGACCCGGTCGAGGTGCTGACGTACGCGGACGGCGTGGTCCTGCCGTGCACCGGCGGTGCCGCCGTCCGCACGGACGTCCTCGCCCCGTTCGCCGACCGTTCCGCCGCGTCCCCCGCCGCGGTGAAGACCGTCGCCGCGAACCTCACCGTGGTCTCCGGCATGGGCGGCAGCCCGCACACCCTGGCCGCCGACGCCGCCCACGCCGCCGGTCTGGGCGCCGACGAACTGCGGCTCTACCACGCGGGGTTGGCGAGCGACGCGGACCTGGCCGCGGTGGCGAAGGCGCTGCGCGAGCCGGGGTGACGGCGGCGTCGGGCGGCCGGGCCCGGCCTCAGGTCCGGCCGGCCGCGCGCCGGCGGCGGAGGAACCCGATGCCGCCGGCCACCGCGGCCAGCAGCGCGCCGGTGCCGGCGGCGATCTCGGTGGTGGGGGCGCTCTCGCTCGCCGCGGCGCTGCCGGCGGCGGCCGTCAGCCTGCCCAGCGGCGGCAGCGCGGCGCGGGCGCGCTGCCGGTCGCGCCGGTCGCCGCCACCGTCGCCCGAGCCGACATGGACCGTGCCGATGATCTCCGCGCCGCCCTCGCAGGCGCCGCCCACGCCGTAGGTGCCCGGCCGGACATCGGCCCTGATCGCCAGCCGGGCGGCCAGCCGGCCCCGGCCGGAACCGCGGGTCAGGACGAGGGTGCCGCCGCCCAGCGCGCTGGCGTCGACCCGGGCGGAGCGGCCGTTCCCGCAGTCCGCGGTGGACAGCGACACCGTGCTGCCGGGCCGCGCCGGGTCGGGCGAGGCCCCGACCGCACCGACGTCACCGGCGTACGCCGTGCCGGACGTCAGGCCGAGGGCGCAGGCGGACAGCACGGCGCCGGTGAGCAGTCGGGTGGAGCGCATCTCAAGGACCTCCACGAGGCGCGGGCGTGACACACCGTCGCGCCACGGAAGGGGGTGGGGTTCCGCGCCTCCTGAGTCCCAGATACGCCGACGGGGCCTGGCCGGGCCCGCTGACGTGGTGTGTTCGGGTGACGGAGTGGTCCGGGCGGGTACCGGGGCGGACCTGGGCGTGCCCGTCCGGACCGGGCGGGCTCACCCCGGCCGGACGAACCCGCACTCGTACGCGGCGATCACCGCCTGGGTCCGGTCCCGCACCCCGAGCTTGGCCAGCACCCCCGCCACATGGGTCTTCACGGTGGCCGGCCCCACCCCCAGCCGGTCCGCGATCTCCGCGTTCGTCATCCCGGCCGTCATCAGCCGCAGCACCGCCTGCTCCCGCTCGGACAGCCGGGCCCGCAGCGCCCGCACCGTGTCCTGCGCGGCCCGCTGCCCCGCGTGGTGGGCGGCCAGCCGGCGCACCGCCGCCGGGAACAGCAACGAGTCGCTGCGCGCCACCAGCCGCACGGCCTGGACCAGGTCCTCCGCCCCGGACCGTTTGAGCAGGAACCCGCTGGCACCGGCCCGCAGCGCGTCGTACACATAGGCGTCGTTCTCGAAGGTGGTGACGACGATGATGCGCGGCGGCCGGTCCATCCCGGCGAGCACCTGCTCGGTCGCGCGGATCCCGTCGATCTCCGGCATCCGCACGTCCATCAGCACCACGTCCGGGCGCAGTTCGCGGATCACCGGCACCGCCTCCGCGCCGGTCGCCGCCTCGCCGACCACCTCCATGTCGGCCTCCGCGCCCAGGATCGCGCGCAGCGCGGTACGCACCATCCGCTCGTCGTCGGCGAGGACGATCCGCAGTGGGCGGACGCCGTCGCCGCCGGCCTGGTGCGGGCCGTCGTCCTGCATCGTGGTCATGCCCCGTTCCCCTCGTTCGTGGTGCGGTCCGCCCGGAACCCGTCGTCGTGCTCCTCGCGCGGTGCCGGGGCCAACGGCAGCCGGGCGGTCAGCCGCCAGACGCCGTCGCCGTCGCCGGCACCGGCCGTCGCCTCGCCGCCCAGCAGCCGGGCCCGTTCGGCGATCCCGCGCAGCCCCCGGCCGCCGCCCGAACAGGCTGACCGGACGGCGGACGGGGAGGCGGAGGCGGTCTTCGTGCCGGGCGACGGGTTCTCCAGCAGGAGCGTCAACTCCCGCTCGTCCCGGCGCAGACGGAGCCGTACCGGCACCGGGCCGGCGTGCCGCAGCGCATTGCTCAGGCCCTCCTGGACGATCCGGTACGCCTCCCGCGACACCACCGGCGGCAGCCCCGTACACCGCCCCTCGACCGTTGCGGCCACCGCCATGCCCGTCGCACGGGTCCGGTGCAGCAGCGTGTCCAGGTCGTCCAGGGTCGGCGCCGGCGCCGTCGGATCGCCGCCGTCCTCCTCGCGCAACAGGCCCAGCACGGTGTCCAGTTCGGCGACCGCCTCGCGGGTGGTGTCCTCGATGGCGGCCAGGGCCTGCCGGGCGAACTCCGGGTCCGCGTCCAGGACCCGGCGGGCCGCGGCGGCCTGAAGGGTGACCGCGCTCAGCGCGTGCCCCACCGCGTCGTGCAGTTCGCGGGCCAGCCGGTTGCGGGCCGCCAGGTCCGCGGCCCGGTGCTCGGCCGCGGTCAGCCGGTCGGCGGGCGTGGGCCCCAGCAGCACCGGGGCGCAGCGGGCCAGCAGCGCCCCCGCCGCCCAGGCGGTGCCCAGGAGCACGGCCAGCAGCACCAGCCCGGCGAGCGGGCCGAACACGCTGGGCAGGGCCCCCGTCCAGGGCAGCCCGGAGTGCTGCAACGGGCGCGACACCGGCAGCAGGATCAGCACCACCGCGGCCGGCGGCGCGGACAGCGTCATCCCGCTGACGATCCCGCCGGCCAGCAGATGCGCCACGAACCACAGCGCGCTGCGCCACCGGGCCGCCCAGGTGAGGGCCGGTCCGTCCGCCAGCCGGGCGGCCGGCACCCCGCACAGCGACCGGACCGCCGCCGCCTCCAGCGGCCGCAGCAGCGGGAACACCAGCCCGGCCAGCGCGGCCAGCGGCAGTGCGCAGCCGAAGGTGACGAACTGCCAGGGCACCTCGCGCATCGGGTCGGCGCCGTCCACGAGCAGCGGCACGGCGACCGCGGTCAGCAGGTAGAACGGCATCAACAGGGCGCCGCCCAGGATGAGATGGGCCCATCGGCCGCCGGCCAGCCGGAGCCACGCCCGCCGCCGGCCGGTCAGGGGCACGGCGCGGCCCCGCGTTCGGCGAAGCGGTGGGCACCGGATGGGGGCACTGCCCGTGGCCCGTTCGGGGCCACGGGGAAGGCCGGCATCTCCACGCGTATCCCCGCGATCATCTGCACAGCGTAGGTCAGGCTCGACGGTGGCGTGGCCGGTCGGTGGACTCATAGCCGAAAGGCTCCCGGAGGTGCGGCCCGGCCGCCTCGGCCGCAGCGACGAGCCGCCTCCGCCGTGTGGGGGAGGCGCCGCCGGTCGTGGGGTCAGAGCCGCCGGGTGGCCAGCGTCAGCCGGTCGCGGGCGTCGAACAGCATGTCCTTGATCATCTGCTCGTGGTCCGGGGTCAGCCGGGCCACCGGCACCGAGCAGCTGATCGCGTCCCGGGCGGGGGTGCGGTAGGGGATCGCGACGCCGAAGCAGCGCAGGCCCAGGGTGTTCTCCTCGCGGTCGACCGCATAGCCCTGCTCGCGCACCGCGTGCAGCTCCTCGATCAGCTTCTCGCGGTCGGTGAGGGTGTGCTCGGTCAGCTCCGCGAGGGTCGGCGGCAGCATCGCCCGCACCTGGTCGTCGGTGTACGTCGCCAGCAGCGCCTTGCCCAGCGAGGTGGAGTGCGCGGGCAGCCGCCGGCCGACCCGGGTGAAGGGGCGCAGGTAGTGCTGCGACTGACGGGTGGCCAGGTAGACGACGTTGGTGCCGTCCAGCCGGGCGAGGTGGATGGTCTCGGTGGTGTCGTCGGAGAGCCGGTCCAGCGTCGCCCGGGCCGCGGCCACCACCTCGTCGCCGTCGATGTACGAGGTGCCCACCAGCAGCGCGCGGACGCCGATGCCGTAGCGGGTGCCGGTCGCGTCGGTCTCGACCCAGCCCAGGTCGACCAGGGTGCGCAGCAGCATGTAGAGGCTGGACTTGGGGTAGCCGACGGCTTCCTGGACGGAGGCAAGGGAGTGCATTCCGGGGCGTGAGGCGAAGTATTCGAGCAACTCCACCGTCCGCACCGCGGACTTGACCTGCGATCCACCGGTATCGGCAGCTGACATCGCCCTTGACCCCTCTGTTCGGACAGCCATAGAGTCCCAGATGTTCATGGTCCGGGACATCGTTCAGCATATCGAACGCCGTCCAGTGGGCGGCAAGACCGATCGGGCCCGGAACCACTCGGCACGGCATCGCCCGGGAGGAATGCACGGTGGCAGCAGCACCAGTCTGGAGTGTCGACCCCCGCACCGGGAAGCGGCGGGAACAGGTTGCGGTGGAGGCCACAGCCGACGAGGTGGACACCGCGGTCCGGGCCGCGCACGCCGCCCGTGGCGCGCTCGCCGACCGCGGCGCCCGCGCCGCCCTGCTGCGCCGCGCCGCCGACCTCCTCGACGAGGCCGGCGCCACGGTCATCGAGGCCGCCGACGCCGAGACCGCGCTCGGCCCCGGCCGGCTCACCGGCGAACTCGGCCGCACCACCTACCAGCTGCGGACCTTCGCGGACCTGGTCGACCAGGGCGGGTTCCTCGACGTCCGCATCGACCGCCCCGACCCCGGCCTCACCCCGCCGCGCCCCGACCTGCGCCGCTACAGGATCCCGCTGGGCCCGGTCGCGGTCTACTCCGCCAGCAACTTCCCGCTCGCCTTCTCCGTCCCCGGCGGCGACACCGCCAGCGCCCTCGCCGCCGGTTGCCCGGTCGTCGTCAAGGCCCACCCGGACCACCCGGCCACCTCCGAGCTGTGCGCCGCGCTGCTGCGCCGCGCCGCCAGCGACACCGGCCTGCCGGCGGGCCTGCTGAACCTGGTGCACGGCTTCCAGGCCGGTATCGACCTGATCCGCCATCCGCTGATCGCCGCGGCCGGCTTCACCGGCTCGGTGCGCGGCGGCCGCGCCCTGCACGACGAGGCCGCGGCCCGCCCGCACCCGATCCCCTTCCACGGCGAGTTGGGCAGCCTCAACCCGGTCGTGATCACCGAGGCCGCGGCGGAGGAGCGCGCCGAGCAGATCGGCGCCGGGCTGGCCGCCTCCATGACGCTCGGTGTCGGCCAGTTCTGCGTCAAGCCCGGCCTGGTCCTGGTGCCCCGGGGCGAGGGCGGCGACCGGCTGCTGACGTCGCTGACCGCCGCGGTCAGCGACACCGAGTCCGGGGTGCTGCTCGACGACCGGATGCGCGACGCGTTCCTCGACGGTGTCCGCACCCGCGCCGCGCTCCCGGACGTCGAGGCCCCGGTGACCCCGGGCGCCGGCGGGGAGCACACCGTCAGCCCCGGATTCCTCACCGTCCCCGCCGCCCGCCTGGCCGCCGACGGACCGCACGACCTCCTCCTCCAGGAGTGCTTCGGCCCGGTCACCGTCCTCGTCCGCTACGCCGACGAGACCGAGATCGGCGCCGTGCTCGCCCGGCTCCCCGGCAACCTCACCGCGACCCTCCAGCTTGGCGAGGCCGAGGGCGCCGGCGCCGACGACGGGGGCCGCGGCGCCCGGCTGCTCGCCGAGGTCACCCCGCTCGCCGGCCGCGTCGTCGTCAACGGCTGGCCGACCGGCGTCGCCGTCGCCCCCGCCCAGCACCACGGCGGCCCCTACCCGGCCACCACCTCCACCGCCACCTCCGTCGGCGGCACCGCCGTCGAACGCTGGCTGCGCCCGGTCGTCTACCAGGACGCCCCGCCCGCACTGCTGCCGCCCGAGCTGCGCGAGGACAACCCGCTGGGGCTGCCCCGCCGCATCGACGGCCGTCCCGAGGAGGCGTAGCCATCCGCGCGTCAGACGGGGCCGCCGCCTCGGCCGGCGTCCGCATCCGTGCCGCCGGCCGCGCCGACCTGACGGCCATCGCCGCCCTGCACGCCGCCGCCCACGCCGCCCACCACCGCGCCCGCCACCCCGACGCGCCCTTCGACGCCCCCGCCGAACACGCCCGCCGGCACGCCGCCTGGGACCGCGTCCTGGGTCGCGCGGACACGCCCACCCTCTGCGCCGTCCGGCACGGCGCCGTCGTCGGCGTCGCCGCCTACCTCCCGCACGCCTCGACGGCGCGGGGGGACCGCCCGCGCACCGACCGCCCCCGCCCCACCGTGACGCTCCATCAGCTCCATGTCGACCCGGCCCACTGGGGCACCGGAGTCGGCCACGCCCTGCACATCGCCTGCCTGCGCGCCTGGCGCACCGCCGGCTTCGCCCGCGCCGTCCTCGACGTCCGCTGGCACAACCACCGCGCCCGCACCTTCTACGGCCGCCTCGGCTGGCGCCCCGACCCCGACCGCCGCCCCGCCCCGGACGCCACCCACCTCACCCTGGCGCTGGAGCTGCGACCGGCCGGCCGGTCGGCTCCCGCCGGGCGATGAGCTGGAGCCGCTCGGCCGTCCGCCCGTCCAGCGTCGCCACCGAACCGGTCCGCTCCGCCACCACCGAGAAGCCCGCCGCCCGTACCAGCCCCCGCAGCCGCTCCGGCGCGTGGTGCCGGAACACCCCGCCGTCGGGGGTCGCGAACACCCCGAACGTCCCGTACCACTCCGCGAACCGCGCATACCGCTCCTGGTTCAGCGCGTCGCCCTGCAACGGCACGTCACTCAGGTACAGCACCCCGCCGGGCCGCACCAGCCGCCCCAGCTCCGCCACGATCGTCGACTGCTCGGCGTCCCCGGGCACGCAGGTGAGCACCGCGAACAACAGCGCCGCGTCGAACGTGCCCGCCTCGAAGGGCAGCGGATGCCCGGGGCACCGCATCAGGTCCAGCTCCGGATGCTCCTGCCGGCCGCGCGCGATCAGCGCCGCCGAGACGTCCACCCCGCGCACCTCCCGGTACCCCAGCCCGACCAGCTCGGCGGTGAGCCGCCCGTAGCCGCAGCCGTAGTCCAGCACCCGCGCGGACCGCGGCACATGGGCGTCCAGCAGCGCCCGGTCGAGCGGATGGGTGAACGTCTTGGCGGACCCGGTCGTCTCCCAGAAGTCGAGGAATCCCTGTGGCGAGGTCATGCCCGGACGGTACCCGCGGAATAGTCCGCCACCCCACGACGTTGGACCCGAAACACGTCCCCGATGAGGAAAGTCAGCTCATGCGCGTCGAAATCTGGTCCGACATCGCCTGCCCCTGGTGCTACATCGGCAAGGCCCGCTTCGAGGCCGGGCTCGCCGCGTTCGCGCACCGCGACACCGTCGAGGTGGTGCACCGCTCCTTCGAGCTGGACCCCTCGGCGCCCGCCCCCACGGACGTCCCGGTGCTCGACATGCTCGCCGCGAAGTACGGCGTGAGCCGCGCCCAGGCCGAGGCCATGGAGGCCCGGGTCGCCGAGGCGGCCGCGGGGGAGGGGCTTGCGTACCGCTCCGACCGCGTCCACGGCAACACCTTCGACCTGCACCGCCTGCTGCACGCCGCACGGGCCCACGGTGTCCAGGACGCCCTGCTCGACGCCCTCTACCGCGCCAACTTCGCCGAGGCCCGCCCGCTCGGCGACCCCGCCGTGCTGACCGAGATCGCCGTGGCCGCCGGACTGCCCGCCGCCGAGGCCGCCCGGGTCCTCGCCGACCCCGACGCCCACGCCCAGGACGTCCGCGCCGATGAGCGCGCGGCCGCCGAGCTCGGCGCCACCGGAGTGCCGTTCTTCGTCATCGACCGCCGCTACGGCATCTCCGGCGGCCAGCCCGCCGAGGTCTTCCGCCAGGCCCTGGAGCGCGCGCACGCCGACGGCGCGGCCTGGGTCCTGGCCGCCGGCGACGCGGAGACCTGCGGGGACGACGGCTGCGCGGTCCCCCGGGCCTGAGCGCGGCCGCGGGACCGTGGACGTGGCCGGCCCCGCCGAGCACAGTGGGATCATGCAGCGACATGAGCCACTCGGCGGGGCCGAATTCGCGCCCGAGACGACGTACCTGAACTCCGCCTCCAGCGGACTCCTCCCCCGCCGCAGCGCCGACGCGCTGCGCGCGGCCGTCGACGAATCCACCTCCCACGGCACCATGGGCCGCGACTACTTCGCGGCCGCCACCGCCTCCCGGGCCGCCTTCGCCCGCCTGATGGACATCCCCGCCGAGCGCGTCGCCATCGGCAGCTCGGTCGCCGTACAGTCCGCCCTGATCGCCGCCTCGCTCCCGCCGGGCGCCGAAGTCCTCGCCCCCGAAGGCGATTTCAGCTCCCTGATCAACCCCCTCGGCACCCACCCCGGCATCACCCTGCGCACCGTCCCCCTGGAGGCGCTCGCCGACGCGGTGCGCCCCGGCACCGCGCTGGTCGCCTTCAGCGCCGTACAGTCGCTGGACGGCCGGATCGCCGACCTGACCGCGGTACGGGAGGCCGCCCGGGCCCACGGGGCGCGCACCTTCGTCGACGCCACACAGGCCGCCGGCTGGCTGCCGCTGCGCGCCACCGACTTCGACTACCTCGTCAGCGGCGCCTTCAAGTGGCTGCTGTGCCCGCGTGGGACGACCTTCCTGGCGTTCGGCGGGGAGCGGACGGACGGGCCGGACCGGCCGGCCCCGCTGCACGCCGGCTGGGTGGCCGGCGAGGACCGCGGCGACTCCAACTACGGCCTGATCACCCCGGCCGCCACCGCCCGGCGCTTCGACGAACCGCACGCCTTCTTCTCGTACGTCGGCGCCGAGCAGTCCCTCGCCCTCATCGAGGAGCTGGGCGTGGCCGCCATCCACGACCACAACACCGCGCTCGCCGCGTACTACCGCGAGGCACTGGCCGACCGGGGCCTCGACCCCCGGCCCGCGCCGGGTTCGGCGATCGTCTCCACCCCGGGGCTCACCGGTGCCGAACCCCGGCTCGCCGAGGCGGGCGTACGGATCTCGGTCCGCGGCGGCCTGCTCCGCGCGGCCTTCCACCTCTACAACTCCACCGACGACGTGGACCGGCTGCTGGGACTGCTGACGTAGGCGGTCCCGGGGGACAACCGGGTGGGTCGGGTGGGGGACAAGCTGCGCGGGTCGGGTGGGAATAGGCGGGCCGGCCGGTGGTGTTGAGGCCGATGATCAACGGGTAACGACCCTGTCCCGAGCAGCAGTTGAGAGGCCCTCAGTGACCACCGCATTCGACCCCGTCGACCTCGCCGGCATCCCCCTCGCCAACCGCATCGTGATGGCGCCGATGACCCGCAACCGCGCCACCGCCGACGGCGTCCCCACCCCGTCCATGGTCCGCTACTACACCCAGCGGGCCTCGGCCGGGCTCATCATCGCCGAAGCCACCCAGACCGCCGTCGTCGGCCGTGGTTACCCGCTCACCCCCGGTCTGCACACCCCGGAGCAGACCGCCGGGTGGCGCGCGGTCACCGACTCCGTGCACGCCGCCGGCGGCAGGATCTTCGCGCAGCTGTGGCACGGCGGTCGGATCGGCCACCCGGTGCTGCTGCCCGACGGCCTGGTGCCCGTCGCGCCCTCCCCGGTCGCCGCGGCCGGGCAGGGCTTCACCCAGGAGGGTCCGACGGACTTCGTCACCCCGCGCGAGCTGACCGGCGCGGAGATAGCCGAGACCATCGCCCAGTTCGCCGCCGCGGCCCGGAACGCCCTGGACGCCGGGTTCGACGGAGTGGAGATCCACGGCGCCAACGGCTATCTGATCCACCAGTTCCTGGCGCCCAACACCAATCTGCGCACCGACGAGTGGGGCGGCTCCGACGCGGCGCGGGCCCGCTTCGCCATCGAGGTCGTCAGGGCCGTCGCCGACGCGATCGGCGCCCACCGCACGGGCCTGCGCATCTCACCCGGCAACCCCTTCAACGACATCTCCGAGCCGGCACCGGAAGCCACCTACACCGCCCTGGTCGAGGCCGTCGCCCCGCTGGGCCTGGCTTATCTGCACACCTGCGACGTCCGGGACCAGGAGCTGCTGGCCGGGCTGCGCAAGCGCTTCGGCGGCACCTTCGTCCTCAACCCGGCCACCGACGGCCGGCCCACCGGCCCCGAGGAGCTGGCGCTCGTCGAGGAGGGCGCGGCCGATCTGCTGGCGTACGGTGCGCTGTTCCTCGCCAACCCCGACCTGCCCCGGCGGCTGGCGGCCGGCGGCCCGTTCAACACCCCCGACCGCGCGAGCTTCTACGGAGGCGACGACACCGGCTACCTCGACTACCCGGCCCTGGACGACTGACCGCCCCCGCGCACGACGGGGCGCGGCCGCCGCACGGTCCCTGCCGTGCGGCGGCCGCGCCGCCGGTACCCCTATGCCTGTACGTCTGCTACGTCGATGCCCGTACGTCTGCTACGTCACCGGCGTGAAGTCCCTGGCTCCGATGAACTCCGGCCGCCGGACCGGAGCCGCGAACGGCTCCACCGCCGCGTTCTCCACGCTGTTGAAGACCAGGAAGACGTTGCTGCGCGGGTACGGCGTGATGTTGTCGCCCGAGCCGTGCATCGCGTTGCAGTCGAACCAGGTCGCCGAACCGGCCTCACCCGTGAAGAGCCGGATGCCGTACTCCGACGCCAGCTTGGTGAGCGCCTCGTCCGACGGCGTGCCCGCGTCCTGCATCTGAAGCGACTTCTTGTAGTTGTCCTTGGGCGTGGCACCCGCGCAGCCCAGGAACGTCCTGTGCGACCCCGGCATGATCATGAGCCCGCCGTTGGTGTCGTGGTTCTTGGTGAGCGCGATCGACACCGACACGGTGCGCATGTTCGGCAGACCGTCCTCCGCGTGCCAGGTCTCGAAGTCCGAGTGCCAGTAGAAGCCGGTCGCACCGAAGCCCGGCTTCACGTTGATCCGCGACTGGTGGACGTACACCTCCGACCCCAGGATCTGCCGGGCCCGCCCGACCACCCGCGGATCGGCCGCCAGCCGGGCGAACACCTCGCTGATCTTGTGCACCTCGAAGATCGAGCGGATCTCCTGGGAGCGCGACTCCACGATGGCGCGCTCGTTCTGCCGCATCGCGGGATCGTTGATCAGCCGCTCCAGCTCGGCGCGGTAGCCCACCACCTCGTCCGGGGTGATCAGCTGGTCGATCGCGAGGAACCCGTCCCGTTCGAACCCCGCCAGGTCGTCGGCCGTGATCGGCCCCGCTGCCCCCGGCTCGGACCACACCACCGGGTCCTTGCGGTCGAGCAGCACCTCTTCGGTGCCTCGGGTCGGGTACAGGTCGGCGGTGCGCTCGGGTGCGGTGGTCATGGTGGTGCCTTCCTCTCCTCTCGTACGGATTCCGGCGTACGCACGCGGTGCGTGCCCTCCTCGGCTGCCGGACGGGGCAGGGGGACTTCAGACCGGCTCGGGCTCCGTGTCCGGCTCGGTCAGCAGCGGGTACACCCCGTTCTCGTCGTGGTCCTCACGGCCGGTGACCGGCGGGTTGAAGACGCACAGGCAGCGGAAGTCCTTCTTGATCCGCATGGTGTGCTTCTCGTGCCCGTCGAGCAGGTACATCACGCCGGGCGTGATGGTGTGCTTCTCGCCGGTCTCGTCGTTGGTCAGCTCGGCCTCGCCCTCGACGCAGACCACCGCCTCGATGTGGTTCGCGTACCACATCGAGGTCTCCGTACCGGCGTACAGCACGGTCTCGTGCAGCGAGAAGCCGACGCGCTCCTTGGCGAGCACGATGCGCTTGCTCTCCCACGTGCCGGACTTGGCCCTGACGTGGCGGTCGGTGCCTTCGATGTCCTGGAAGGATCGGACGATCACGGTGAGTGGTGCCTTTCTGTGAAACGGTCGGGGAGCTCTGCCGTGCTCAGGCGCAGTCGCGGACCGCGCGGCCGAGGACGCGAAGGCCCTCGTCCAGCTCCTCGGGGGTGGTCGTCAGGGCCGGGAGCAGCTTGACGACCTCGCTCTCCGGGCCGGAGGTCTCGATCAGCAGACCCAGCTCGAAGGCGCGCTTCGCGATCTTGTCGGCGAGGGGCTTGTCGTTGCACTCCAGACCCCACACCAGACCGCGACCGCGGTACTCGGCGAAGGTGCCCGGGTGCTCCTGGACGATGGCCTTCAGGTGCGCTTCGACGATCTCACCGCGGGCGAGGGTCTGCTTCTCCATCTGGCCGTCGGCCCAGTAGGTGTCCAGCGCCGCGGCGGCGGTGACGAACGCCGGGTTGTTGCCGCGGAACGTGCCGTTGTGCTCGCCCGGCTCCCAGATGTCCAGCTCCGGCTTGAACAGGGTGAGCGCGAGCGGCAGGCCGTAGCCGCTGATGGACTTCGAGACGGTGACGATGTCCGGCACGATGCCCGCCTCCTCGAAGGAGAAGAAGGCACCCGTACGGCCGCAGCCCATCTGGATGTCGTCGACGATCAGCAGCAGGTCCTGGCGCTCGCACAGGGCGGCGAGCGCCCGCAGCCACTCGGCGCGCGCCACGTTGATGCCGCCCTCGCCCTGCACGGTCTCCACGATCACGGCCGCCGGCTTGTTGAGGCCGGAGCCCTGGTCCTCCAGCAGCCGCTCGAACCACAGGAAGTCGGGCACCTGCCCGTCCAGGTAGTTGTCGAACGGCATCGGGGTGCCGTGCACCAGCGGGATGCCGGCGCCGGCCCGCTTCATGGAGTTGCCGGTGACCGCGAGCGCGCCCAGCGACATGCCGTGGAAGGCGTTGGTGAAGGACACGATCGACTCGCGGCCCTTGACCTTGCGGGCCAGCTTCAGCGCCGCCTCGACGGAGTTGGCGCCCGTCGGACCCGGGAACATGACCTTGTAGGGCAGGTCGCGCGGCCGCAGGATGATGTTCTGGAACGACTCCAGGAACGCCCGCTTGGCCGTGGTGGACATGTCCAGACCGTGGGTGACGCCGTCCCGTTCGATGTAGTCGATCAGGGCGCGTTTGAGCACCGGGTTGTTGTGGCCGTAGTTGAGCGAGCCGGCACCGGCGAAGAAGTCGAGGTAGACGTGCCCGTCCTCGTCGATCATGCGGCTGCCCTGTGCGCGGTCGAAGACGGTGGGCCAGCCACGGCAGTAGCTGCGCACCTCCGACTCAACGGTCTCGAAGACGCTCAGATCGGGCTGGGTGATGGTCACAGCATGCTCCTGGGAGATGAGTGCGGGGGATGGGGAGGTTCTGTCGGGGCGGGCCGTGCCGGCGGGCTCACGGGCGGGTGGCGGGCGGAGCCTGGCCGGTCGCACGGCCGTTGCGGCGTCGTCGCCGCGGTGGCTCGGGGGAGCTACTGCCCGGGGGCCGCTGGTGCGAACGGGCCGATGAGGTGCAGCACCTCCGGCTCGTGGCCCTGCTCGGGGAACAGCCCCGCGTCGAAGAGCACCTCACGCCTGACCGGCACCGAGTGCCGCTCGGCGAAGGACGCGAACAGCCGGTTGGACGGCGTGTTGTCGGGGGTGACGGTGGTTTCGACGAAACGTATGCCCAGCTCGTCCGCGACGCGGGTGGTCAGCCCGTCCAGGAGCGCGGCCGCCAGTCCCTTGCCGCGGTGCGCGTCGTCGACGGCGACCTGCCAGACGACGAGGGTCTCCGGGTGCTCGGGACGGACGTAGCCGGTGACGAACGCGGCCGGCTCCCCCGCCGCGTCGCGGGCGACGACGGAGGTGGCGGCGAAGTCGCGACACCACAGCAGGTAGCTGTACGACGAGTTGAGGTCCAGTGCCTTCGAGTCGCGGGCGATGCGCCAGATTGCGGCACCGTCGGCCACTCGTGGGGTGTCGAGCTTGAAGCCCTCCGGCAATTCTCTGATATCGCTGCGGGCACTTGCATGGTCTGCTTGTGCGGCGGTCATAGAAATTAAATTTACCCAGGGGAAAAGGAAATTGCATCGCGGGCAGGGGTTACGCGAGCGTGCGGGATGTGTTATCGCGCGGGCGCGCCCGGGTACGCGATGGGTCCAAATTTCGTCCCGATTTGACCGGTAGATTTGGGGCAAAACGGGCACCCTGTGTAGTCGGTCACAGCTCCGTAACGCCCGCGAGATGCGTCCGAATTACGAGATTCGGCACTAGCGAAATCTTGGCGTTTGAGCTCCGTAAAAGCGGGCAGAAGAATACGGGAAGCTGCGCTTCCGAGAATAGGGAAATTCGCCTGCAGAAGGTCTGACCGGACTCATGGAAACCTGTGGGGCACGCGCCTGACAAGACCTGCGACGCGATCCGTGAGAACATGCGGTGGGTTTTGTTGGAACAGTGCGCGAATTCGCGCCGGCGAGCCTCGCGCGACGCCTGGTGCGATGCCTGGCGCGGGTGTGCCCGGCGCCCCTGCCCTCGCCCGGCGGCCACCGCCCCCACCGCCCGGGTCGCGCCCCCCTAAAGTGCCTGTATGACGTCCATGAGTGAAGGTGCGGTGCTGCACCTCAAGGGGAGGGTCCTCGTCGGGCCGGACGACGTGCGCGACGAGCTGTGGGTCGTCGACGGCCGGGTCACCTACGACCGGCCGACCATGGCACGCGATGCCACCACCGTGCAGGGCTGGGTGCTGCCCGGCCTGGTCGACGCCCACTGCCACGTCGGCCTGGACGCCCACGGCCCGGTGGACGACCCGACCAGCGAGAAGCAGGCGCTCACCGACCGTGACGCCGGCACCCTGCTGATCCGCGACGCCGGATCCCCGTCCGACACCCGCTGGGTCGACGACCGGGAGGATCTCCCGCGGATCATCCGCGCCGGTCGCCACATCGCCCGCACCAAGCGCTACATCCGCAACTACGCCCATGAGATCGAGCCCGAGGACCTGGTCGCCTACGTCGCCCGGGAGGCCCGCCGCGGCGACGGCTGGGTCAAGCTCGTCGGCGACTGGATCGACCGCTCCACGGGCGACCTGTCCGCCTGCTGGCCGCGCGGCGCGGTGGAGGCCGCCATCGCCGAGGCGCACCGGCTCGGCGCCCGGGTCACCGCCCACTGCTTCGCCGAGGACTCCCTCGCCCCGCTCGTCGAGGCCGGTATCGACTGCATCGAGCACGCCACCGGACTGACCGAGGACACCATCCCGCTGTTCGCCGAGCGCGGCGTGGCCATCGTCCCCACCCTCGTCAACATCGCCACCTTCCCGGAGCTCGCGGCCGGCGGCGCGGCGAAGTACCCCCGCTGGGCGGACCACATGCGGCGTCTGCACGCCCGCCGCTACGACACCGTCCGGGCCGCCTACGACGCCGGCGTGCCCGTCTTCGCCGGGACCGACGCCGGTGGCTCCCTCGCCCACGGCCTGGTCGCCGACGAGGTCGTCGAGCTGACCAGGGCCGGGCTGCCCGCCGTGGCCGCGCTCTCCGCCACCACCTGGGGCGCCCGGGACTGGCTCGGCCGCCCCGGCCTCACCGAAGGTGCCTCGGCCGACCTGGTGGTCTACGAGAGCGATCCGCGCGAGGACGTCCGGGTCCTGGCGGCGCCACGCCGGGTGGTGCTGCGGGGGCGGGTCGTCGGCTGACGGTGTCGCCCCGGGGCGCCCCCTGCTGCGGTGACCGTGAACGGGGGCGGTCAACCCGCCTCACCCCTGCGGTGGGGCGGCTGTGGCGTGAGGGGGTGTCGTGCCACACGAATCGAATACGGACACGGAAACCACCCTTTGGGGTGAACTAACCTCACGTGGCTGCTCGTTCACCCTCAGTGCGGACACGATGTGCGGGTCGAGGTCGTCGGCCGGCGCGATGTCCCCCATCGGCGCGGCCGGCGGCTCCACTTCTCTCGTGGGGGTTCCACACACGTGTCCAGCAGCTCCACCTCCTCCTCCGGCATGCCCGGACGCCTCGCCGCGACCCTCGTCGCCACGGCGCTCACGGCCGGCCCCGCCGTCCTGCTCGGCGCCGCGCCCGCCCATGCCACCGGAGGCCACGGCCCGGCCCGCGGGACCGCCGACGCGGTCGTGCTGCGCACCGGCCTGAACGTCGGCCTGCTCAACAAGACGCTCGACGTCCCGCTGAACGCCGTCCTGAACGACGTGCACGCCCCGGCCACCGCGGCCAAGACCGCGCTCACCGTCAAGCTCGACGGCATCGACCAGGGCCGCCCGTTCAGCCTGCTGCGGGCCGATGTCGCCACCGCCCGGGCCACCGCCGACCGCCGCGGGACGGAGGGCTACGCCAACCTCGTGCACGCCAAGGTGCACCTGCCCGGCCTGCCGCTGCTCTCCCTGATCGAGGTCCAGCAGGTCACCGCCAAAGCGGTGTGCGAGGCCGGCAAGCGGCCCCGCGCCGAGGCCAATGTGCTCGGCAGCGTGCTCGTCCTCGGCAAGAAGGTCACGCTCACGGCGGGCGGTACGACCGACGTCAAGGTGCCGGGCGTGGGCGAGGTGCGGCTCGACCTGTCCAAGAAGAGCACCACGTCCACCGGCGCCGCGGCCACCGCACTCGACCTGAACGTCTCGGTCAACCCGCTGAAGCTGAACGTCGCCGACGTGCAGGGCCGGGTCACCCTCGCCCGGGCGAGCTGCACCGCGCCGCACGGTGAGCCGTCCGACCACAGCGGCTCCGGCGGCACCTCCGGTGGTGCCACAGGCGGCGCCACCAGCGGCAGCACCGGCGGTTCCTCGGGCGGCAGCAGCGGCGGCAGCAAGCCCGCCGGGGGCGGCACCGAGGTGAGCCGGACCGGGTCCGGCACGCAGAACCTCGCGGAGACCGGCGGCAGTTCGGCCACCCCGTACCTCGCCGGCGGCGCGGCCCTGCTGCTCGCCGCGGGTGCCGGTGCGCTGGTCCTCGCCCGTCGGCGCCGCGGCGACGCCCCGCAGGGCGCCCGCGGTTGACGGCCCCGTACCCCGTGCCGGTGCTGTGGGGGCGCCGTGTGCGGGGTACGGCCCGGGGTGCGCCTCCCCGACCCCTGCGGTCGGTGCGGTGTACCCCACCCCCCCCGCCGGGGAGCCCGAGGCGCGTGGCGCGACGGGGTCCCCGGCGAGGCGGCGCCGGGCCCGCCGGTCAGTGCTGCGGGCCGTCGGCCACGCTCTCGGACAGCACCTCGGTCAGCGCCGTCACCAGGCGGTCCGTGGTGGCGCGGTCGCGTACCGCGAGGCGGAGCCAGTCGGGACCGAGGCCGGGGAAGGTGTCGCCACGGCGTACCGCGAAGCCCCGGGACCGCAGTGCGGTGCGCACCCCCTGCGCCCCCGGCAGGTGGACCAGGACGAACGGTCCCGCCGCCGGACCGGCCGCGCGGATCTGCCCGAACGCGCCCAGCCGGGCCAGCAGATGGGCCCGGTCCGCGGCGATCTCCTCGGCCGCCGCGGCGGCCTCCGCCAGCGCCGGGGGCGCACTACAGGCCTCGGCCGCGGCCAGCGCGGGGGCGGAGACCGGCCACAGCGGCTGCGCACGCTGGAGGGTGGCCACGGTGTCCGGCGCCGCCAGCAGGTAGCCGATGCGGAGTCCGGCCAGCCCCCAGGTCTTGGTCAGGCTGCGCAGCACGACCAGGCCCGGCAGGTCCGTGCGGCCCGCCAGCGTCTCCCGTTCACCGGGCACCGCGTCCATGAACGCCTCGTCGAGCACCAGCGTCCGGCCGGGGCGGGCCAGCCGGGCCAGCGATGCGGCGGGGTGCAGAACGGAGGTCGGGTTGGTGGGGTTGCCGACGATGACGAGGTCGGCGTCCTCGGGCACCGCCCCCGGATCCAGCCGGAAGCCGTCCCGCTCGGTGAGCAGCACCCGCCCGACGTCGTGCCCGGCGTCCCGCAACGCCGCCTCCGGCTCGGTGAACTGGGGGTGCACCACGACCGGCCGGCGGGCCCCCGACGCGCGCGCGATCAGGACGAAGGCCTCCGCGGCGCCCGACGTCAGCAACACCCGCTCCACCGGCAGGCCGTGCCGCTCGGCGACCGCCGCCCGCGCCGCCCGGTCGTCCGGGTACGCGGCGAGGCCGTCCAGCGACGCGGCGATCCGGTCCTTGAGCCAGGCTGGGGGAGTGCCCGCGCGGACGTTGACCGCCAGGTCCGTCAACCCGCCGTCGGCGTCCCGCACCTCGGCGTCGCCGTGGTGCCGCAGATCGGGTTCGGAAGGCGCCGGGGCGGCGGCGGTGCGGGGTTCCTCCGGTGCGCCACCGCGGCCGTCGGGCCGGTGCTCGGGGGCGGCCGGGCCGGGGTGGCGCGGGCGTACCGGGTCGGTGGTCGTCGGCATGCTCACCGGTCCCCGGCGCCCGCTGCCGTCGAGGCGTGCCGCGCTGCGCCGTCGGCGTCCTTGGTGTTCTCGGCGCCCTTCGCGGCCCCGCCGGGCAGCGGGCCGCTCGCCACGATCTCCCGGTAGCGCTCCATGACCACGTCGGCGACCTCGGGCTCGGTGCCGATCGCCTGCGCGCCGTAGACCTCGACGTCCGGGTGCGCCGCGGCCCAGCCCTCGGTCTGCATGCACAGCCGCTCGAACGGGGCGCCGGGGAAGAGGAAGTACGGCGCGACCACGATCCGCCGCTGCGGGGCGGCCACCCCCGTAGCCGCGGCGGCCAGCGCCCGGCAGCGGTCCAGCCCGGCCGGCACGTCCGGCGCCGCCTGCGCCACGAACGCGGTCTCCACCCCCGCGAAGCCCCGCCCCTCCCACAGCAGCCGCGCGGCCCGGGCCACTTCGGCGTTGGCGTGCGGATCGGTCGCGCCGCGCCCCACCAGCAGCACCGTCGTCCGGGCCCGGTCCTCGGGCCGGCGGGAGCCCGCGCCCAGCGCCTCGTCCAGCCGCCGCTCCAGCGCGTCCAGCAGCCGGGGGTGCGGTCCCAACTCGGCGCCACAGGCGTAGTGCAGCCCCGGGTGTCGTTCGGCCGCCCGCTCCAGCGCGGCGGACAGCGGCTCGGCCACCGGGCCGGACGGGGCCAGCAGCAGCGGTATCGCGGCGATGTGCGTCGCGCCCCGGGCGACCAGCTCGTCGACGGCCTCGGCGACCGGAAGCGGCGCGCCCGGCGCACCGAAGAACCCGCCGGCGACGGGCACTTCGGGGTGGCGCTCGCCGAGCACGCGCACCAGCGTGCGCAGTGCTTCGGCGGCGCCGTCGTCACGGGTGGCGTGACCGGCGATGAGCAGTGCGGGAGGGGTGGTCACTAGGTCTCCTTGGTACCGGTGGGATCGCTGGGGGCGCCTGATCGCCGTCGTCCGCCGCCCGCCGTCCGCCGTTCCGGTCCACGGCGGGGCGTTGGGGGAGGTCACGACGATATCGGCACCGGTGGAGGGGGCGGCGGCCGCTCCCTCCCTACCAGCGGTAAGTCCACCGCTGCGCGTTACTGGCGGTACAGCGGGCGCCCGCCCGTCGACACCGCGAGCGCACAGGTGGCCCGGGCCGGCCTCCCCGGGCGCGCCGAGCTGCGCTTGCCCGCGATCAGGACGGCCCCCGGGCCCGCGGCCAGCAGCGCCGCGGCCTCCGCGACGCTCGGCGTCCCGACGGCGGCGGCCGCGGCGGCGGACGGCGCCGGCACCCGTACGGCCGCCAGCGCCGCGGCCGGGAACGCCCGCAGCGGCACCCCGAGCCGCCGCGCCGCCCCGACCAGGCCCGGCTCGGCGGCCTTGGCCTCCACCGTCGCCAGGGCCGCGACCGGCCGGGCCGCACATCCGCTCGCCGCGCGGGCGGTCGCGATCAGGTCCAGCACCTCGGCCGCCGTGACGCCGCGGCGGGCGCCCACACCGACGACCAGTGGCCCGTCGGCGGTCCCGGCGTCCGCCCGGCCGCTCACCGTGCGAGGGCTCCGGGTCCGCCGGTCATCGGGCGGCGCCCGGTGCCGTCGCGGTCCGCGCCGCGCCCGCCACCAGCCGGACGGCCAGCGACGGCTCCGCGGCCCAGTGCACATGCAGGTACGAGGCGTGCACCCCGCCGGTGACGAAGCCCTCCACCCGCCGCTCCGGGTGCGTCAGCCCCCACGCCGGCTCCGCGCCGGCGCCCGGCTCCAGCACCGTCCGGTGGAACTCGTGGCCGCGCACCCGGGACCCGGCCGCGGCCAGCGCGTTGTCGGCGAGCGCCACCGCCTCCCGGTAGCCGAGGGTGAGCCGTTCGGTCATCCGGGCCTCGGCGGGCAGCACCCCGCACATCGGCTTCCCGTCGATTGCACGGGAGAGGTACAGCAGTCCGGCGCACTCCGCGGAGACCGGTGCGCCCGAGGCGGCCAGCCGGGCCACCGCCGCGCGCAGCGGAGCGTTCGCCGACAGCTCCGGCGCGTACACCTCGGGGAAGCCGCCGCCGATCACCAATCCCTGGGCGCCGGGCGGTAGTTGCTCGTCCCGCAGCGGGTCGAAGGGGACCACCTCGGCGCCCGCCGCGGTCAGCAGTTCGGTGTGCTCGGCGTACGCGAAGGTGAACGCGGCGCCGCCGGCCACGGCGATCCGCGGCCGTCCGGGGACGGCCGCCCCGGCGGCCGGCGCAGCCACCTCCGCCACCTCGGCCGCCGGGTCCCACGGGGTGTCCGGCAGCTCCGGCACCGAGCGGGCCAGGGCCAGCAGGGCGTCGAGGTCGCAGCCCTCGCGCACCCGCGCGGCCAACTCCCGCACCGACGCGAGCGCCTCGGCGCGTCGTTCGGCGACCGGCACCAGCCCCAGGTGGCGGGAGGGCGTACCGGCCCGCCCGTCGCGCCGCAGCGCGCCCAGCACCGGCACGCCGGAGGAGCCCATCGCCTCCCGGAGCAGCGCCTCGTGGCGGTCCGAGCCGACCTTGTTGAGGATCACCCCGGCCAGCCGGACCTCCGGGTCCCAGGACGCGAAGCCGTGCACCAGCGCGGCCACCGACCGGGACTGCGAGGACGCGTCCACCACCAGCACCACCGGCGCCCGCAGCAGCTTCGCCACCTGGGCCGTCGACGACAGCTCGCCCAGCCCCGACGCGCCGTCGAACAGCCCCATCACGCCCTCGACAAGCGCCAGGTCCGCGCCCGCCGCACCGTGCAGGAACAGCGGTGCGATCCGGCCGGGGCCGCACAGGTAGGCGTCCAGATTGCGGCCGGGGCGGCCGGTGGCCAGGGAGTGGTAGCCCGGATCGATGTAGTCCGGGCCCACCTTGTGCGGCGAGACCGCCAAGCCGGCCTCGGCGAACGCGGCCATCAGCCCGGTGGCGACGGTCGTCTTGCCGGCGCCCGAGGACGGTGCGGCGATCACCAACCGCGGAATCCGACCACCGTTCATGCCGACACCTCGCTGCGCTCGCTCATGATGCTCCGCTCACCACTCGATGCCCCGCTGGCCCTTCTGGCCGGTGTCCATGGGGTGCTTGACCTTCGTCATGTCCGTCACCAGGTCGGCGAAGTCCAGCAGCGCCTCGGGGGCGCCCCGTCCGGTGATGACGACGTGCTGGGTCCCGGGGCGGTCCCGGAGCACCGACACCACCTCGTCGGTGTCCACCCAGCCCCACTTCAGCGGGTAGGCGAACTCGTCCAGGACGTACAGCTTGTAGGTCTCGGCGGCGAGGTCCCGCTTGACCTGCTCCCACCCCTCGCGGGCCGCCTCCTCGTTGCTGAACTGGGAGTCGCGCTGCACCCACGACCAGCCCTCGCCCATCTTGTGCCAGGCGACCGTGCCGCCCTCGCCGGAGTCGCCGAGGACCTTCAGCGCGCGCTCCTCGCCGACCTTCCACTTCGCGGACTTGACGAACTGGAACACCCCCACCGGCCAGCCCTGGTTCCAGGCCCGCAGCGCCAGCCCGAAGGCGGCCGTGGACTTGCCCTTGCCGGTTCCGGTGTGGACGAAGACCAGCGGGCGGTTGCGGCGCTGGCGGGTGGTGAGCCCGTCGTTCGGTACGACGGTCGGCTGTCCCTGCGGCATTACGCGGCCTTCCTGTTGCGGTGCACGGTCTGGTCGCCGTGCGCGGTCCTGGTGCCCCGGACGGTGCGGACGAGCGCCGAGACGCTGTCCGCCCGGAGCTCGTCGAGGGTGACCGCGGTGCCCTGGAGATCACGGGCCAACTCGCCCGCCAGGCCCAGCCGCACGGGGCCGGACTCGCAGTCCACGACCACCGAGGCGAGGCCCTCGGCGGCCAGCAGCCGGGCCGCACGGGAGGCCCGTGCCACCGGATCGGACCCGCCCGTCGCCCGACCGTCGGTGACCACCACCAGCAGGGGGCGCCGCGAGGGGTCCCGCATCCGCTCCACCCGCAGCACCTCGTGGGCCCGCAGCAGGCCGGCGGAGAGCGGGGTGCGGCCACCGGTCGGCAGCTGCTCCAGCCGCGCCGCCCCGGCCTCGACCGAGGACGTCGGGGGCAGCGCCAGCTCGGCGCCGGCGCCCCGGAAGGTGATCATCCCGATCTTGTCGCGCCGCTGGTAGGCGTCCAGCAGCAAGGACAGCACCGCGCCCTTGACCGCGCTCATCCGCTTGCGCGCCGCCATCGACCCGGACGCGTCCACCACGAACAGCACCAGGTTGCCCTCGCGGCCCTCGCGCACCGCCTCGCGCAGGTCGTCCCGGCGCACCACCAGGCCGGCGCCCCGCCGCCCGCGGGCGTGCTGGTGCGGCGCGGCGGCCTGCACGGTGGCCGCCAGGTGCAGCCTGCCCAGCGCGCCGTGCGGGCGCCGGGCGCCGGTCGTCCGGCCGTGCGCGGTCCGGGCGCGGGAGCGCCGGCCGTCGGCGCCCTCGCCCAGGCCCGGTACGTCCAGGCGGCGGGTCCGGAACGGCTCGGCGGCGCCGACCGCCGGCTTCTCCCCGGCCGCGCCCTGCGGCTGCGGCCGGGCGTCGGCCTCCGGTGCGGGCTCCTCGGGGGGCTGCGCCGCCGGAGGGTTCTCCCGGTCCGACTGGTGCGGCAGTTCGGGCTGCGGCGGCAGCGGGGCCTCGGCCGGCCCGCTGTCGTCCTGCGGCGGCCGCCCACCGCCCGGTCCGTCCCCGTCGGGGCCGCCGTCCGGACCGTCCGGCTCCGGATCGTCGTCGCCGTCCGCGCCCTCGTCCGCGCCGAACTCCGCCAGCGTCTGGTCGAGTTTGTCCTCGTCGAGGCCGGGGGCGTCGAAGGGGTTGCGGCGCCGGCGGTGCGGCAGGGCCAGCAGCGCCGCCTGCCGGACGTCCTCCTCCAGGACGTCGGTCCGCCCGGCCCAGGCGGCCAACGCGGTGGCGGTGCGCGCCATCACGATGTCCGCGCGCATCCCGTCCACCTCGAACGCGGCGCAGGTCGCCGCGATCTGCCGCAGCGCCCCGTCCCCCAGCACCACGCCGGGCAGCAGCTCCCGCGCCGCCGCGATGCGGTGCCGCAGCGCCTCCTCCTCGGCCGCCCAGCGCGCCGCGAAGCCGGCCGGATCGGCGTCGTAGGCCAGCCGGCGGCGGACCACCGCCACCCGCTGCTCCGGCTCCCGGGAGGCCGCGACCTCGACCGTCAGCCCGAACCGGTCCAGCAGCTGCGGCCGCAGCTCGCCCTCCTCGGGGTTCATGGTGCCGACGAGGAGGAAGCGGGCGGCGTGCCGCACCGAGACGCCCTCGCGCTCCACGTACGAGGCGCCCATGGCGGCGGCGTCCAACAGCAGGTCCACCAGGTGGTCGTGGAGGAGGTTGACCTCGTCCACGTACAGGATGCCGCGGTGCGCGTCCGCGAGCAGGCCGGGCTCGAAGGCCTTCACGCCCTCCGCCAGGGCCCGCTCGATGTCCAGCGCGCCGACCAGCCGGTCCTCGGAGGCACCGACCGGCAGTTCGACCATCCGCGTCGGCCGGGACTCGACGGCACCCGCCCCGTGCGGCCCGTCGGGGCAGCCCGGGTCGGGCGCGGCGGGGGCGCAGGCGAAGCGGCAGCCGCCGATCACGTCCACGGTCGGCATCAGCGCCGACAGCGCCCGTACCGCGGTGGACTTGGCGGTGCCCTTCTCACCGCGCACCAGCACCCCGCCGACCGCGGGGCTCACCGCGTTCAGCAGCAGCGCCAGCCGCAGATCGTCCATGCCGACCACCGCGGTGAAGGGGTACTGCGGGGTCGTGTTGTGCGCGGTTGTCATGCTGTGTCGTCCTCCACGTCGCCGTCGGCTCCCCGGTCCGTCCGTTGCGTACCCCTCATGGCGCCCCCGGAGGCACGAACGCCAGTCCCTCCGGCACCCCGTCCTCGATCAGCCGCAGCAGGGCGTCGGTGTCCGCGTGTTCCTCGATCAGGTCGCCCAGCCGGTCCAACTGCTCCTCGCGCAGCGTGCCGAAGCTGGTGTCGGGGGCCGGGACGAACGCCCGGCCCGCGTCGGCCGCGACCCGCCGCAGGAAGGCCCGGCGGAAGGCGTCGCTCTCCAGGGAGCCGTGCCAGTGCGTGCCCCACACGGCGCCCACCCGGCAGCCGTCGAGGCCGTCGCCCCGGTCATCGGACATGAACGCCTCGGCCCCGCCGGTCACTTCGGCGACACCGTGGTGGATCTCGTAGCCCTCCACCCGCTCGCCCAGCGCCCTGCCGACGGGCCGGGCGAGCGTCTTCTCGGCCGCGAACCGGACCCGTACCGGCAACAGGCCGAGCCCCTCGACCGTGCCCGCCTTCGACTCGACGTCGTCCTCGATGCGCTCGCCCAGCATCTGGAAGCCGCCGCAGATGCCCAGCACCGGGCGGCCCTCGGCGGCCCGGCGGGCGATCGCCGCGGCCAGTCCGCGCTCGCGCAGCCACCCGAGCGCCCGGACGGTGCCCCGGGTGCCCGGCAGCACCACCAGGTCGGCGTCGGCCAGCTCCTCGGGCCGGTCCACGAACCGCACCACCACGCCCGGTTCGGCGGCCAGCGCGTCCACATCGGTGAAGTTCGACATCAGCGGCACCGCGCAGACCGCCACCCGCAGCACGTCCGCGCCGTGCGGGGGCGCCACCACGCTCTCGCGGACCGCGCCGCGCAGAGACACCCCCATCCCGTCCTCCTCGTCGATGCCGAGCCCGTGGGCGAAGGGCAGCACGCCCAGCGTGGGCCGACCGGTCAGGCCCCGCAGCATGTCCAACCCCGGCTCCAGCAGCGTCACATCGCCCCGGAACTTGTTGACGAGGTACCCGGCGACCAGCGCCTGGTCCTCCTTCGACAGCAGCGCGGTGGTCCCGAAGAACGACGCGAACACCCCGCCGCGGTCGATGTCGCCGACCACCACCACCGGTATCCGGGCGGCCCGGGCGATGCCCATGTTCACGATGTCGGTGCGCCGCAGATTGATCTCGGCGGGGCTGCCGGCGCCCTCGCAGATCACCGCGTCGTGCGTCCGCCGCAGCTCGGCCAGGCACCCGGTCACGGTGTCCAGCAACTGCTCCTGGCGCCCCGCGTGGTAGCCGCGGGCACTGAGCTCGCCCACCGGCTTGCCCAGCAGCACCACCTGGCTGCTGCGGTCGCCGCCCGGCTTGAGCAGGACCGGGTTCATCAGCGCGGTCGGCTCCACGCGGGCCGCGGCGGCCTGCATCGCCTGGGCCCGCCCGATCTCCTCGCCCTGGCGCGTCACGAACGAATTGAGCGACATGTTCTGCGCCTTGAACGGCGCCACCCGGACGCCCTGCCGGACCAGCCAGCGGCAGATCCCCGCCGTCACCACGCTCTTGCCGGCGTCGGACGTCGTGCCGGCCACCATCAGGCCACCGCCGACGCCCGCACCGGACGAGGCCTTCAACTTCCTGTTCACCGGGGTCCCTTCCCGCTCGCGCTGCCGCTCCGGTACCCGCTCGCACTGCGGTTCCCGCGCCGTGCCGCGGCCACCGCCAGCCGCCCCGCCACCGTCGCCGCCAGCGCCAGCGCGCTCACCCGTCGGGAGAGCCGCACCGCCCGCTCGATGTCGTCCGCGGTGGCCGGCCGCGCCGCGCCGTTGAGCACCGGGCGGTGCTCGACGCGCCCGCCGTACGCCAGCGTGCCGCCCAGCCGTACGCCCAGGGCGCCCGCGAAGGACGCCTCGACCGGGCCCGCGTTGGGGCTCGGGTGGGCACCGCCGTCCGCCCGCCAGGCCCGCAGCGCACCGCGCCGGTCCGGGCCGGCGAGCACGGTCAGTGCGGCGGTCAGCCGGGAGCCGGGCCAGCCGGCCAGGTCGTCGAGCCGGGCCGCGGCCCAGCCGAAGCGGCGGTAGCGCGGCGACCGGTGACCCACCATCGCGTCCAGGGTGTTCACCGCCCGGAACGCCACCAGCCCGGGCACTCCGCCGAGCGCGCCCCACACCAGGGCGCCCACCACCGCGTCCGAGGTGTTCTCGGCGACCGACTCCACCACCGCGCGGGCCATCTGCGGCCCGTCCAGCGCCTGCGGATCGCGCCCGCACAGATGCGGCAACCGCTCCCGCGCCACGTCCAGATCGCCCGCCGTGAGCGCACCGCCGACGGCCCGCGCCTCCCGGCCGAGCGAGGTGCCGCCCAGCACCGCCCACACCGTCGCCGCGGTCAGCGTGACCCGGGCGCCGCGGCGGCGCCCCACGGCGCGCTGCAACAGGGCGGCACCGGCGGCCGCGCCGCCCGCGCACAGCACGGTGTGCGCCGCCCCGTAGCCGCGGTGGTCGCGCCACAGCCGTCGCTCGACGGCGCCCGCGGCCCGGCCGAACGCGGCCACCGGATGGCCGCGCCGGGGATCCGCCGCGATCAGGTCGCCGAGGAAGCCGAGGGCCGCGCCGCACGCATATCCCGCGTGTTCGCCGCGCATCGGGTCAGGCCGCCGGCAGGGCGTGTCCGCACGGTCCCGCCTGGGCCGCGACGCCTGGGACGCCTGGCACGGCGCCTCGAACGGGCCCTGCGGCAGCGGGCATCGGGGCTCTCGAAGGGCAGCCGGGCATGGGCGTACGTCCTCACTCAGGGTCCGCGCCCTGGTTCGACGGAACGGCGACGAGAGTCTCCTGGCTCCCGGATCGGCGTGGCCTCCGGCCTTCCAGTCCGTACGGGTACGGACCGTGGCCCTCGTCGGAGGGACGCTCCCCGGTGACAGTGGCGGGACCGCGCCGGATTCTCACCGGACTTCCTCTTCTGTCGCCGATTGGCCCCGGCAGTCCACCACGCCCCGCGAATGCCCGTCAACTCACCCCTGACCTGCGGCGCTGCACCACGGCGGGCGCTGTGGCGGACGCCACAGGGTGGCTGTGGCGTCACAGACGGTTGCCCCTGCCCCTGATCCCACGTCACTATCTGGTGCACGGTGGCGACGGGGCCGCCGGAAGGGGGGCCGGGGGATGCCGGAGAGCGCCGATCGACATGAGGGTCGTCACGAGATCAGCATCAGGGTCACGGGGACGAACAATCCGCAGCAGGATCTCGACGACCTCCGGGCGTGGTTGGAGCGCGAACCCTGGCTGACCCGCCAGGAACACTCCTGGGAGCAGCGGCCGCACCCCGCCCCGGAGACCGGCCCGCCCGACGGACCCGATCTGGGTGACATGGCCGTGGGCGTGGACGACCTGATCCTGGTGATCGTGGGCGCGGTCGCCACCGAGGTCACCAAGGGGCTGAGCATCGCCCTGCGGGAGTGGCTGCGGCGCCGCAAGGAGGAGCGCGCCGCGGGCGAGGCGCCCGCCGTCGACGTCGGCACCGGCGGGGAGGTGCACACGGTCGGCGACACCACACGCCGCGATCCCGGCAGCCCGGCGCACGGGGGCGGCAGCACCGTCGAGGACTGAGCCGGATGTCCGAATACGACGCACGGGGAAAGCTCAACCGCGCGCTGCTGATCTGCGTCCACGACTACACCACCCTCACCGACCTGCCCGCGGTGGAGGACAACGCCGCGGAGCTCCGCCGCGCGCTCACCGGCACCGATCTGTTCACCGCCGACGAGGTCACGCTCTGCCGCCCCGAGGAGCCGTGGGAGCTGGTGCAGGCGCTCACCGCCGCCGCCGACGAGGCGCGCGGGCTGCTGCTGGTGCACTTCTCGGGCCACGGCTGGGTCGGCAGCGACGGCGGCGATCTCCAGCTGATGGTCGGCGCGTCGGTGCCCCGGCAGAGCCACACCACCGTCTCCTGGCAGGACATGGTCCTCTCCTGCCTCGACAACGCCCGGGCCGAGCGCATCGTGATCGTCCTGGAGTGCTGCTACTCCGGCAACGCCGACGGTGCCTTCCACTCCCGCCGCAAGCCGATGTCGCTGCTGATGGCCGCCCAGCCCAACCGCCGGATCTTCAGCGGCGACGAACCGGCCGGCGGCACGCTCTTCACCCGGGCCGTGGTGGAGGTCCTGGAACACGGCATCCCCGGCCGCCGGTTCGTCACCTTCGAGGACCTGGTGCGGGAGCTGCGGGTGCGGCTCGCCGACGAGCGGACCCCGATGGGTGACGTGTGGGAGCCGCGGTCGGCGAAGCAGAACACCGTCGACGACGTCGTCCTGACCTTCGCCACCCCCGAAGTGCGGCTGCCGACCCCGCCGCGGGTCCGCTTACGCCGCTGGTTCAACCAGCACCTCCGGCCCCGGCTGCGGCTGCTGCTGGCCCTGTGCACGGTGCTGGTGCTGGCCGCCGCCGGGCTGGTCGCCCTCCAGGTGCTGCGCCCGCTGCCGGACTGCCCGCCCGCCCTGGAGCTGCGGCTGCTGACCGCCCCGGAGGCCGAACCCGCCCTGCGCCAGGCTGCGTTCGACTACGAGATGTCCGAGCTCAACACCCGCCCGCTGCCCGGCGAGGGCGACCTGCCGCGCGGCTGCCGGCGCGCCCAGATCACCGTCTACTCCGCCGCCAAGGACCAGGTCGACCAGGGCTTCGCCGCCGCCGACCGCTGGCAGGGCGAGGCCAAGGGCACCGGCCGGGGCGCGTCCGACACCAAGGGCCCCGACCCTCTCTACCGGCCGGGGCCGCAGCCCGACCTGTGGATCCCCGAATCCACCGCCGACTACGAGGAGGCCCGCCGCGGGATGCCCCCGGCCGGCTCCCCGGCGGCCCTGCACAACACCGGCCCGGTCGCCTACAGCCCACTGGTCGTCGGCATCCCGGCCACCAAGCGGCTGGACGACGTCGAACCGGTCGGCGCCTCCTGGCGGGACCTGCTCGCCGGCACCGACAGCGCCCACGGCGACCTGAGACTCCTCCGCCCGAGTCCGGTGCTGTCCGGCACCGGACTGCTGCACACCATCGGCCTCTACCTCGCGGGCGACGGCTCCGCCATCGGCCCGTCGGGCGACCCCGACCCGGCCCTCGCCGAGGGCGCCGAGCAGCGGCTGTCCGCACCGGGCAGCCAGTACGCGGGCAGCACCGAGCTGCTCTGCTCGCTGCGCCCGGCCGCCGGCCCGGACCGCCGGGGCGGCCCCGGCACCGGCCAGGGCGCCCACGCGGCGCCGCTGGTCTCCGAGAAGTCCCTCGCCGACTTCAACCTCGGCCACGCGATCGGCAGTTGCCCCGCCCAGGACGCCCCGCTCGCCCCCGGCGACCGGTACGCGGCGTACTACCCCAGGAACGTGCCGGCGCTCGACCACCCGCTGATCCGGGTCGACTGGCGCGGCACCACGGACGCCACCCCCAGGCGGGCCGCGGTCGACCGGTTCGCCGGCTGGCTGCGGGACCCGGCCGGCGGCCAGCGGACCCTCGTCGGGCAGGGCTACCGTCCGGTGACCGGCGGGGCCGGCGCGGACGGCGGCGGGCAGCCCGTGCTCCCGGCGGGCTCGCCGCTGCGGAGCAGCCGCGCGGGCGCCGACCTGGACGCCCCGGTCAACCGGTTCGCGGTCGGCCCCGGCCAGGTCGCCCGGGTGCTGGACGGCTACGACAAGGCCCAGAAGTCCAGCCGGCTGCTGATCCTGATGGACGCCTCCACGTCGATGGCCGACGGCGGCAAGCTGCCGGTGGCGCTCGCCGCGGCGGGCCGAGTCCTGGAGATGGTCGGCGACCGCCACACCTACGGCCTGTGGACCTTCCCGGACCGTGCGCACCCCGGCGACCGGGGGTCGGTGCGCCGGGTCGTCCCGCTCGGCACCGCCGACCCTGCCCGGGGCAAGACCGAGCTGGAGAGGATCGGCAGGGGAGGCCCGGGCGAGCTCGTCGACCACGGCGCCGCCATGGAGGAGGCGTTGACCGTCGCGGTACGGGAGATGAAGAAGTCGGCCGGCAGCAATCAGGCGATCGTGCTGATCCTCGACGAGGACGACGGCGGGCCGGGGCGCGCGGCGGGCGTCGAGCAGACCCTCACCGCGCTGCTGAAGGAGAAGCCCGCGGTGCCGGTGCTGACGCTGGTGATGGGCCGGACCGGCTGCGACACCTTCGCCCTTCAGGGGCTGGCCGGCGCGTCCCGGGGGCAGTGCGTACCCGGTGGTCCACAGGCGCCCGACCTGCTGGCCGGGCTGGTCGCCTCGATCGGCACGGCAGGCCGGGGGGACCGATGAGACGCTCCCGTGCGGGCTGGCCGGCCGCCCTGCTGTGCCTGTTGCTGACGGCGGCGGTCGGCGGCTGCACCGCGGGGCCGGAGCCCGGCCCGGAGCTGGGGCCGATCGTCGTGGCCACCGGTAGCGACCTGAGCAGCACCGGCGTCCGCCAGGAGCTCATCCGGGCGTTCGAGAAGCGCACCGGCCGCACGGTGCGGATCGTCAAGCTCCCGGACACCGCCGACGGCCAGCGCAGCCAGCTGCTGGCCGCGGGCCAGTCCGGCAACAGCGACTACGACGTCCTGAACCTCGACGTGGCCTGGACCGCGGAGTTCGCCGAGGCGGGCGTGATCCGCCCCTGGGACGCGCCCCTGGACGACGACTTCCTCACCAGCGTGGTCAAGACCGTCGACTACGACGGGAAGATCTGGGGTGTCCCGTTCAACAGCGACGCAGGGTTGCTCTACTACCGCAAGGACATCCTCGCCAGGTACGGCGAGTACGCCCCGCCGGCCAACTGGGGCCAGCTGAAGGACATGGCCCTCAAGGTGGCGCCCGCCTACAACCGCGACCTCGCGGCCCGGGCGAAGGACGGCAAGGTCCCCGAGGACCGCAGGATGTACGGCATGGTCGCCCAGCTGCGGCCCTACGAGGGGCTGACCGTCAACACCCTGGAGTCCGCCTGGGCCAGCGGCGGCGACCCGGACGCCACCAGCTTCACCAAGGGCGAGCAGGTCGGCGCGCTCCAACTGGGCGTCGCGGACGTCAAGGACCGGCTGGACCGGATCATGCCGCACGAGGCCACGGCGATGGACGAGACGGAGAGCCGCCGCTGGTTCGCCGACGGCCGCGCGCTGTTCATGCGCAACTGGCCGGTGGAGTACGCCTCGGTCGCCGAGAAGCTCACCCCGGGCACCCAGTTCGACGTCGCCGAGCTGCCGGCCCGGGCCGCCGACGGCAAGCGGATGTCCGTCCTGGGCGGGCAGAACCTGGCGATCTCGGCCGGCAGCAAGCGGCCGGCCGGGGCCCGGGCCCTGATCGAGGCGCTGACCAGCCCGAGCAGCGAGCGCTGTCTGCTGGAGCGGGGGTTCGCGGCGACCCGGGACTCGGCGTACCGGCAGGCGGGCAAGGCGCCCTCCTGTCCGCTGCCGCCCGATCCGGCCGAGCACGGCACCACTGGGCAGCGGGCGCCGTGGCCCGGCCGGGAGCCGCCGTACACCCGGACGTTGTACGCGGCGCTGCGGGCGGCCGAGCCGCGGCCGCGCAGCGCCCACTACCAGACCTTCAGCAAGGTCGTGCAGATCCGGGTCTCCGAGTACCTCAACAGCCGCGGCGGCACGGCGATCGCCGACGAACTGGCCAGAGAAGCAGACGAGGCGCTTGGCGGCCGTGAGTGAAGTTGCCGGGAAGCGCGTCAGGCGCTTGGCGGCCGTGAGTGAAGTGGCCGGGAAGCGCGTCAGGCGCTCAGCGGCCGCGGCTGATGCCGCGGTCCGCCGAACGCCTCGTCCCGGGCGCTCAAGGCCCCGGGGGTCGTCGCCGCTGCCGTGTCAGGCGGCGACGATCAGATAGATGCCGTACGCCACGGCCGCCGCGCACAGGGCGAAGGCGGCCACCGCCCCGGCCCGCGCGCCGGCCCCGGGAGCGGTCGTCGCGGCGACCGTGCCGTCCTGGCTCGGCTTGCGGGACGTACCGACGATGCCGACGGTGAACAGGCCCACGATCCCGACCGTCACCACGAGGCTGACGCCGAAGACCTGGCCGAAGGCTGCCCAGTCGATGCTCATGGAGTGTTCGTTCCTTAGGTGAGGGCCGCTAGGGGGTGACCGTCGCGGCCTGGGCACGCGCGGCGGAGGAGTCGTTATCAGTCGCCGGGGTCGGCTCGCCGGCGGTGTGCGGTACGTCGGCCGACGGCGCCGGCTGGCCCGCCGGAGGAGGGGAGACGGCCCGCAGCGCGGTGGTCACCACGCCCGCCGGCTCGGCGTCCGGTCCCGCGTTGACGTTGGAGTGGTCGATGGTGTTGCGCCGGGAGGCGGCCCAGATCGCGCCGGAGGCGCCGAGCGCGAGGATCGCCACCGCGGCCACGCCCCAGGTGCCCTGCTTGGTCAGGAACGCGGCGGCCGCGGCGACCGCACCGGCGGCCGGCAGCGTCAGGGCCCAGGCGGCGACCATCCGGCCGGCCGTGGACCAGCGCACCACGCCGCCCTTGCGGCCCAGGCCCGAGCCCATCACGGAGCCGGAGCAGACCTGGGTGGTGGAGAGGGCGAAGCCGAGGTGGGAGGAGGCCAGGATGGTGGCCGCGGCGCCGGTCTGGGCGGCGAAGCCCTGCGGCGGCTGGATGTCGGTGATGCCCTTGCCCATCGTGCGGATGATCCGCCAGCCGCCCAGGTACGTGCCGAGCGCGATGGCCAGGCCGGCCGAGGCGATGACCCACAGCGGCGGGTCGGCGTGCGGGGCGACCACGCCGCCGGTGATCAGCGCGAGGGTGATCACGCCCATCGTCTTCTGGGCGTCGTTGGTGCCGTGGGCCAGCGAGACCAGGGCGGCCGAGGCGATCTGGCCGGCGCGGTAGCCCTTGGCGGTGTCGGCCTCGTCGCGGTTGCGGGCCAGCCGGTAGGTCAGCCGGGTCGCCGCCATCGACGCCAGACCGGCGACGACCGGGGCGGCCACCGCCGGGATCAGGACCTTCATCACGACGGCGTCGCCGTGCACGCCGTGGCTGCCGACGGAGACCAGCGTCGCGCCGATCAGACCGCCGAAGAGTGCGTGGGAGGAGCTGGAGGGGAGACCGGCGAGCCAGGTCAGCAGGTTCCAGAGGATGGCGCCGACCAGGCCGGCGAAGATCACTTCAGGTCTGATGCCGGCGGTCTCGTCGATGATGCCACCGGAGATGGTCTTGGCCACCTCCACGGACAGGAACGCACCGACGAGGTTCAGTGCTGCTGACATCGCCACCGCGGTCTTGGGTCGCAAGGCGCCGGTGGAAATGGTGGTGGCCATTGCGTTGGCCGTGTCGTGGAAGCCGTTCGTAAAGTCGAACACCAAGGCCGTGACGATCACGATCCCGATGAGAAGCGTGATGTGTTCCATTCACCCAGGCAATCAGTTCGAAGGTCAGTGTCGCTCGGGACCGTACGGAGAGTGGGTGAACGGAAAGTGAACTGGGTCGGGCGCCGCGATGACACCACCGCACTGTTCACGCGGAGGTGTCTCTCGCGTCACTTCCACCTCATCTTCCCGTGAACTCACTGTGCTTTCTCCCGTAGTCCGCTCCGACAGGGGGCGCCACGGAAGGATTCGCAAGGGATTCGGCAGGGAAATCTGAACGGGCTCGGCAGGGAAATCGGGACAAAGGGGGAATATCGCCGTGTGGTGACCTCCGCCTCCGCAGGCCCTCGGTGCCCCCGCCCCGGCCTGCTCGTACGGTGGCGCGCACCGCATCCGCATTCGCCGCACCGTGTCGGAGGACCCATGAAGGACCACCCCGACCAGCTCGCCGCCGCCTGGAGCGAGCTGGTCGCCACCGCCCGCAGGACGGTCACCGACGGCCTGGTCGTCGGCACCTCGGGCAATGTCTCACGCCGCATCAAGGACCTGATCCTGGTCACCCCCAGCGGAGTCCCCTATCACCGGCTCGGGCCCGCCGACACCACCGCCGTGGACCTCGATGGACGCCAGATCATCGGGTCCCTCCGGCCGACCAGCGAACTCCCCATGCACCTCGCGGTCTACCGCAGCACCGGGGCCGGTGCCGTGGTCCACACCCATGCCCCGCACGCCACCGCCGTCTCCACCCTCGTCCCCGAACTCCCTCCGATCCACTACATGGCCGGGGACCTCGGCGGCCCCGTGCGCGTCGCCCCCTACGCCCTCTACGGCAGCGACGAGCTCGCCGCGCACATGGTCGACGCGCTCCGCGACCGCACCGCCGCCCTGCTCCGGAACCACGGCACCATCGCCTACGGCGACGGACTCGACCAGGCCCTCGACCGCACCGCCCAACTGGAGTGGATGTGCCGGGTCTGGCTCCTCGCCCGCTCCGTACCGGGGCACACGCCCAGCCTGCTCTCCGCCGAGCAGCTGGACGCGGCTGGTGACCGGCTGCGCGGCTACGGCCAGCGCACCGACCCCCGGGACTGACCGCCCGCTCACTCCGCCGACTGCGCCAAGTGGCCGCACCCGACATCGCTGCGCACACTGAGGAGATGCGTCCGGGTACAGCGGCGGCCGCGGCCGCCCTCAGCGTGATCGGCGCCACGGCGGCCGCCGTGGCGGTCGGCCGGTACGCCGGTGACATCGCCCTGAAACCGTCGCCCGAGCACCCCCTGCCGGGCGACTCCCGCCTGACCGTGCACTCCGTCGGTGACCGGCGCGTCGCCCTCACCCGCAGCCTGGCGTCCCTGCGGCCCGGCACCTACGGCCTCACCGGCGCCGGCTGCCACGCGGTGGTCGGCTCCGTCGTCCACGGCGCTCCCCACCCCGTGGACGCGGTCGTCCGCCGGCTGGAGCGGGTCACCCACGGCACCCTCGGACCGGGCACCCGGGTGCGGCTCACCCCCCAGGTGCACATCGGCAACCCCCGCGACGCGCTGGGCCTCGACTGCGCCGACGTCGACGTCCCCGGCGAACTCGGCCCCCTCCCCGCGTGGTTCGTCCCCGGCGTGCGCGACACCTGGGTCATCACCGTCCACGGCCTGGGCACCACCCGCGAGCACCCCATGGTGGTCATGCCGTTCCTGCACCGCCACCGGCTGCCCGTCCTGGACCTGGCCTACCGCAACGACCTCGGCGCCCCGCGCACCGCCGACGGCATCAACCACCTCGGCGACACCGAATGGCGCGACCTGGACGCGGCCATCCGCTACGCCGTCCACTACGGCGCCCGGGACGTGGTCCTCTACGGCTGGTCCGTCGGCGCGACGATGGCGCTGCGGGCCGCCGCCCGCTCCGCGCTGCGCGACCGCATCAGCGGGCTGATCCTGGACTCACCGGTCCTCGACCGGCACGCCACGGTCCGTGCGCTGGCCGCCGCCCGAGGGGTCCCGCGCTCCCTGCTGCCGCTGGTCGTCCGCGCCGCCGAGGGCACCACCGGCATGCCCGTGCACCGCCCCGCGGACGCCGCCGACCCGGCCGCGCTGGCCGTCCCCACGCTGCTCTTCCACGGCCCCGACGACCTGATCGCCCCCTGGACGGCCTCCCGCTCCTTCGCCGCCCGCCGGACGGAGCTGATCACCCTTCAGGCCGTCCCGCACGCACCGCACGCCGCGATGTGGAACGCCGACCCGGCCCGCTACGAAGAGGCGCTGCGCCGCTTCCTCACCCCTCTCATGTAGCGCCGGGCGGGCCGCTGGGATGACGCCGCGGCATACGGGCGGACAACTGCCCATATCGGGGATGCGTCGGCCGGATGGCGCGAGCCCGCCGGACCGCAATCCGCCGTCCGATTGGGCTTTCGGGCCGTCAGCGGCAAGACTGCTCCTGTGACGTCCCGTACTCCGCGCGACTCCCGGCTCCGACTCGTCCCCCGTCAACCGGTCACGGCCGCCCGCCGGGCGGTTGCCGCCCGGGCCAAGCGCCCGGCCCCCCGCCCGCCCGAGGGCACGCCGTCGCCCGCGGAACTGGCCCGCCAGGCCCGTGCCGTGCTGGCCGGCGCGGCCCGGCTCGCCCGCTGGGCCGACGGCGTCGGCGCCACCGTCGACCCGGGCGGCGGACTGCGCGCCGGGCGGGACGGAGCACTCCCGGCACCCGCCGTGGAACGCGCCGCCGAGGACCTGGGACTGACGTCGCAGCAGGTCCGCGTCGACTGGGACCGGGCCCGGCTCGCCGGACTCGTCGAACTCCACGACGGCCTCGCCCGCCCCGGCTGGCGGCTGCGCGCCTGGGACCGCGACGACACCGCCGTGCTGCGCGGCTGGGTCGCGCTCTTCGACGCCTGGTCGCTGGCCCGCCCCGCCCCGCCCGACGCCGGTCCCGCGCTCGTCGCCGAGGTCGTCGAGGCGCTGCCGCAGCTGCTGTCCCTGCTGCACCTGTCGGCCGGTCCGGTCCGGCTGCCGGTGCTGCTGGACATGCTGGAACAGCGCGTCACCGAACTGCGCACGGAACGCTGCGAGGTCCCCTACGGGCAGGACGCCGCGCCGGGCCCGGCCGACGGCGCCGACGCCGGGGAAGCCCTGCCGGAGGTCGACGACGCCGCGGGGGCGTCGCTGGCCGAGCTGCTGGGCTGGGCGCTGGACGCACTGCTCACGGTCGGCGCGCTGGTGCCGCCGCCCGGCACCCCGGACGGCGCCTATCACGGCACCCACGGCGCGCCCGAGGCACAGCTGACGCCGCTCGGCAACTGGTCGGTGTGGGTCAAGCTGGAGCAGATCTGCGTGGCCGCGCAGAGCACGGCCGGCCACATCGAGCAGTCCGCGGAGGCGATGCTGCGCGGCAGCGCCCGGCTCACCCCGGGCCCGGCCCGCGCCGAATACCGCGCCTGGCTCGCCGCCCGCTCCGTCGGCGCGGCCGTCGAGGAGCTGCTGGCCGTGGCCCGCGGCGAGGACGCGCTGCTGCGCGGCCTGGCCTTCGAGGCGCTGCGCGCGGTCGGGGCACCGGCCGAACCCGCCGTCCGCGCCGCCGCCGACGAGCCGGGCCTGCGCCCGTACGCCCTGCTGTGGCTGGTCGAGCACGAGGGCGGCGATCCGGAGACCGCGCCCGACGTGCTCACCCGCGAGGAGTCGACCTGGCTCTGGGTGGACACCGCGGCGGCTGTCGCCGACCACGGCGAGACCCAGCTGCTGGTGCGCCACCTCGACTCGGCGATCCAGGGCTCGGTCCCACGCCTCCTGGCCGAAGTGCGTGCCGTGGGACATCCCCGCACCGTCCAGGTCCTGGTCGCCCTGGCCGCAGCCCACCCCGACCCGGCCCTCGCCAAGGCCGTACGACGGGCGGCGTTCCAGGTCCATACGGGGGGGTAGCCTCCCCACGTTTTCGGCTTTCCCGCCGTGTGTGTTGCTCGCCGTTTCGCCTGCGGCGGGCGTGGGTTTGTCGGGTGCGGTGCCGCTCCTCCGGACTTCGTCCTGCGGAGCGGCCCCTCCCGTGAGTGGGGGGAAGGACTTGTGGGGGCGGGCGCCGTCTGTTCACTGCGCACAGGGGACCACTCGTGTCCGCCCCCACCGGTCTTTTTCCACCCCTCAACGGGAGGGGGCGGGCCGGAGGGGCAGGGGTTCCGGACGTAAAGCGAAGCAGTCCGGAACCCCTGCCCCGGAGGCCCGTCACCGCACCCGACAGCCCCGCGCAGCGGCACAGCCCGCCGCAGGCGCAACGACGAGAAAGCCAACAACGTGGGGAGAACGCCGGCCGCCAGGCCACGGCGGGAAAGCCAACAACGTGGGGAGAACGCCGGCCGCCAGGCCACGGCGGGAAAGCCAACAACGTGGGGAGAACGCCGGCCGCCAGGCCACGGCGGGACAGCCAACAACGTGGGAAGCCAAGCCAAGCGCAGCGAAACGTGGGGGGAGTCACAATGACCCCCGCTCGGAAAAACTGGTTGCACAGGGCCGTTAGACTGCCTGCTATGGCAGTTCTCCTTTGGGTTCATTAGACGGCGCAGCCCGCTCTCGGAACGTCCGTCCCCCCGCCGTCTTCCTGCCCTGGAGCTTTTCCCGTGATCACCGCCTCCGGCCTTGAGCTGCGTGCCGGCGCCCGCGTCCTCATCGAGTCCGCCTCCTTCCGTATCGCCAAGGGCGACCGCATCGGCCTGGTCGGCCGCAACGGCGCCGGCAAGACCACCCTCACCAAGGTGCTGGCGGGTGAGGGCATCCCCGCCGCCGGCACGGTCACTCGCGGTGGCCAGGTCGGCTACCTGCCGCAGGACCCGCGCACCGGGGACCTGGACGTGCTCGCCCGCGACCGCATCCTGTCCGCCCGCGGTCTGGACGCCGTGCTGCGCAGGATGCGCGAGAACGAGGACCGGATGGCCAACGGCAAGGGCGCCACCCGGGACAAGGCGATGAAGAAGTACGAGCGCCTGGAGACCGAGTTCCTCACCAAGGGCGGGTACGCCGCCGAGGCGGAGGCCGCGACCATCGCCGCCAGCCTCGGGCTGCCCGACCGCATCCTCGGCCAGCCGCTGCACACCCTCTCCGGCGGTCAGCGGCGCCGTGTCGAGCTGGCCCGGATCCTCTTCTCGGACTCCGACACCCTGCTGCTCGACGAGCCGACCAACCACCTCGACGCCGACTCCATCGTCTGGCTGCGCGACTACCTCAAGACCTACCGCGGCGGCTTCATCGTCATCTCGCACGACGTCGACCTGGTCGAGACGGTCGTGAACAAGGTGTTCTACCTCGACGCCAACCGGTCGCAGATCGACGTCTACAACATGGGCTGGAAGCTCTACCAGCAGCAGCGCGAGGCCGACGAGAAGCGCCGCAAGCGCGAGCGCGCCAACGCTGAGAAGAAGGCCGCGGCGCTCAACTCCCAGGCCGACAAGATGCGGGCCAAGGCCACCAAGACGGTCGCCGCGCAGAACATGGCCAAGCGCGCCGACAAGCTGCTCGCCGGCCTGGAGGCGGTGCGGGTCTCCGACAAGGTCGCCAAGCTGCGCTTCCCGGACCCGGCGCCGTGCGGCAAGACCCCGCTGACCGCCGAGGGCCTGTCGAAGTCCTACGGCTCCCTGGAGATCTTCACCGACGTCGACCTGGCCATCGACAAGGGCTCCCGGGTCGTCATCCTGGGCCTGAACGGCGCCGGCAAGACCACCCTGCTGCGGCTGCTGGCCGGTGTCGAGCATCCGGACACCGGCGAGGTCCGCCCCGGCCACGGACTCAAGCTCGGCTACTACGCCCAGGAGCACGAGACCCTGGACCCGGACCGCACGGTCCTGGAGAACATGCGCTCGGCCGCCCCGGACATGGATCTGGTCGCCGTCCGGAAGGTGCTGGGCTCCTTCCTCTTCTCCGGTGACGACGTCGACAAGCCGGCCGGTGTGCTCTCCGGTGGTGAGAAGACCCGGCTCGCCCTGGCGACCCTGGTCGTCTCCTCCGCCAATGTGCTGCTCCTCGACGAGCCCACCAACAACCTCGACCCGGCCAGCCGCGAGGAGATCCTCGGCGCGCTGCGCACCTTCACCGGCGCGGTGGTCCTGGTGACGCACGACGAGGGAGCGGTGGACGCACTCCAGCCGGAGCGCATCATCCTGCTGCCCGACGGCGTCGAGGACCTGTGGGGCCAGGACTACGCGGATCTGGTCGCGCTGGCCTGACCGTCGTCGGAGGACCGGCGTCGGACCGCGCCGGACGTCGGCGGCGCGGTCACGGCGGTGGGATCACGCCGTATGGATCATTCGGCCGATGTGTGATCCATCATCTGAGTGAGAACGGCTCGTACACCGGCGAGCCTGCGACGCTCGTCGCGCGCTCCCGGACCCGGCCCCGTCCCTTTTCTCCCACAACTCTTCTGACCTGCTACTTCTCGCCGCGTTCCGGGTCCGGACGGCTCGCCCGGCGGCCGGAATGAGGGATTCCGGCCCGAGTTTCCGGGCGTCCGGCGGCAAAGGATGTCGTACGGACCTTGCGGAATGGGTGGCCAGGAAGCCGGGGAGGGGTGATCATGAGAGTCCAGAGCGCACTTCCCACGAGGAGGCACGGGTGGCCGAGACTCTGAAGAAGGGCAGCCGGGTGACCGGCGCCGCGCGCGAGAAGCTCGCGGCAGACCTGAAGAAGAAGTACGACTCCGGTGCGAGCATCCGGGCGCTGGCCGAGGAAACCGGCCGCTCCTATGGATTCGTGCACCGGATGCTCAGCGAATCCGGTGTGATCCTGCGCGGTCGCGGCGGAGCCACAAGGGGCAAGAAGGCCGCCTCGGCCTGACGGCCGCGACTCCGGGCAGTAGCGGTGTCCCCCCGGTCGACCGCACCGTCGACCGGGAGGTTACCGTTCAGTCACTTACGCACGCAGGTGCGGTCGGCTGACTCGGAGGCGCTGATGACTCTGCTCGACAAGGACGGCGTACGGCTCACCGTGGACGGTGCCGTCGCCACGGTGACGCTCGCCAACGCGGCCAAGCGCAATGCGCAGTCGCCGGCCATGTGGCGGGCGCTGGCCGAGGCGGGTTCGCTGCTGCCGGGAAGCGTTCGGATCGCGGTGCTGCGCGGTGAGGGCAAGTCCTTCTCCGCGGGCCTCGACCGGCAGGCGTTCACGCCCGAAGGCTTCGACGGCGAGCCGTCGTTCATCGATCTGGCGCGCGGCACGGACAGCGCACTGGACGCCACGATCGCCGAGTACCAGGAGGCGTTCACCTGGTGGCGGCGCAACGACCTGGTGTCCATCGCCGCCGTGCAGGGGCACGCCATCGGCGCGGGCTTCCAACTCGCGCTCGCCTGCGATCTGCGAGTGGTCGCCGACGATGTGCAGTTCGCCATGCGCGAGACCAGCCTGGGGCTGGTGCCGGACCTGACCGGCACCCACCCCCTCGTCGGACTGGTCGGCTACGCCCGGGCGTTGGAGATCTGCGCCACCGGGCGCTTCGTGCACGCCGAGGAGGCCGAGCGGACCGGCCTGGCCAACCTCGTCGTGCCCGGGGACGAACTCGACGCCGCGGTCGCCGACCTGGCCGCCGCGCTGCTCGCCCCGCCGCGTGACGCCGTCGTCGAGACCAAGGCCCTACTGGCCGGCGCCGCGGGCCGTGGCTACGAGGAGCAGCGCATCGCCGAGCGGGCCGCGCAGGCACGCCGGCTGCGCGACCTCGCCGGAGTGGGCGACTAGGAGCCGAGCCTTCGGCGGCCCCTCATGAGCACCTCGCTCCCCGGGGCCGCCGGGTCAGGTCCGCTCCACGGCCGTGACCAACACTGTCACCGTCGACGGCGGGTTCGGTGCGGCCGCCACCGCCCGCCGCACCGCGCCGCTGACGTTCAGCGCGCGATGGCCCGCCGCGACCGCCACCTGGATCAGGGCGTGTCCCTCGGCCAGCCGCACCGGACGGGCCCGGCCGCCGAGCACCGGCGCCAGCCGGGCCACCCCCGGCACCCCGAGCGCCACCGCCGCAAGCCCCTCCGTACCCTCCGGCCCGGCACCGGTCCGGCCGCCCGCCGGCGCCCTGGCCGGCTGCGCCACTGCCTCTTCGGTTGCCTCCGGCACCCCGCTCACCAGCAGATCCACCGCACCCACCACCAGCCCCAGCTCCCGGACCGACGCCGCCAGCAGCGCCGCCCGGACCTCGTCGGCGACCGCCGGCAACGGTCGGTCCCGGGCCGGCGCGGCCAGGGCCACCTCGATGTCCGCGGTGATCCGCAACGGGCCTGGCGGCAGCGCGCTCGGCGGGGGCGGCACCACCGGCCGCGGTGCGTGCCCGGGGTCGGCGACGGACAGCCGCAGCCGGCCGATCCGGGCAGCCGACGGTGCCCCGACGGCATCCCGCAGCGCCCGGGCGGCGGCCTGCTCGGTGATCCAGGCCCCGTCCGCGGGACCGCCCAGCGGCAGCACTCGGCCGATCCCGAGCTGCTCGCGCACCGCCTGCGCCACCTGGTTCGCGGCCACCGCGTCACCCCTTTCCCGGCAGGACCCGGCCCGGTCCGCGGGCCGGTGGCCGGACGACACCCCCAGCCTGCCGCAGACCGGCCCGAACGGCCGGGTGCGGTGCCGCACGGCGCCGTGCGGAGCACTCCGCTGCCACATCCCCGGAGCGGCCCCGGGCAACCCCACCTACTGTGGGGAACGGAGCGGGCACCCCGCTCCTCCCGGCGGAAAGGGACACCACGCCGATGAGCGAGAACCAGCAGCAGACGGAGGCCCCCAGGACCCCGGCCAAGCGCGGCGGCGGCGACCCCGCGTCGCGGGGGCGCACCACCATCGCCGACGGAGTGGTGGAGAAGATCGCCGGTCTCGCGGCCCGGGACGTCGTCGGCGTGCACGCCATGGGCAGCGGTCTGGCCCGCACGCTCGGTGCGGTACGGGACCGGGTGCCGGGCGGTGGACGGTCCGCGACCGCGACCCGCGGGGTGAAGGCCGAGGTCGGCGAGGTGCAGACCGCACTGGACCTGGAGATCGTGGTCGTCTACGGCGTCGCCATCGCCGATGTCGCGCGGTCCGTCCGGGAGAACGTCATCTCCGCCGTGGAGCGGATGACGGGCCTGGAGGTCGTCGAGGTCAACATCGCGGTCAGTGACGTCAAACTGCCCGACGAGGCGGACGAGGAAGAGGAAGCGGAGCCGCGGCTCCAGTGATCAGGCCTGCCCGGGGCGGCAGCGAAGGAGCGCACGATGAGCATGGCCGTGGTCGGTCTCTGGGCCGGTATGGCGCTGGGCTTCGCCGGATACTTCGGCGGCTTCGGGGCCTTCGTCGTGGTGGCGGCGCTGAGCGCCATCGGATTCGTGGCCGGCAAGTTCCTCGACGGGGACCTGGAGGCCGGCGACTTCTTCCGTACGCGTACCGGCGACCGCGACGACCGGCGGCGGTGAGCCCGGGTGGCAGCCGTCTACCGGGCGGCCCCGCCCGGCACCGCCGCCGACGTACCGGCGGGCGAGCGGGGCGGGACCAGGATCGCGGACCGGGTGGTGGCGAAGATCGCCGCCCGCGTCGCGCGGGAGGCGCTGCGCGTCGAATCCCCGGGGGACCGTACCGACGCGCACGCCACGGTGACCGTCCACCGCTCCGCCGACCGGGAGCACCTCGGTGAGGCGCGGCTGCGGATCGCGGTGGAGCTGGGCTACCCCTCGGACATCGGCGCGCAGGTCCGGGTGGTGCGCCGCCATGTCACCGAGCGGGTGGGCGCGTTGACGAGCATGGTGGTGTCCGAGGTCGCGGTGGAGGTCGAGCGGTTGCACTCACCGCTGCTGGAGCGCAGGGGCCGGGAGAGGGTGCGATGAGCGACCACGACGCGGAGCCGGCGGACACCCGGAAGCTGCCCACGCTCGACGAACCGCCGGGCGCGAGCGGCGGGTTGACGCAGTCCTCCTCGGGCGCCGCCGCCCCGGCCACCGCCGACGACGGCCGCACCGGCCGCTTCTGGTCCGCCCGCCGGGTACCGGCCGCCGTGCTCGCGCTGGCGCTGCTGGCCGCCACGGGCCTGCTGCTCTACGACGTGGCCGCGGTACGGGCCCACCGCCCTGCGATGGCCTGGCGCCGGCGGCTCGCCCACGAACTCGCCGTGCGCCACCTCGACGACCCCTGGGTGCTGGGCGCCGCGGCGCTGGCGATGCTGCTCGGCGTCTGCCTGATCGTGCTGGCCGTCACCCCCGGTCTGCGCCAGGTGCTGCCGATGCGGCCGGTGGCCCCGGGCATCAGGGCCGGACTGGACCGGTCGGCCGCCGCGTTGGTGCTGCGCGACCGCGCCATGGAGGTCGCCGGTGTGCAGTCCGTACGGATGACGGTCGGCCGCCGCCGGGCCAGGGCCCACGCCGTCGCCCACTTCCGTGAGCTGGACGAGGTCCGCGCCGACCTCGACACCGCGCTCGGCGACGGCCTGCGGCAGCTGGGCCTGGCCCGCCCGCTCGGCCTGACCGTGCACGTCCGGCGCCCGAAGAAGGGGTGAGCGCGATGCACAGGGTCCGCAGCACGGTCAACCGGGTGCTCCTCGGGCTGGCCGGAGCGGTGCTCTTCGGCACCGGCGGCCTGGTGCTGTTCGGCGGGCTCGACCTGCCCGCCTCCTGGCACCTGCACCTGCCCGCCCACTGGCCGTGGTCCCGCAGCGGCGACGTGCTGCTCTCCGCCCACCAGCGCACCCGCTTCACCGGGCAGAGCTGGTGGTGGCCGGTGGTGATCGCCGCCCTGGCCGTCCTGGTCCTGCTGATGCTGTGGTGGTTGCTGACCCAGCTGCGGCGCCACCGGCTGAACGGGATCCTCGTCGACAGCGGCGACGGCGAGGGCGCCCTGCTGCGCGGCCGGGCCGTGGAAGGCGTCCTGGCAGCCGAGACGGAGTCCCTGGACGGCGTCGACCGGGCCGCCGTCCTGCTCACCGGCCGCCGCACCGAGCCACATGTCCTGGCCGCCCTCGCCCTCGCCCCGCACGCCGACCCCGGGACGGTCCTCGGGCGGCTGTCCGACGAAGCCCTGACCCATGCCCGCCGCTCCGCCGGCCTGGACCGGCTGCCCGCGGAGGTCCGCCTGCACGAGGTCAAACACCGGGCAGAGCGGGTGAGTTGACCGGGGGCCGCGCCAGGGTCCGACCGGCCGGGAGCGGTGGCCGACGGACCGACCGCGCCCCCGGTCCCCGACTCAGAAGCCGTGCCGCGCCCCGCCGTCCACCGGCACCATCACGCCCGTGACGTACGACGCGGCCGGCGACAGCAGGAACGCCGCGACCCGGCCGAACTCCTCCGGTGTGCCGTAGCGCCCCAGGGGGATCGCCGCGGAGTTGCGGGCGCGGGTGCCCTCCGGGTCGCCGGAGAGCGCGTCGAGCTGGGTCATCCGGTCGGTGGCGATCCGGCCGGGCAGTACCCCGACGACCCGGATGCCGCGCGGTCCCAGCTCGTTGGCGAGCGACTTGGCGAACCCGGCGAGGCCGGGCCGCAACCCGTTGGAGACGGTCAGGCCGGTGATCGGTTCGTGCACCGAGCCGGAGAGGACGAAGCCGATCACACCGCCCTCCGTGAGCTCGGCGGCGGCCGTACGGGCCAGCCGTACCGCGCCGAGGAAGACCGACTCGAAGGCCGCCCGCCACTGGTCGTCGGTGTTCTCCAGGGCGCCGCCGGGCGGCGGGCCGCCCACGCTGATCAGCACGCCGTCCAGGCGGCCGAAGCGTTCGCGGGCCGCCGCCACCAGGCGGGTCGCGGCCTCCGGGTCGGCGTTGTCGGCGGCCACCCCGAGGGCCCGCTCGCCCAGTGCGGCGGCCGCCTTGGCCGCGCTCTCCGCTGTGCGGCCGCCGAGCACGACGCGCGCGCCTTCGGCGACCAGCTCGCGGGCGGAGGCGAAGCCGAGGCCGCGGGTCGCTCCGGTGACGATGTACGTCCGGTCGGTAAGTCCCAGATCCATGGCCCTAGTCTGCCCGTGCCCCCTCCAGCAGACCGAAGGCGGTCCCCACCAGACCGATGTGGCTGAAGGCCTGCGGGAAGTTCCCCAGCTGGCGGTGGGCCACCGGGTCGTACTCCTCGGAGAGCAGCCCCAGGTCGTTGCGCAGCTCCAGCAGCTGCTCGAACAGCTCCGCGGCCTCCCGCCGCCGCCCGCTCAACCGGAGCGCATCGGCCAGCCAGAACGAGCAGACCAGGAACGTGCCCTCGCCGCCCGGCAACCCGTCCACGGAGCCGCCCTCGGTGCTGTAGCGCCGGACCAGACCGATGGGGGCACGGCCCGTGCCGTGCGGGTGGTGAGGGAGCGTCAGCTCCCGGCGGACGGCGTCGATGGTCCCGACGACCCGCGGATCGTCCCCCGGCAGAAAGCCGACGCGGGGGATCAGCAGGGTCGCGGCGTCCAGCTCCGTCGAGCCGTAGGACTGGGTGAAGGTGCCGCGGTCGGCGTCGTAGCCGTGCTCGCACACCTCCTGGTGCACCGCGTCGCGCATCGCCCGCCAACGGTCGATGTCCCCGCCCAGCGTCGGATCGGTCTCCAGCGCCCGCACCGCCCGGTCCGCCGCCACCCAGGCCATGACCTTGGAGTGCACGAAGTGCCGGCGCGGTCCGCGGATCTCCCACAGCCCCTCGTCGGGGTCGCGCCAGGTGGACTCCAGGTAGTCCACCAGGGCCCGCTGGATGCTCCAGGCGTGCGGCTCCGCCGGAAGCCCGGCGGTGCGCGCGACATGGAAGGAGTCGATCACCTCGCCGTAGACGTCGAGCTGCCGCTGCTCCACGGCGGCGTTGCCGATGCGCACCGGCACGGAGCCGTCGTACCCGGCCAGCCACGGCAGTTCGAACTCCGGCAGCCGCCGCTCACCGCCCAGCCCGTACATGATCTGTAGGTCGTCGGGGGCACCGGCCACCGCCCGCAGCAGCCACTCCCGCCAGGCGCCGGCCTCCTCCAGGTACCCGGCGGAGAGCAGGGAGTTCAGGGTGAGGCTGGCGTCGCGCAGCCAGCAGTAGCGGTAGTCCCAGTTGCGGAAGCCGCCGAGCTCCTCGGGCAGCGAGGTGGTGGGGGCCGCGACGATGCCGCCGGTCGGCGCGTAGGTGAGGGCCTTGAGGGTGATCAGCGAACGGACCACCGCGGCGCGGTGCGGCCCGTCGTAGGTGCAGCGCGCGGACCAGGCGTGCCAGTCCTCCAGGGTGCTTGCGAGCGCCTCGAACGGGTCGATCGGGTCCGGCCGGGGCTCGTGCGAGGGGTGCCAGGTCAGCACGAACGCGGTGCGCTCGCCCTCGGCGACGGTGACGTCCGTGCGGGTGCTGAAGTCCTTGCCGTAGGTGGTGCCCTGGGACGGGGTGCGCAGCCACACCGAGTCCGGGCCGGCGATGGCGGCCCGGCAGCCCTCGGTGGCGCGCACCCAGGGCACCACCCGCCCGTAGTCGAACCGCAGCCGCAGCACACTGCGCATCTCCACGCTGCCGTCGAGGCCCTCGACGATCCGTACGACATCGGGCTGACGGTCGCGCTGCGGCATGAAGTCGGTGACCCGGACGCGGCCGGAGGGGGTCTCCCAGACGGTGTCGAGGACCAGCGAATCGCCGCGGTAGGAGCGCCGGGCTCGGGCCTCGGGGGAGTGCGGGGACAGCGTCCAGTGGCCGTTGTCCTTGCCGCCGAGGAGCGCGGCGAAGCAGGCGCCGGAGTCGAAGCGGGGCAGGCACAGCCAGTCGACGGAGCCGTCGCGGCCGACGAGGGCGGCGGTCTGAAGATCGCCGATCAGCGCATAGTCCTCGATGTGTGGGTGCACTCAGCGCACCTTCCCGCCGGGCGGGTGCGCTACGCGACGCTGACGGCTGTCCGGGCTAGAGGTGCCTTCACCGGCCGCCGCGGGCCCACGGAGAGCGGGATGACGCCCGACTCCTAGGCCGGCGCGTCCTCCGGCTGGCGGGCCCCGGCACCGTCGGCGGCGCCCTCCGCCCCCGGGGTTCCCTCGGCGGCCGCCGCCGCGCGGTCCCGGCGCTCCCGGCGGACGAGGACGATCCAGCCCACCGGTACCGCCGCCGCGAACAGCCACCACTGGATCGCGTACGCCATGTGCGGGCCGATGGAGTCGTGGTCCGGTTCGGGCACCAGCTCCGGGGTGCCGCCCGGCTGCTTGGGTCCGGTCTGCTCGATGTAGCCGCCGAGCATCGGCCGGCCGACCCGCTTCGCCTGCTCCCGGCTGTTGATCAGCATGACCTGGCGGGCGGGCAGGCCCTTGGTGTCCTTGATGCCGCTGACCGCGGTGGTCTCGTCGGCCATCATCCGGCCGGTGACGGTGACCGTGCCCTTGGGGGTGGCCGGGACGTCCGGGAACTTGGTGAGGTCGTTGCCCGCCGAGATCCAGCCGCGGTTGACCAGCACGGCGTCGCCGTTCGCCAGCACCAGCGGGGTCAGGACGTAGTAGCCGATGCTCTGCTCGTCGGCGGCGGTGCGCTGGCGGACCACGACCTCGTGCGGGGCGTCGTAGCGCCCGGTGGCGGTGACCGTGCGCCACATGTCGTGGTGCGGCAGGTTCCGGCCGGGGGCGGCCAGGTCGGTCACCGGGACGGGCTTGGCCGCCAGGCTGGAGGCGATGAGCTGGTTCTGCGCCACCTTGTGCTCATGGCGGTGCAGCTGCCAGAAGCCCAGCTTGATCATGACGGGGATCAGCACGAGACCCACGAGGGTGAGGATCACCCACTGCCGGGACAACAGGAAGCGGTACACGACCCCGACGGTACCTGGGGCGCCCCAGCCGCCGGGCTCGGGGGCCCCCGACCACCGCCGCGCGGGCGACCGGCGGGCGACGGACCGGGTCGGTCAGACCCGGTCGACGATCCCGACCCGCCCGTCCGAGCGGGCGCAGTGCGCCCCGCAGTACCACTTGCCGTCGGCCTCCACGCCCTGGCCGATGATCTGGACCCGGCAGTGCTCACAGATCGGCGCCATGCGGTGGATGGCGCACGAGAAGCAGTCGAAGACATGCACCGCGCCCTGCGCGTGCACCTCGAACGTCATCCCGTAGTCGTTTCCGCAGACCTCACAACGTGCCATGCGCCACAGGGTGCGGCCGGGGCCGGCGCGGGGCGAGGCGCCGGCGGGTGTGTTGGGCGGTCTTCACCCGGACGCAGGCGCCGGCTGGACGTCCTGGAGCAGCTGCATGAAGGCCGCCTCGTCGATCACGACCGTGCCGTACGAGGCCGCCTTGACGGTCTTGCCGGTCCGGGCGTCCGGATCGTTGGTCACCAGCAGGCTGGTCAGGCGGGACACGCTCGTCGCGACGTGCAGCCCGGCCTCGATCGCCCGGTCCTCCAGCAGTTCGCGGTCCACCGAGGTGTCGCCCGAGAAGGCGACCCGCATCCCCTGGACGAGCCGGCCGCCGGCCGCGTAGCGCCCCGGGTTGGGGTACGGGCACGCCGGGCGCTTGCGGGACGGCCGCCAGGAGCCGGGGCGGTACGCCGGGGCGGCGGAGCGCTGCCGGGGCGTGGGGGCGTCCGACCACTCCGTCAGCGGCTGGCAGGTCAGCAGCGGCAGGCGCAGGTTCTCCCGCGCGGCCCGCCGCAGACTGGGGCGGAACGCCTCGGCCAGCACCCGGGCGTCGTCCAGCGCGTGGTGGGCGCGCTCCTGCACCACGCCGTAGTGGGCGGCGAGCGACTCCAGCTTGTGGTTGGGCAGCGGCAGGCCCAGCTCCTTGGAGAGCGCGATCGTGCACAGCCGCTGGCGCACCGGGGCGGTCGCCGTGGCGCGGGCGTACTCGCGGGCGATCATCGACCAGTCGAACATGGCGTTGTGCGCCACCAGCACCCGGCCCTCCAGGCGCGCGGACAGCTCCGGGACGACCTCGGGGAAGAGCGGCGCATCGGCCAGTACCGCGCTCGTCAGACCGTGGATCCACACCGGCCCCGGATCCCGCTCCGGGTTGACGAGGGTGTACCAGTGGTCCTGGACCTCGCCCCGTGCGTCGAGTTGGTACACGGCGGCGGAGATGATCCGGTCGTCGCGGGCCAGGCCCGTGGTCTCCACGTCGACCACCGCGTACCCCTGGGGATACCCGGACGGCCAGGGCGCCGGCGGCGTCTGCGGGCCCGGCTGCTGGCCGATCGTCGGCGCGATCGGGTCGGCTGCTGCCATGCGGTCTTCGAGCATGGTCATTGAGGATACGGGCCACCACTGACAGCCACCGAACCGCCGTCGACGGAGCCACCTCCCGGCGCCCGCTGCGGGAGGCCGCCGACGGCGCGCTGTTGACGCGGCGGATCCGTGCGGGCCCGCTGTTGACGCAGCAGATCCGAGGGGGCGGGCGGGAGTTGAGGGCGGAAGGGACAAACCGGGCGGAGGCGCCGGGCGTCGAGGGACCTCGGCCGTGGAGAGAGGCATCGGCGGCCGAGGGGCCTCGGCGGTCGTGGTGACCGTGCCGGAGGGTCGGCACCGGTGGTCGCCGCGGCCCGCGCGCCGCCCTTCAGGGCAGCGGCTCCGCCGCGGGCGTCCCGGAGGCCAGCAGCGAGGTCACCAGCGCCTCCAGGGACACGGTGAACAGCCGCTCCGGGTCGGCCGGGCCGGCCAGCGCCCTGGCCAGCGCCGGATCGTGCCCGGCGGCGGGGGAGTCCCACAGCTCGCCCTCGCTCGGATGCTGCTCGGGCGACCGCTCGCGGGCGCGCTCGACCAGGACGAAGCCGACGACCTGGAACTGGACGGCGCGCACCGCCTCCGCGGCGCGCTCACCGCGCAGCCCGGCGGCGTGCACCTCGTGGACCAGCGCCTGCTGCGCGGGCAGGAACATCCGCTCGGTCAGGCCGCGTTCGTGGACCATCGCGATCAGCTGCGGGCGCTCGCGCAGCGCCGTGTGCAGGGCGCGGGCGACCGAGACGACGCGGGCGTGCGGGGTGCGCCCGGTGGGATGGATCTCGCCCATCTCCCGGACGGTGCGCTCGACGAGGGCGTCCAGCAGCGACTCGCGGTTGCCCACGTGCCAGTAGATGGAGGTGACGGAGGTGCCCAACTCCGTGGCGAGCCGGCGCATGGTCAGCGCCGCCGGGCCGTCGGCCCGCACCAGCCGGGCGGCCGCCGCGAGCACCTCCTCGCCGGTCAGCGCGGTACGTGTCATGCCCCTCACCTACCCCCACAACTCCCGTCGGCGCAAGGCTCTTTACCCTTCGTCCGGCGCGGTGTAACAGTGTTACAGAAGCCGGTAGCACCCCCGGAAGGTCACGACCTGCGAAGGGCGGTACGACATGGCACGCATACGCTACGGAGCGCGCACCGAGGCGGAGATCACCGAGGCGCGCACCGCCGGCGGCAAGCTCCCCGACATCTGGTCCACCGGCGTGGTGGCCCTCTGGGAGAGCGACCCGGACGCGGTCGCGGCCGTCCTCCCGCCGCCGCTGCGGCCCACCGGGCGCCCCCTGGTCCGGGCCACCATCAGCACCGTCGACCTGCCCGGCTACCCGCTCGGCGCCGGCTCGGTCGCGGTCGCCGCCGACCACGACGGCGTCGAGGGCTGGTATCCGCTCGTCATGCCGATGACCCACGAACGGGCGTTGATCGGCGGCCGGGAGGTCTTCGGCGAGCCGAAGAAGCTCGGCGAGGTGACGGTGCGGCGCGACGGGCCGGTGGTCCGCGCCGCGCTCGCCCGGCACGGCATCGCGTTCGTGGAGGTGCGCGGCGCGGTCAGTGGGCCCCTGCCGCTCCCCGAGCCGGCACGGAAGACGGACTTCTACTTCAAGTTCCTCCCGGCGGTGGACGGTTCGGGCTTCGAGGGGGAGCCGGTGCTCGTGCACTGCCTGCGCAACGAGAAGGTGCGCACGCTGGAACGGATCACCGGCGACGTCGTCCTGCGGGAGTCCATGTACGACCCGGTCGCCGACCTCCCCGTGCGCACGCTCGTCGAGATCACCATCGGGGAGAAGACCACCGACCAGCAGGGCAGGGTCGTCCAGCGGGTCAGCGCCGAGGCCCTGCTCCCGTACCTCCACCAGCGGTACGACGACCCGCAGCAGGCCCTCGACGGTCCGCCCGAGGGGAGCGTCTGATGCGGCTCGCGGCCGGACAGGTCGCCGTCGTCACGGGTGCGGCCGGCGGCATCGGGCTCGCCATGGCCCGGCGGTTCGCGGCGGACGGCCTCGCGGTGGTCCTCGCGGACGTGGAGCAGGCGGCACTGGAGAGCGCCGCGGCCGGGCTGCGGGACGACGGTGCGACGGTCCATGCGCGGGTGGTCGACGTCGGCGAGCGCGAGCAGGTCATGGCGCTGGCCGAGGAGGTGTACGACACCTTCGGCGCGTGCCACGTGCTGTGCAACAACGCGGGCGTCGGCTCCGGCGCCGAGGGCCGCATGTGGGAGCACGAACCGAACGACTGGACATGGGCGTTCGCGGTCAACGTCTGGGGCGTCTTCCACGGCATCCAGGCGTTCGTACCGCGCATGATCGCCGGCGGGGAGCCGGGCCACGTCGTCAACACCTCCTCCACCGACGGCGGTGTTGCGCCGCTGCCCACCGCCTCCGTCTACGCGGTCACCAAGGCGGCCGTGGTGACGATGACCGAGTCGCTCTACGCCCACCTGAAGGCGGAGCGTGCGCGGGTGGGCGCCTCCGTCCTCTTCCCCGGGCCGCACATGCTGCGCACCGGACTGTGGGAGTCGCATCGCAACCGCCCGGAGAAGTACGCCAAGTCCCGGCCCCGCAGAACCCCCTACCGCAGCCTCGACCAATGGGAGGCCGCCATGAAGGAGGCCGGGCGGGAGGTGCTGTTCACACCGGTCGAGCAGGTCGCGGACCTGGTTGTCGAGGGCATCACCGCGGAGAGGTTCTGGCTGCTGCCCGGGAGCGAGCACAGCGACCGGCAGATCCGCGCCAGGGCGCAGTCGATGCTGGACCGGGCGAACCCGGCGTATCTGGAGAGCTTCATCCTTGAATGAGGGACGTGTGATGACCGACCAGGAGCGCGTGCAGGACCCGTACCTGATCATCTCCTCCGACTGCCACGCCGGCCTGCCCACCGCGGAGTACCGGCCCTACCTGGAGCGCCGCTTCCACCGGGCCTTCGACGACTTCCTCGGCCAGCAGGGCGCCCGCCGCGCCGAGGCCACCCGGCTCGGCATCCGCAACGAGGCGTTCGCCGCCCGGTGGTTCGCCGACAACGAGGAGGGCCTGCGCGGCGGTTGGGACGCCGCGCAGCGCCTCAAGGAGCTCGACGGCGACGGGGTGGCCGCCGAGGTCGTCTTCCCCGACGCGGACGCTGTGGACAGCCAGACCGCCGCGCCCTTCGGCGTCGGGCTCGGCCTCTCCGGCGACCAGGACCCCGAACTCGGCATGGCGGGCGCCCGGGCGCACAACCGCTGGCTCGCCGAATTCGTCTCCACGCACCCCGAACGGCACTGCGGTGTCGCCCTGTTGCCCATCACGGCCGAGCCGGACGCGGTCGTCGCCGAGGTGCACCGCGCCAAGGAGTCGGGGCTGGGCGCCCTGATGATCCCGTCCATGTGGGTCGACCAGGAGCCGTACCACGCGCGCCGCTACGACCCGGTGTGGGCGGCGGCGGCCGAGTGCCGGATGCCCGTGGTGACGCACTCGGGGGCGGCGCCCCGCCACGAGTACGGCGAGCACCTCGGCATCTACGTGAGCGAGGTGACCTGGTGGCCGGCGCGACCGCTGTGGTTCCTGTTGTGGTCCGGGGTCTTCGAGCGCCATCCGGGCCTGAGGTTCGGCATCGCCGAGTCGGGCTGCTGGTGGCTGCCGAACCTGCTGTGGTTCATGGACCGCCTCTACCTGGGCGCACACGGCGGCAAGAAGCTGTCGCCGTTCGCCGAACTCACCCGCGCCCCGCACGCGTACCTGGACCGCCAGGTCTTCGTCTGCGCCACCAACACCAAGCGCCGGGAACTCGCCCAGCGCTACGAGATCGGCGTCGACAACATCCTGTGGGGCAGCGACTTCCCGCACCCGGAGGGGACCTGGCCGGACACGCGCGGGTGGCTGAGGAAGACCTTCCACGACATCCCGGTCGCCGAGACCCGCCGCATGCTCGGCCTGTCCGCCGCCGAGGTCTTCGGCTTCGACACCGACGCGCTGGCCCCGCTGGCCCGCCGCATCGGCCCGACCCCGGCCGACCTCGACCAGCGCACCGACCAGAGCACCGTGGAGGCCTCCTGGGCGCGCTCCCGCGCCGTGGGCCGCCACTGGCTGACCGACCACGACTTCCCGGTACTGGGGGCCGACACATGAGCGACGAGACCGCACCGGAGCGCTACACCGTCATCTCCGCCGACTGCCACGCCGGCGCCGACCTCCTGGACTACCGGCCCTACCTGGAGTCCGGCTACCACGAGGCGTTCGACGCCTGGGCGGCCGGCTACGTCAACCCGCACGAGGACCTGCTCGCCGACACCGCCGACCGCAACTGGAACTCCGCCCGCCGGCTGGCCGAGCTGGAGGCCGACGGCATCGTCGCCGAGGTCGTCTTCCCGAACACCATCCCGCCGTTCTTCCCCAGCGCCTCCCTCATGGCCCCCGCCCCCACCCGCGAGGAGTACGAGCAGCGCTGGGCGGGCCTGCGCGCGCACAACCGCTGGCTCGCCGACTTCTGCGCCCAGGCGCCCGGGCGCCGGGCCGGCGTCGCCCAGATCCTCCTCAACGACGTCGACGAGGCGGTACGGGAGGTCCGCCGCACCAGGGAAGCCGGCCTCACCGGGGGCGTCCTGCTCCCCGGCACCCCACCCGGCTCCGGCCTCTCCGAGCTCCACTCCGCCGACTACGACCCGCTCTGGGCCGTCTGCGCGGAGCTGGACGTCCCCGTCACCCACCACGGCGGCTCGGCCTCCCCGCCGCTCGGCGACGACCCGGCGGCCCGCGCCGTCTTCATGGTCGAGACGACCTGGTTCTCGCACCGCGCCCTGTGGCACCTGATCTTCGGCGGCGCCTTCCGCCGCCACCCGGGCCTGCGCCTCGTCCTCACCGAACAGGGCTCCGGCTGGATCCCCGGCGTCCTGGACATGCTGGACTACTACCACGGCCGGCTGGTCACGGCCGGGGCCCGGGCCGCCACCGCCGAGTCCAAGTTCGGTGCCGGCCTGGCCGCCACCGCGGGCACCTCGCCCAGCGACGTCTGGCGCGAGCACTGCTACGTGGGCGCCAGCTTCATGCGCCCGCACGAGGTCCCCCTGCGGCACCGCATCGGCCTCGACAAGATCATGTGGGGCAGCGACTACCCCCACGACGAGGGCACCCACCCGCACTCCCGCGAGGCCCTCCGCCTCGCCTACGCGGGCCTGCCCACCGACGAGATCGCCGCCATGCTCGGCACCAACGCCGCCCGGGTATACGGCTTCGACCTCGCCCAGCTCGCCCCCCTCGCCGCCCGTATCGGCCCGACCCACGCCGAACTCACCGAACCCCTGACGGACATCCCCGCGAACGCCACCAGCCCGGCGTTCGCCCGGGGCGGGTCGGTCCGGGTGTGGTGAAGGGCGGATCGGCCGCCCCCTCCGTGCAGGCGGAGGGGGCGGCCGCGGCGCGCCGTGGGCCCGGACAGCTGACACCAGGTCTCACATACTTCTGAGTAACAACCCCTAGCGGCACCGCCGTCGCCGCCCTTATGGTGCGGGGCATGCCGCACCTGCCCGATGTCGTGTTGTGGTCCGTACCGGCCTTCGTCCTGCTCACCGTGGTGGAGATGGTGAGCTATCGCCTCCATCCCGACGAGGACGCCGAGGGCTATGAAGCCAAGGACGCGGCCACCAGCGTCGGGATGGGGCTGGGCAGCCTCGTCTTCGACGCCCTGTGGAAGATCCCGATCGTCGCGATCTACGCCACCGTCTACGAACTGACCCCGCTGCGGATACCCGTGCTGTGGTGGACGCTGCTGCTGATGCTGCTCGCGCAGGACTTCTGCTACTACTGGTCGCACCGCGGGCACCACGTCATCCGCGTCCTGTGGGCCTGCCACGTGGTGCACCACTCCAGCAGGAAGTTCAACCTCACCACCGCACTGCGTCAGCCCTGGACGACCTGGACCGTCTGGCCGTTCTACGTCCCACTGGTCGCCCTCGGTGTGCATCCGGCCGCGATCGCCTTCACCTCCGGCGCCAACCTCGTCTACCAGTTCTGGGTGCACACCGAACGGATCGGCACCCTGCCCCGCCCCATCGAGTTCCTCTTCAACACGCCGTCCCACCACCGCGTCCACCACGCCTCGCAGGGCGGCTACCTGGACCGCAACTTCGGCGGCATCCTGATCGTCTGGGACCGGATGTTCGGCTCCTTCGTCGCCGAGACGGAACGCCCGGTCTACGGACTCACCAAGAACATCGGCACGTTCAACCCGCTCCGGGTGGCCACCCATGAGTACGCCGCCATCGCGCGCGACGTCCGGGCCGCGGACAGCTGGAGCGAGCGCGCCGGGCGGGTGTTCCGCGGACCGGGCTGGCAGCCGGCCGAGCGGACGGAGCAGGGCGCGAACGGCGCCGAGGACCTGGAGGGCGCGAACGACCTGAAGGGCGCGAAGGGTGCCGCGCGTTCCTCCGTCGAGGAGCCGGTCGTATGACGGCGCGGTGGCCCGCCGGCGTACGGCCGCTGCTGGCGGCGTTCGCCGTGCTCGCCGTCGTGCACCTGACGGCGCTGGCCGCCGGGGCGACGGTCGCCGTGCAGCTCACCAAGCCCGCGCTGATGCCGGTGCTCGCCGGCTATGTGCTGGCCCGAGGCGGCCCGGTGCTGCTGGCCGGGGCGCTGTTGTTCGGCTGCGGCGGCGACACCTTCCTCCAGATCGGCGCCGGCGCCGGGGGCGCCGTCTTCCTGGTCGGGATGGCCTCGTTCGCCGCGGGGCACGTCTGCTACCTGCTGCTGTTCGCCCGCCATGGGACCTGGCCGGGGCGCGGCCGGCGCGGGCGCACGGCCGGACCGGCCGCCGCGTACGGGGTGCTGCTGGCCGGCACGGTGGCGCTGCTGTGGCCGGACCTCCCGGCCGAGCTGCGGATCCCGGTCGCCGGCTACAGCCTGCTGCTCACCGCGATGGCGTTCGGCGCCCTGCGGGCGGGGCCCGGGGCCGCCCTGGGCGGGCTGCTCTTCCTGCTCTCCGACACCTTGATCGCGAGCGGTATCGCACACTGGCCGCAGCTGCCGGTTCCCCAGCTCTGGATCATGCTCACCTATGTCGCGGCCCAGTTCGCGCTGGCCGGCGGAGTGCTGCGGGCGGCCGCCGACCCGGACCCCCGGCCCGCGCCACGGCCGGTGCCGGCGGCTCCCGGGGCGGGCGTGCCGTAGACCGGGCCGGCGGCCCGGTGGGCGCGGTCCCCGGACAGGGCTCCGGGGACCGCGCCCGCTGCTTCTTCTGCTGCTGCTTCTGCTACTTCTTCACCGCGTCCAGCGCGTCGACGATCCCGTAGCCGAAGTGGCTGTTGACGTGCTTGGTGCCGGTGCAGGTGGTGTCACCCGTGGGGCAGCCGGGGTTGTCCGCCTGCTGCTTGAGGAGCCACTGGATCTCCTGCGGGCTGGACTTGGGGTGGGCGCTCTTCAGCAGCGCCGCCACGCCCGCGACGTGCGGGGTCGCCATGGAGGTGCCGGCCAGGTAGGCCCAGTCGCCGCCCGGCATGGTGGAGAGGATGTTGCCGTTCTTGGCGGGCAGTTCGGGGACCTGCTTGGAGTCGCCGCCGGGTGCGGCCACGTCGATCTGGCCGAGGCCGTAGTTCGAGTAGAACGACTTCTGCTTGTTGACGCCGGTCGCCGCGACCGTCACCGTGCCCGGCAGCTGGGTGGGCACGTCCCAGCAGGTCTTCGGGTTGACGGTGCGTTCGACGGGGGTGGAGTCGTTGGGGCTGCCGCTGTCGGTGAGCTTGGTGGCTGCCAGGTCGAGGTCGGAGTTGCCCGCGGCGGCGATGTTGATCGCACCCTTGCGCTGGGCGTAGCTCGCCGCACGGCCGACCGCGTCAACGATGGCCGCCTGGTCGGCGTCATCCTTGCAGTTGAACATCCACGGGTCGACGTAGTAGCTGTTGTTGGTGACCTCGACGCCGTGGTCGGCCGCGAAGACGAAGGCACAGACCACGCTCTCGGCGTAGAACAGGCTCGTCTCCGGCTCGCTCACCTTGATGGCGGAGATCTTCACGCCCGGGGCGACACCGGCCACGCCGACGCCGTTGCGCGCGGCGGCGATGGTGCCCGCCACATGCGTGCCGTGGTAGTCGGTCTCCGGGTTCCAGGGCCGCCACGCGCCCTTGGACGTATCGGCCACCCCGCCCACGCAGTTGGCGGACTGCTTCGCGGAGAAGTTCGCCTTCAGGTCCGGGTGGGTGTCGTCCACGCCGGTGTCGATGATGGCGACGGTGACGTTGCGGCTGCCGGGGTTCACCTTCGCGGCCTTGTCGGCCTTGATGGCGGGGAGGTCCCACTGAAGCGGTTCGAGGGGCTCCTGCCCGTTGGCCTTCGCCGCGCTGCCCACCGCCTTGAGCTGGGACGCCGACAGGTCGACCTTCTTCGGCTTGCCGACGTCGGTGGTGCCGGAGGCCTTCAGCGGCGCGGTGCGGGTGGCGCCCGCGGTCTGCACGCCGGGCACCGCCCGCAGAGTGGCGGCGAACTGCGGGTTGGCCGAGTGGACGACGATCACGCCGATCTGCTCATGGGCGACGATCACCTTCCCGCCGGCCTTGGCTATCGCCTTCTCGACCCGGCCGACCGTGGCGTGGTCGGGCGTGGTGTTCACGACGTACGAGAGCAGCGGGCCGTCGGCGGATGCCGCGGCGGCCGGGGCGGAGTCCTGGGGCGCGGCGGTGGCCGCGTTCGGGAGGAAGCCGAGGGACGCCGTCAGAGCCAGACCGAGCGGTACGGCCAGCGCCCGCACGCGTCTGGATCGGGGATGTGCCATGGGTACTCCACATCATCCGTGAGACCGCCCGCGCGCGGGTCGCGCACGGGCGGATGCAGTGAGAGGTGAAGTTATCGGCGATCAGCGACACACAGCAATGGAGTCGGGAAAACCCGTTCAGTCAGGGCACACTGACGCTCCGTCGGATGGTGCACCGCTGCGGCGGCGAGCGGCCGGTCAGTCGTGCCGGCGCAGGGCGCCCAGGCTCAGCGGCGGCAGGGCGATCCGCCGGCCGTACCAACGGCGGGCGTCGGCGGCGGGCCGGGGCTGCGCAGGAGGGGCGGTGAGCGGCGCCGGCAGCCGGACGCTGCCGTACGGGCGCCGACGGGGACCGGGCGGGGGCGGGACCTGCTGGGGCGGCTCAGTCACATCCGGCTCAACGAAGCGTCCCGCGCGCGGTGGCGGTCGGTGCGCGCATTCCCCCGTTTCTTCGACGAGTCGCCCAACGGCCCCCTGACGCATGGCGGGACACGGCCCTACGATGCGTGATCCACGTCACTTATCCGGGCCTTATCCTCGGCCTCAGCACCAGCCCCCTCGCGTCAGGAGACCCCCGTGAGCGCCGCACCGACCCTCGATCCGGGTACCCATGAGCCGCCCGACTACCTCCAGGTGCAGTCGAGCGCGGAATTCGACGAACTCCGCCGCGCACACCGCTCGTTCGCCTTCCCGCTGACCGTCGCCTTCGTCGCCTGGTACCTCGGGTACGTCCTGCTGTCGAGCTACGCCGGCGGCTTCATGGGCACCAAGGTCCTCGGCAACGTCAACGTCGCCTTCGTCCTCGGCATCGCCCAGTTCGTCACCACCTTCCTCATCGCCTGGTGGTACTCCCGGCACGCCGCCGCCAAGCTCGACCCCAGGGCCGAGGCCATCAAGTCCCGCCTGGAGGGCGGAGCCGTCACGTCCCGCCCGGAGGGCGAGGGCGACACGTCCCGCCTGGAGGACCACGCATGAGCCACCTTCAGCAGACCCTCCAGCAGCCGTTCGCGCTCCACCTCGCAGCGGGCGGCGCGGGGGAGCACCGCGCCCTGATCGTCACCCTCTTCGCGGTCTTCGTCGCCGCCACCCTCGGCATCACCGTCTGGGCCGGCCGGCAGACCAAGGGCGCGGAGGACTTCTACGCCGGCGGCCGGCAGTTCACCGGTTTCCAGAACGGCCTGGCCATCTCCGGCGACTACATGTCCGCCGCGTCCTTCCTCGGCATCGCCGGTGCCATCGCCCTCTTCGGCTACGACGGTTTCCTGTACTCCATCGGCTTCCTCGTCGCCTGGCTCGTCGCGCTGCTCCTGGTGGCCGAACCGCTGCGCAACTCGGGCCGGTTCACCATGGGCGACGTCCTCGCCTACCGGATGCGCCAGCGCCCGGTCCGCACCGCCGCCGGCACCTCCACCATCATCGTCTCGATCTTCTACCTGCTCGCCCAGATGGCGGGCGCCGGCGCCCTGGTCACCCTGCTGCTCGGGATCACCAGCGAGGCCGGCAAGATCCTGGTCGTCGTCCTCGTCGGCATCGTGATGATCCTCTACGTCACCATCGGCGGCATGAAGGGCACCACCTGGGTCCAGATGGTCAAGGCGGTGCTGCTGATCGCCGGCACCCTGCTGATCACGTTCCTGGTGGCGGTCAGGTTCCACTTCGACATCTCGTCGCTGCTCGGCGCCGCCGCCGAGAACAGCGGCAAGGGCGCCGCCTTCCTGGAACCCGGCCTCAAGTACGGCGCCACCGCCACCTCGAAGGTCGACTTCATCTCGCTGGGCATCGCGCTGGTCCTGGGCACCGCCGGCCTGCCGCACATCCTCATCCGCTTCTACACGGTCCCCACCGCCAAGGCCGCCCGTACGTCGGTGAACTGGGCCATCGCCATCATCGGCGTCTTCTACCTGATGACCATCGCGCTCGGCTTCGGTGCCGCCGCCCTCATCAAGCCCGAGACGATCACCGCCTCCAACAAGGCGGGCAACACCGCGGCCCCGCTGCTCGCCGAGGCGATCGGCGGCGGCGCCGGCTCCACCGGCGGCGCCATCCTGCTCGCCGTGATCTCCGCGGTGGCCTTCGCCACCATCCTCGCGGTGGTCGCCGGCCTCACCCTCGCCTCGTCCTCGTCCTTCGCGCACGACCTGTACGTCAACGTCATCCGCAAGGGCAACGCCACCGACAAGGAGCAGGTCGGCGCGGCCCGCTGGGCGACCGTCGGCATCGGCGCCGTCGCCATCGTGCTGGGCGTCTTCGCCCGCGGGCTGAACGTCGCCGGCCTGGTGGCGCTCGCCTTCGCGGTCGCCGCCTCCGCCAACCTCCCGACGATCCTCTACAGCCTGTTCTGGAAGCGGTTCACCACCCGGGGCGCGCTGTGGTCCATCTACGGAGGCCTGGCCTCCTCGGTCCTGCTGGTGCTCTTCTCACCGGTCGTCTCCGGCAAGGAGACCTCGATGTTCCCCGGCGCGGACTTCGCCGTCTTCCCGCTGGAGAACCCGGGCCTGATCTCCATCCCGCTGGGCTTCCTGCTCGGCTGGCTGGGATCCCTGCTCTCCACGGAGGAGCCGGACGCCCGGAAGTACGCCGAACTGGAGGTCCGCTCGCTGACCGGCACCGGAGCCCACTGACCGCACCGCACTGAGGCATCCGTACAGGGACCGGGCGGGGTGGCATCGTAGAGATCTACGACGCCACCCCGCCCACCTCGTGCTTCCCACCCCTGCTCGCCGTCACCCCCATCACGTAGGCTCAAAGGCGCACTGATCCATACGGGAGAGGTGCCCGGACGTACCGAGCCGTCACTCGGGGAGGGGGCCCTGTGCTCATCGACACCTATGGTCGCGTGGCCACCGACCTGCGCGTTTCGCTCACCGATCGATGCAATCTGCGGTGCACGTACTGCATGCCCGAAGAGGGCCTGCAATGGCTCGCCAAGCCCGACCTGCTCACGGACGACGAGATCGTCCGGCTGATCAGCATCGCCGTGCGGGACCTCGGCATCGACGAGGTCCGCTTCACGGGCGGCGAGCCGCTGCTCCGCCCCGGCCTGGTCGGCATCGTCGAGCGGGTCGCCGCACTCGACCCGCGCCCCCGGATGTCGCTGACCACGAACGGCATAGGCCTGACGCGCACCGCCACCGCACTGCGCGACGCCGGCCTGGACCGGGTCAACGTCTCCCTCGACACCCTGCGGCCGGACGTCTTTCAGGCCATGACCCGCCGCAAGCGCCATGACGACGTGCTCCGCGGCCTGGAGGCGGCTCGCGCCGCCGGCCTGACCCCGGTGAAGGTCAACGCCGTCCTGATGCCGGGCCTCAACGACGACGAGGCCCCCGACCTGCTCGCCTGGGCGATCGCCCACGACTACGAGCTCCGCTTCATCGAGCAGATGCCGCTCGACGCCCAGCACGGCTGGAAGCGTGACGGCATGATCACCGCCGGTGACATCCTCGCCTCGCTGCGCACCCGCTTCGCGCTCACCCCCGAGGGCGAGGCGGAGCGCGGCTCCGCGCCCGCCGAGCGCTGGATCGTCGACGGGGGCCCGCACCGCGTCGGCGTGATCGCCTCCGTCACCCGCCCGTTCTGCCGCGCCTGCGACCGCACCCGACTCACCGCCGACGGCCAGGTCCGTACCTGCCTGTTCGCCACCGAGGAGACGGACCTGCGCACGGCCCTGCGCTCCGGGGTCCCGGACGAAGAGATCGCGCGCATATGGAAGCTCGCGATGTGGGGCAAGAAGGCGGGCTCCGGCCTGGACGACCCGTCCTTCCTCCAGCCCGAGCGCCCGATGTCCGCGATCGGCGGCTGACCGGCCCGGGGCGTCGGCCCCCGCACGGGACCGCAGGGACGTCAGCCCCCGGACGGACGGCGGGCGACGTCAGCCGTCACACGGGACCGCCGGAGCGTCAGCCCTCGGACGCACGGCAGGGAACGTCAGCCCTCGGAGGCCGGTGCCTCCCACTCCTCCAACGTCACGACGTCCTTGAGGAATCCGCGGACGCCCAGGAACTGCGACAGATGCTCCCGGTGCTCCTCACAGGCCAGCCAGGTCTTGCGGCGCTCCGGGGTGTGCAGCTTCGGATTGTTCCAGGCCAGCACCCATACGGCGGTGGCGCGGCAGCCCTTGGCGGAGCAGATGACGGCGCCGTCGGCGGAGCCGGGAAGATCAGGGGAGTTCACGGCCTCAACCCTACGTCCTGCCGTTGCGGCACCCGGCCCTGCGGAAGTCCCCGGACATGGCGACGCCGGGCAGCCACGGGGGGAGCCGCCCGGCGTCGGTCCGTCGCTCCGACGGGGGATGCGGAGCGCGTACGCAGTATGTCACGGGCGATGGTGCGCGGTGCACCGGAACTCCATGATTGATCTGAGCTTTTCTTGAGCTTTGCAGACCGAATGGTGATCAACCGGCGTCCTGTCGAGGTGCCGACGAGTCCGCCGCCGGCCGCTCCGGAACGGATTCCGCCGAGGCGTCCGGGGCTCCCGGCGTCAGCATCGGCCTGCTCGGCCCCTCGATGAAGGTCTTGGGGAGCGAAGGGACGTTCTCCCGGCCCGCGTTGGCGATCACCACCGCGATGTACGGCAGCGCCATGCCCAGCACCAGCGTCGCAATGGCAACCGGGCGCTCGACGTTCCACAGCACGACGGTCAGCAGCACGGCCACCGTCCGTACCGCCATCGAGATCACGTACCGCCGCTGGCGGCCCCGCACGTCCTCGGACAGCCCCTGGCGGGCCCCCGTGATCCGGAAGGTCTGGGCGCTGCTCTGCTTCCGCATCACGTTCCACCACCTGCTCAGTCGTGCCGGATTCTCCCCGGTTTCCGGTCGCTTTCCACGGTACGCCGCACCTGCGCCGCCTTCGAGACCGGGGTCTGCCCCCAGCCGGCCGGGTCTGCCGGGACGGTGTGCGTAGCCCCGCCTCCGGCATGCGGCGTAGTCGATGCGGAGCGACACTGACGGGGCGACCCTCAGGTGCGACCTCGCGTGCACCCCGCCGCAAGAGGAGGCGACATGACGTGGTTGTGGGCCATCATCGTGGGCCTGGTGCTGGGCCTGATCGCGAAGGCCATCATTCCGGGAAAGCAGCAGATTCCGCTCTGGCTGACCATCATCTTCGGCATGCTGGGCAGCGTCCTCGGCAACTGGGTGGCGTCCGGCCTCGGCGTCGCCGAAACCAAAGGCATCGACTGGATCCGGCACCTGCTGCAACTGGCCGGCGCGATCGTCGTCGTCGCCGTCGGTGACCGGCTCTGGGTCTCTCTGCGCAGCCGCCGCAAACAGACCACCTAGGGGCACCTAGGGGTGGTGGGAACAGATCCCGTAAGGGACGAATGCGCCCCCTGCGGGGCCGCAACGCGGCGGGGGCGGGCGGTATTCCCGATGGTGGGCATTCCCGACAGCCGGTGTTCCGACAGTCGGTGTTCCGACGGCCGGTGCGCATCACCGCGCACCGGCCGTCAGCCGTCAGCCGTCAGCAGTCCGCCGTCGGTCGAACCCGCCGCGTCAGCGGCCCTGGAGCTGGGCCAGCTTCCGGCCGGCCTTCAGGTACGCGACGCCGGTCGCGTCCGCCACCTTCTCCGCCAGCACCTCGGCCAGCGGCCGGATCGCGTCGGCCTCCGCCAACACCACGGTCTGCTGGCCGTCCTCGCCCTCCACGACCAGCCGCAGCGCGTTCTGCTTGGCCAGCCGGCGCGCCGCCGAGGCGCTCGGGGCGAACTCCAGCACCTTGGTCAGCACCGCTGCCACCGTCTCCGCGCCGTGCTCGGCGACCTCGACGACCGGCAGCGACTCCACGTCGGAGAACGACTTCTTGGAGAACTGCGCGACGAAGCCGGCCCGCGCCGCCATCGCCGCCTCCAGGCCGTACAGCGCCGCCACGACCTCGCCCGCGAGGATCTTCTTGAGGTCCATCGGGTGCAGCGAGCGGTCCGTGACCCGGCCCAGGACGAGTGCGATCTCGTCGTCCGTCCACTCGGTCCAGGCCTTCAGGTACGGCTCCATCAGCCGGTCCGGCACCGACATGATCTTGCCGAACACATCGTCGGCGGGCGCGCCCAGCCCGACGTAATTGCCCTTGGACTTGGACATCTTGGCGCCGGTGCCGTCCGTGCCCTCGATCAGCGGCATGGTCACCACCAGCTGCGGTCGCTGCCCGCGCAGCTCCATCAGCTTGCGGCCCATCTGGAGGTTGAGCAGCTGGTCGGAGCCGCCCAGCTCCACGTCGCACTCCAGCGCCACCGAGTCCAGGCCCTGCGCGATGGGGTACAGCAGCTCGGTCATGGTCAGGCCTGAACCGGCCGCGAGGCGGTTGCGGAAGTCCTCGCGCTGCAACAGCTGCGAGGCCGGCACCTGGGCGAGCAGGGCGAGCAGCTCCGGGAAGGTGTACGGCGCCAGCCACTCGCTGTTCTGCCGGAAGCTGACCTTCTCGAAGTCGAAGAAGGGGCGGACCTGTTCGCGGTAGGTGGCGAGGTTGTGCGCGATGTCCTCGTCGGTCAGCGGCGGACGCTCGGCGGTACGGCCGGACGGGTCGCCGATCTTGGCGGTGAAGTCACCGATGATCAGCGTGACGTCGTGGCCCAGCCGCTGGAACCGGCTCAGCACGATCAGCGGGACCGCATGCCCCAGGTGCACATCGGTCGCCGTCGGGTCGATGCCCAGCTTGATGTGCAGCCCCGTGCCGGCCGCCCGGCGCTCCTCGATCCGCTCGGCCAGCTGCTCCACACCCGGCAGCACCTCGACCGTACGGGACGCGATCAGCTCGGCCTGCTCCTTGGCGGGCAGGTCCGTCAGGTCGAGATAGCGCCGCGCGCCGGTCTCCTCCAGCAGCTCCTGGACGGTGGCGTCCGAGGAGAGGTCAGCGGAGAGCAGCGTGCTGGCGCGGGCGACGGATTCGCCGAGGCGTGTCATGGCGTTCCTGATCGATCGGGTTTTCCCGTGAGGGAGGACAGGCGTCCCAGTAGGGACAGGGCAAAAGTCTATTGCCATTGCGGCGGACCCCACACGCGGGTTTGCGCGCGTGGGGTCCGTCACCGGGGCGGGAGCGGCCCGTCCGGCCCCTACACCCCCTACATCCCGCCGCACCCCTACATCCCGCCGCACCCCTACATCCCGCCGCACCCCCTGCTCCCGCCGCACCCCTACATCCCGCTACACCCCGCGGCTCACCGAGCTCATGTTGAAGTCCGGGATCCGCAGCGCCGGCATCGCCGCCCGGGTGAAGTAGTCGCTCCACTCCCGCGGCAGGGTCCGCTCGGTACGGCCCGCCTCCACGGCCCGGGACAGCAGGTCCACCGGCGACTCGTTGAACCGGAAGTTGTTGACCTCACCGACCACCTCGCCGTTCTCGACCAGGTAGACGCCGTCCCGGGTCAGCCCGGTCAGCAGCAGCGTCGCCGGGTCGACCTCGCGGATGTACCACAGACAGGTCAGCAGCAGCGTCGGCCCGTCGTGCCCGGCGGAGGACACCATCTCCTCCAGGGAGCGCGAACCACCGCCCTCCAGAAGGAGGTTGTCGATGGCGGGCGCCACCGGGAGGCCGGTCAGCCCGGCGGTGTGCCGGGTGGTCACCAGCCGGTTGAGCACGCCCTCGCGCACCCAGTCGGTCGCGGTCAGCGGCAGCCCGTTGTCGAAGACCGACGCATCGTCGCCGGAGGAGTGCGCCAGCACGAACGGTGCGCACTCCAGGCCGGGCGCCCCCGGGTCGCTGCGCAGCGTCAGCGGCAGCTCGCTGAGCCGTTCGCCCAGTCGGGTGCCCGCCCCGGGCCGGTCCGCCGCGGCCCCGTCGTTCTCGGCCGGCCGGGAGAAGACCGTACGGCCCTCCACCGCGTCCCGGGCCGCGGAGGACCACAGCTGGTAGATCAGCAGGTCGGCGACGGCGGTCGGCGGCAGCAGCGTCTCGTACCGCCCGGCGGGCAGCTCGACCCGCCGCTCGGCCCAGCCCAGCCGGCGGCCCAGCTCGACGTCGAGCTCGCGCGGATCGACGTCCGTGAAGTCGCGGGTGGCGCGTCCGGCCCAGGCCGAGCGGGGCACGCCCCCGTCGGCACCCGGGGACTTGGCGTTCAGCTCCAGCGTCCCGGTGGGCTGGTCGTGCCGCAGCCGCAGCCCGGTCGAGGTGCCCAGATACGACGAGACCACCTCGTGGTGGGCGAAGCCGTACAGCTCCCGGCCGCCGGCGCGGGCCTGCCGGAAGGACTCGCCGAGGGCCGGCGCGAACGCCGCGAAGACGTCCGGGGAGGTCTCGGCCGGCGCGTCGGTGAAGTCGGCGGACGCCTTCTCGCCGCCGACCAGCGGCTGGGCGTCCTCGGCGGGCCCGGCGTCCCGGGCGGCCGCCTCCGCGGCCCGCACCAGCGGCTCCAGGTCGTCCGCGGTCACCGCGGCGCGCGAGACCACGCCGGAGGCGGTGCCCTGCGCGCCGTCCACCGTCGCCACGACCGTCAGGGTGCGCCCGCGGGTCACGCCGTTGGTGGTGAGCGCGTTGCCCGCCCAGCGCAGGTTGGCGCTGGAGTGCTCGTCGGCGATGACCACGCAGCCGTCGGCACGGGAGAGCTCCAGGGCCCGCTCGACGATCTCGTGCGGCGCGGTGGTACGGGACGTCGGCGTGCTCATCGACCGGCCTCCTGCGTCGTGTTCAGAATGTTGACGTTCTCGAACAGGGCCGACGGGCAGCCGTGCGAGACCGCCGCGACCTGGCCCGGCTGGGCCTTGCCGCAGTTGAAGGCGCCGCCCAGGACGTAGGTCTGCGGCCCGCCGACCGCGCGCATCGAGCCCCAGAAGTCGGTGGTGGTCGCCTGGTACGCGACGTCGCGCACCTGCCCGGCCAGCCGCCCGTTCTCGATCCGGAAGAACCGCTGGCCGGTGAACTGGAAGTTGTACCGCTGCATGTCGATCGACCACGAGCGGTCGCCGACGACGTAGATGCCGCGCTCCACCCCGGAGATCAGCTCCTCGGTGGACGGGCCGTCCGGCGCCGGCTGTAGCGACACGTTCGCCATCCGCTGGACCGGCACATGGGCCGGTGAGTCCGCGAACGCGCACCCGTTGGAGCGGGCGAAGCCGGTCAGCCTGGCGATCCTGCGGTCGAGTTGGTAGCCGACCAGGGTCCCGTCCTTGATCAGGTCCCAGGACTGCGCGGCCACGCCCTCGTCGTCGTAGCCGATGGTGGCGAGGCCGTGCTCGGCGGTCCGGTCGCCGGTCACGTTCATGATCGGGGAGCCGTAGGTCAGCTTCCCGAGCTGGTCGAAGGTGGCGAACGAGGTCCCGGCGTACGCCGCCTCGTAGCCCAGCGCCCGGTCCAGCTCGGTCGCGTGGCCGATCGACTCGTGGATGGTCAGCCACAGGTTGGAGGGGTCCACCACCAGGTCGTACGCGCCGGCCTCGACGCTGGGCGCGCGCATCTTCTCGGCGAGGTGCGCAGGGATCCGCGCCAGCTCCTCGTCCCAGTCGTAGTGCGCGCCGGTCAGGTACTCCCAGCCTCGCCCCACCGGCGGGGCGAGGGTACGCATCGAGTCGAAGTCGCCGCTCGCCGGGTCCACCGCGACCGCGGTCAGCTGCGGGTACAGGCGGATGCGCTGCTGGGTGGTGCTGGTGCCCGCGGTGTCGGCGTAGAACTTGTTCTCCTGGACGGTCAGCAGCGAGGCGTCCGCATGGGCCACGCCGTCGGCGGCCAGCAGCCGTGCGCTCCACTCGGCGAGCAGCCCGGTCTTGTCGGCGTCCGGTACGTCGAAGGGGTTGATCTCGTACGAGGAGACCCAGGTGCGGTCCGGGTGCGCGGGCTCGTCCGCCAGCTCCACCCGCCCGCCCGTCGCCCGGCGCGGCCCTTCGCCCGCAGCGCCGCGCGCCGCGACGTCGACGCCGGCCGCCTGGACGACCTTCGCCGACAGCTTCGCCATCGCCACCGCCTGCGCGGCCACCCGCGCCGCCGCGTCCATCGTCAGGTCCACGCCGGAGGCGAAGCCCCAGGCCCCGCCGTGCACCACCCGCACCGCGTACCCGAGGTCGGTGGTGTCCGAGGTCCCGGCCGTACGGGCGTCCCGCAGTCGCCAGGACGCGCTGCGGTTCCGCTCCAGGCGGAAGTCCGCGTGGTCGGCGCCCAGCGCGCGGGCGCGGGCCAGCGCGGCATCGGCCAGCGCGCGCAGCGGCAACGCCAGGAACGTTTCGTCAAGGGCATGGGGTACAGCGGCCAAAGCGTCCTCCCGTAGTCGGCGCCTGCATCATGCCCTGTGGCGCGCCCATGGCCCAGAGCACGCCGGGCCGTGGCACGGCGCGTCGGCGTGGTTCTGTGGAGACCCGACAGTGACGGGCGCGCGCGCCTGTCCGTGCTCGATTCCACGGAAGGGCCCCGTGACCGATAGTTTCGTACCGAATGCAGGACGGACGGAAAACGGAAAGGGTGATCTCTTGAGCCGCTCGGTTCTGGTCACCGGAGGTAACCGCGGCATTGGTCTCGCCATCGCCCGTGCCTTCGCCGAGGCAGGCGACAAGGTCGCCATCACCTACCGCTCGGGCGAGCCGCCCGCGGGGTTCTTGGCCGTGAAGTGCGACATCACGGACAGCGAGCAGGTCGAGCAGGCGTACAAGGAGATCGAGGAGAAGCAGGGTCCGGTCGAGGTGCTGGTGGCGAACGCCGGCGTCACCCGTGACCAGCTGCTGATGCGGATGTCCGAGGAGGACTTCACCTCGGTCCTGGAGACCAACCTCACCGGCACCTTCCGGGTGGTCAAGCGCGCCAACCGCGCGATGCTGCGGGCCCGCAAGGGCCGCATCGTGCTGATCTCGTCGGTGGTCGGCCTGATGGGCGCCCCGGGGCAGGCGAACTACGCCGCCTCCAAGGCCGGTCTGGTGGGCTTCGCCCGCTCGCTCGCCCGCGAGCTGGGCAGCCGCAACATCACCGTCAACGTCGTCGCGCCGGGCTTCGTCGACACCGACATGACCCGGGTGCTCAGCGATGAGCAGCGCGAAAACATCGTCAAGCAGGTGCCGCTCGCGCGGTACGCGCAGCCCGAGGAGATCGCCTCCTCGGTCCGCTTCCTGGCCTCCGACGAGGCCGCGTACATCACCGGAGCCGTCATTCCCGTAGACGGCGGATTGGGCATGGGTCACTGATCAGCATGAGTGGAATCCTCGCAGGCAAGCGCATCCTGGTCACGGGTGTCCTGACCGAGTCGTCGATCGCGTTCCAGGCGGCCAAGGTGGCCCAGAACGAGGGCGCCGAGGTCATCCTCACCGGCTTCGGCCGGCTCTCCCTCGTCGAGCGGATCGCCAAGCGGCTGCCCAAGCCCGCCCCGGTCATCGAGCTGGACGTCACCAACCAGGAGCACCTGGACGGGCTGGCCGACAAGATCCGTGAGCACCAGGGCGAGGACGCCCGCCTCGACGGCATCGTGCACTCCATCGCCTTCGGCCCGCAGGGCGCCTTCAACTTCCTGGAGGCGACCTGGGAGGACGTGAGCACCGCGGTGCAGGTCTCGGCGTACTCCTACAAGGCGCTGGCCATGTCCTGCCTGCCGCTGATGGAGCACGGCGGCGCGATCGTCGGCCTCACCTTCGACGCGCAGATCGCCTGGCCCAAGTACGACTGGATGGGCGTGGCCAAGGCGGCGCTGGAGGGCACCAACCGCTACCTGGCGCGCGACCTGGGCCCCAAGGGCATCCGCTGCAACCTGGTCTCGGCCGGCCCGATCAAGTCGATGGCCGCCAAGTCCATCCCCGGCTTCGAGGAGCTGGCGGACGTGTGGAACCACCGCGCCCCGATCGGCTGGGACCTGGCCGACCCGGAGCCGGCCGGCCGCGGTGTCGTCGGCATGCTCTCCGACTTCTTCCCGCGCACGACCGGTGAGATCGTGCACGTCGACGGCGGCGTGCACATGATGGGCGCCTGACGCCCGGAGCTCTCCCGTACTGCCCGTCCCGGTCTCCGGGGCGGGCAGTACGTGTGTCCGGGGGCGGTGCGGCGCGGATCAGCCGCGCTCGGCGGGGCCGGGCCGGCAGCCGAAGGGGTGCGCGCTCGCCTCGGCGGCGGCCCGGTCGGCGTCACCGGCGCGGATCGCCTCCACCAGCCGGGCGTGGTCCATGTGCGCCTCGGGCCGCAGCTCCTCGCCGACGTCGGCCCGCAGGAAGTCGCGCAGCACCCCGCCGAGGTCGGCGTAGAGCTCGGCCAGCACCTCGTTGTGCGAGGCCGACACGATCGCCATGTGCAGGGCGGCATCGGCCTGTACGAAGTCCTCGGCCACACGGGACTCCCAGGCCGCCTCGCGCCGCTCCAGCAGCGCGTCGAGCTGCCGCATGTCCTGGGCGGTCCGGCGGCGGGCGGCGAGCCGGGCGGCGGCCGCCTCCAGGGCGCTGCGCAGCTCGGCGACGTGTCCGGGCTCGGCGGCCGCGAACCGGCGGTTCATCACCCCGGCCAGCTCGCTGGTCGCCACCACGTACGTGCCCGAACCCTGCCGGATGTCCAGCAGCCCGTTGTGCGCCAGCGCACGGACCGCCTCGCGGACGGTGTTGCGGGCCACCCCGAGCTGCTCGACCAGCTCCGGCTCGGTCGGGATGCGGGATCCCACCGGCCACTCACCGGAGGTGATCTGGGCGCGCAGCTGCGCGATCACCTGGTCGGCCAGCGCGGACCGGCGGGGCGAGGTCAGAGGCATGGCAGGGCTCCGCAATCGACTGGACAGGCATTCATCCCATGATTCTATGATGGCGCACATGGCAGACGACGACCTCGCGACCCTCGGCCCCGTGACCGAGCCCCCTACGACCTCCGGCGCACCGACGGCACCCGACCGGGAGCGGCCGGCCGCCGACTTGGACCGCGGGCCGGCCGGCCGCTGGCTGCCGCGGATCGTGATGGTCGGTCTCGTCCTGGCGGCGCTCAACCTCCGCCCGGCCATCACCAGCCTCGGCGCGCTCCTGGAGGAGGTCCGCGACGGGCTCGGCATGAGCGGCACCCTCGCCGGGCTGCTGACCTCCGTGCCACCGCTGTGCTTCGCGGTCTTCGGCGTCGCGGCACCCCGGCTCGCCCGGCGCAGGGGGCCGGGAGTGGTGGTCTGCGCGGGCATGGTCGCGATCGCCGTGGGCGTCGCGGTGCGGCCGTACGCCGGCGGAACCGCCGGATTCCTGGTCACCAGCGCGCTCGCCCTGGCCGGGATCGCGGTCAGCAACGTGCTGATGCCGGTCGTGATCAAGAGCTGGTTCCCCGACCGGGTCGGCCCGATGACCGGGCTGTACTCGATGGCGCTGGCCCTGGGCACCTCGCTGGCCGCGGCGCTCACCGTGCCCATGACCCAGGCGATGGGCGGCAGTTGGCGCACCGGCCTGGCGGTCTGGGCGGCGCTCGCCGCGGTCGCCGTACTGCCCTGGCTCGCGGTGGTGCGGGGGCGCGCGGCCGCCCCGGGGTCGGCAGCCGGCGACGCCGCGCGCCCCGCGCCGGCCCCCGTACGGATCGCCTCGTCGTCCACCGCCTGGGCGCTGGCCGTCTTCTTCGGTCTCCAGGCGACCGCCGCGTACATCACCATGGGCTGGATGCCGCAGATCTTCCGCGACGCCGGGGTCTCGGCCGGCACCGCGGGCGTGCTGCTCGCCGTCACCATGGCGATGGGCGTCCCGCTCTCCTTCGTGCTGCCGCGGCTGGCGTCCCGGATGCGGCATCAGGGTCCGCTCGCGGCGCTGCTGGGCCTGTGCGGTCTGGCCGGCTACGCCGGGCTCTCGCTGGCACCGGCCGCCGGCGCCTGGGTCTGGGCGCTGCTGATGGGCGTGTCCAACTGTGCCTTCCCGCTGGCCCTCACCATGATCGGAATGCGCTCCACCAGCTCCGCCGGGGTCGTCAAGCTGTCCGCCTTCGTGCAGAGCGTCGGCTATCTGATCTCCATCCCCGGGCCGCTGCTGGTCGGCGCGCTCTACCAGCACAGCGGCGGCTGGGGGCTGCCGATCGCCCTGATGGCGGGGCTGATGGTGCCGCAGATCGCGGTGGGCGTGCTGGCCGGGCGGGACCGCCGGATCGAGGACGAGACCTGAGTGCGACACTGGGCGCATGCCAGTGCTCGAACCGAATCCCCAGGGCAGCCAGAAGAAGCTGCTCCTCGTGCTGGGCCTGATGCTCGGCGTGACCGTCGTCGTCGCGATCGTGGCGAGTATCGCCGCCCCATGACCGGGCGGCGGCCCGGGACCCCGCGGGGGAGGGGTGGGGGCATCACCGTCCCCTAGGGGGCCGGTATCAGGGGTGAGTGGGTGGCTTCCCGGGTGGGAACGGCCGCCGGTGATCCGTAGCGTCGACGTATACCGCGGATACGCGGTGGCGCGCCGCGGGCCGCGGTCGCGCGGTCCGTCGATTGCGCCACGGAGGCGATCCGCATGTCCGCCGCGTTCAGCCGATCACCGACAGTCAGGGCCCGGGGACTGCGCGCCCGGCTGCCGTGGTGGGCGCCGGCCCTGCCGGTGGTCTCCTTCATAGCCCTGCTGGCGCTGGTGGCGAGCGCCGCCCCGGTGAGCGCGGCGGAGGCCCCGCGGGGCCTGGCGGCGCTGCTGGAGATCCTCGCCCGGATCGTCCGGATCGGTGCCTGAAGGGTGTTTGAAGGGCGGCTGAGGGGCGCCCGCGTGCGCTGTCACCCTGCCGGGGGAGCGCCTCAACACCCCGCGCCACGAGCCGTCTTTCGTGCGAAGCTGGGACGCATGAGCGCCGATACACCCCGCCGGATTGTCCTCCTCCGCCATGCCAAGGCCGAATGGACGGAGACCAGCGATCATGAACGTCCGCTCGCCGAGCGTGGCCGCAAGGATGCCCCCGTCGCCGGCCGCCGGCTGGCCGGGGCCGGGATCATCCCCGATCTGACCCTGTGCTCGACATCCGCCCGCACCCGGGAGACCTGGAAGCTCGCCGTCCACGAGCTCCCCCAGCGGCCCAGGACCGTCTACGACGAGCGGATCTACGAAGCCTCCCTCGGTGAGCTCATCGCGCTGCTGAACGAGACCTCGGACGAGGTGGCCGATCTGATGCTGGTCGGCCACAACCCCGGTGTGCACGCCCTCGCCGACGCGCTCTCGGGCGAGGCCGACGGCGATCTGCTGCCGCGGATGAACCGCAGCGGCTTCCCGACCGCGGCGCTGGCGGTGCTCACCTTCAACGGTTCCTGGAAGTCCGTCGAGCACGGCGTCGGACGGCTGGTCGCGTACTGGACGCCGCAGGACTGAGCCGGGCACCCGCCGCCGGGCAGCACGGCGAGCCCGGTCGGCCGCGGACCGTGATGCGGAAGGGCCCCGGCACACCGCCGGGGCCCTTCCACATCGTCGTCATGGTCGCGTTGCGGGTGTCCCGCGCCCGTCCCGGTGACCCGGGCGGGCCCGCTTCACCCGGCGTGGGTGTCCGCCGCCTCGACCTCTTCCCGGGTGACGCCCAGCAGATACAGGACGGTGTCCAGGAACGGCACGTTCACCGCGGTGTGCGCCGCCTCCCGGACCACCGGCTTGGCGTTGAAGGCCACCCCGAGACCGGCCGTGTTGAGCATGTCGAGGTCGTTGGCCCCGTCGCCGATCGCCACGGTCTGGTCGAGCGGCACCCCGGCCTCGTGCGCGAACTCCCGCAGCAGCCGGGCCTTGCCCGCCCGGTCCACGATGCCGCCGGTGACCCTGCCGGTGAGCTTGCCGTCGACGATCTCCAGGGTGTTGGCGCTGGCGAAGTCCAGCCCCAGCTCCTCCTGGAGCGCATCGGTGACCTGCGTGAAACCGCCCGATACGACGCCGACTTGATAGCCGAGCCGCTTGAGGGTCCGCACCAGGGTGCGGGCCCCCGGCGTGAGCCGCACCTCCTTGCGCACGGCCTCCACCACCGACGCGTCCAGCCCGGCGAGCAGCTCGACCCGGGCGTGCAGCGACTGCTCGAAGTCCAGCTCCCCGCGCATCGCGGCGGCGGTCACCTCGGCCACCTCGGCCTCGCAGCCGGCGTGCGCCGCGAACAGCTCGATGACCTCGTCCTGGATCAGCGTGGAGTCCACGTCCATCACGACCAGCCGCTGGGCCCGGCGCTGAAGCCCGGCGGCCACCACGGCGACGTCCACCCCCAGCTGTGCGGCCTCCAGGGCCAGCGCGGTGCGCAGCGCCTCGGTGGCCGCGCCGGAGACCGCGAATTCCACAGCGGTCACCGGATACTTGGCGAGCCGGAAAATACGGTCGATATTGCCGCCGGTGGCCGTTATGGCGGCGGCGATGGCGGCGGTGGACTCCGCGGTGAGCGGATGCCCCAGAACGGTGACGTGCGAACGTCCCACGCCGCGCGGACGGTTGTCGCCCCGGCCGGAGATGATCTCCGCCTGGAGGTTCAGCGACTCGGCCCAGCTGTGCACGGTGGCCCGCAGGTCGCCCTCGGTGGAGCCGACGGTGCCGAGGGTGGGGGCGGGGGCGGTGACCAGCGCGCACAGTGTGATGCGCCCCCGGGTCACCACCTGCTCGATGTCCACGACATCGACGGAGTAGGCGGCCAGGGTGTCGAAGAGACCGGCGGTGATGCCGGGCCGGTCCTTCCCGAAGATCTTCACGAGGAGGGTCGGTACGTCATCGCCCGGTACGGCGGTGGCAGGCGGGATCTGCGATGCGCTCATGGTGCCCTTACGGTAACCGCCGGGCCGCCGCGTCCGTACGCGCGTCCGGGGTTCGGACCCCGGCGGCGCCGGGCCGCCGGGCCGGTACCCCGACGCCCCGGGCGCCCCGGCGATCGTTACGGAGTCGTGTCCGGTCCGCTCGGGCCGCCGGCCCGAGCGGCTCCCGGAACGCCAACGCCCGTGCCGGCGCGGCGCGTTCGGGACACATCCGGACCGATGGCGCACCCCGGCCGGTCGACGATCCGCGAGGTCCGTCGACAGCTATCGGGAATGTGTCTGTTCCATCCCATCATGATGCCTCTTGGGGGGACTCGCATTGCGTCCCGTGGGAGCCGTCTGCACCCCAGTACCGTCCCGGTTTCCGGTCCGCGGGCCGAGCCTGAAATAGTTCCTCACGATGTTCGCCATCCCTAGACTTCCCATACAGGGCGTCACTCGGGGGACTATGTAATGGGGCATGGAGTGCCTGAACTCGTACTCGAATTGAACGGAAGGACCTGGACGCTCGATCCGTCCCGGTCCTACAACGTGGGCCGTGATCCGCAGGGCGACATGGTGCTCGACGACGCCAGGGTCTCCTGGCGCCACGCCACCGTGCGATGGTCCTCACGCAGCTGGATCATCGAAGACCAGGGCAGTACCAACGGCACGTACGTCCAGGGCCAGCGGATCCACCAGATGGAGATCGGCCCCGGCTCGACCGTGCATCTGGGCAACGCCACCGACGGTCCCCGGATCACCCTGTCCGCCCCGGCGCCGGCCGCCGACGCCTTCAGCGCGCAGTCCGCGGGGGCGCCGCAGCACCAGGCGGCACAGGGCTGGCAGGCGCCCCCCGCGCAGCAGCCGCCCGCCCAGCAGGGCTGGCAGGCGCCGCCGCAGGGGCAGCAGCCGCCGTACGTCCCGCCCCAGCAGGCCGCCCAGCAGCCCGTACCCCCGCAAGCGGCACAGCCGCCCCAGGAGCGCGCGGCGCAGCGCCCGACCGGCGACCGCCCGACCACGTTCCACCGCCTCGACACGGGCCGGGTGATGCGCATCGGTCGTGCGCTGGAGAACGAGCTGGTCGTCTCCGACCTCCAGGTCTCCCGCCACCACGCCGAGTTCCGGGCCACCCCTGACGGCCGCTTCGAGATCCGCGACCTGGGCAGCCACAACGGCACCTACGTCAACGGTCAGCCGGTCGCCAAGTCCGGCACGGCGCCGATCGGCCCGAACGACATCATCGGCGTCGGCCACTCCACCTTCCGGCTGGTCGGCGACCGGCTGGAGGAGTTCGTCGACACCGGCGACGTCTCCTTCTCCGCCCGCCACCTCACGGTCACCGTCGACGGCGGCAAGCAGATCCTCAAGGACGTCTCCTTCGGCGTCCCGGAGAAGTCGCTGATCGCGGTCATCGGCCCGTCCGGTTCCGGCAAGTCGACCCTGCTCAAGGCGCTGACCGGCTACCGCCCCGCCGACCAGGGCGACGTCCTCTACGACAACCGGAACCTCTACAAGCAGTTCGCCGAGCTGCGCCAGCGCATCGGCCTGGTCCCGCAGGACGACATCCTGCACAAGGAGCTGACCGTCCAGAAGGCCCTCCGGTACGCCGCCAAGCTCCGCTTCCCCGGTGACACCGCGGAGGCCGAGCGCGAGGCCCGGATCGACGAGGTGCTGCACGAGCTCAAGCTCCATGTGCACAAGGAGAAGAAGGTCACCTCGCTCTCCGGCGGCCAGCGCAAGCGCGTCTCGGTGGCCCTGGAGCTGCTCACCAAGCCGTCGCTGATCTTCCTGGACGAGCCGACCTCCGGCCTCGACCCGGGCATGGACCGCGACGTCATGCAGCTGCTGCGCGGCCTCGCCGACGACGGCCGCACGGTCCTGGTCGTCACCCACTCGGTGGCCGAACTGGGCATCTGCGACAAGCTGCTGGTGATGGCCCCGGGCGGTGGCGTGGCCTACTTCGGCCCGCCCGAGGAGGCGCTCAACTTCTTCCAGTACGACACCTGGGCGGACGTCTTCTCGGCCTTCGAGAACTACCGCGACTACGACTGGATGGGCCGCTGGCGCGGCTCCCCGCACTACCAGATGTACGCGGCCGACATCGACGCGGTGGCCCCGCAGTCGGTGGCGATCCAGCCGCCGCCGGCCCGGATGCAGAAGTCCCAGAGCTGGGGCTCGCAGCTGTGGACGCTGATGCGGCGCTACGTCTCGGTGCTCGCCTCCGACCGGGGCTTCCTGGGCCTGATGCTGATCCTGCCGGCGGTGCTCGGCGTGGTCTCGATGCTGATCCCCAGCGACTACGGCCTCGGGTACGGACCGCTCAACCGGCACCGCACCAACCGCGACGCCAGCACGATCATGCTGATCCTCGCGGTCGGCATGTGCTTCTCCGGGGCGGCCAACTCGGTCCGTGAGCTGATCAAGGAGCGGGTCATCTACGAGCGCGAACGGGCCACCGGCCTGTCGCGGTCGGCGTACCTGATGTCCAAGGTGATCGTGCTCGGCGTGGTCACGGCCATTCAGGGCGTGATCATCGCGGCGATCGGCTTCTCGACCCGCAACATGCCCACTGAGGGCCTGGTGATCCCCAAGGCGCCGGCCATCGAGATGGCCCTGGCGATCATCGCGCTGGGCTTCACCTCGATGATGTTCGGCCTGATCATCTCCTCGCTGGTCAAGACCGCCGAGAAGACCATGCCGCTGCTGGTCATGTTCGCCATCGTCCAGGTCGTCTTCACCGGCGTGCTCTTCCAGCTCTTCGACACCCCCGGCGTCGCCCAGTTCGCCTGGCTGATGCCGTCGCGCTGGGCCGTCGCCGCCATGGGTGCGACCGCCGACATGAACACCCTGCTGCCGTGGGAGCTGGGCAACCCCGACCCGCTGTGGAAGCACCAGACCGGCGTCTACGTGATGGACATGATCATCCTGATCACGCTCGGCGTGGGGCTCGCCTTCGCCGTCGCGCGGCTGCTGCGCCGCCACGAGCCGGAGGTCATGCGCAAGTAGCGCGCTCCGCACCGACGCCCGAGGGGCGGCACCCGATCGTGGGTGCCGCCCCTCGGCGGTGTGTGCGCAACGCGGACCGGGTGAACCGGCGGCTCAGTAGGCCGAGTTGACGTTGTCCATCGAGCCGTACTTGGCGGCCGCGTAGTTGCAGGCCGCGGTGATGTTGGCGACCGGGTCGTAGATGTCCCAGGAGGTGCCGTTCACGTGGTACGACTTGAAGGTCGGGTCGATCACCTGGAGCAGGCCCTTGGAGGGGATCCCGTTCTTGGCGTTGATGTCCCAGAGGTTGATCGCCTTCGGGTTACCGCTCGACTCCCGGATGATGTTCCGGTAGATGCCGTTGTACGAGCCGGGGATGCCCTTCTTGGCCATGACGTCCAGCGACTCGCGGATCCAGCCGTCGAGGTTGTTCGGGTAGGTCTTGACGGCCGGCTTCGGAGCGGCGGCGGGGATCGCGGTGCGGACGGCGGACCGGCTGGCGGCCTGCTTCGCCTTGTGCGCCTTCTCGGCCCTGGCCTTCGCTTCGGCCTTCGCCTTCTGCGCGGCGGCCTTCTGCGCGGCGGCCTTCTTGGCGGCGGCCCTCTTGGCGGCGGCCTCGGCCCGGCCCTTGGCGGCGGAGTCGGCCGCCTGCTTGGCGATGGTGGCCTGCTGGGTCTTCGCTGCGGTGTCGACCACGGCGAAGGCGACCGGCTTCACGTCCTTCACGTTCTCGACGGCGACGGCCTCGGGCTTGCCGTGGCCGGCGTTCGCGCCCGGAACAGAGGAGAAGACCAGAGCGGCGGCACCGGCGGCGACGATGCCGGCGGCCGAGAGCTTGTGGGTCCGGGTGAGGCGGGAAAACGCGTGCTTGGGCATGGCGGGACAGACCTTCCACTGGGGGACGTCGCACGGGCCCTGAGCGGTGGCGAACGCCGAGTTCCGAACCACGGCGCCGAGCGACGGGAGCCATTCTTAGCGGCCGGAAATTCCCCCGGCAAAGGTGTGACGTACGATCCGAGTTAGTGGAACCATGGCCGGGAATATTGCGTCCCATACCGTAATTTCGCAGCTCACACTGTATTTACCTGGCCACTAACCCGGGTCGTAAGTGATATGCGTCCTATTAGCGGCGTCACACCGTGGAAGGGTTTATCTCGCCAGACGTAATTGCGAATGCACAGTCTGTGGAGGTCAGACCTCGACCATGACCTGGTCAAGGGACTTTCGGACCAAATCGGGCACTTCGCACTCCGGGGCGGGGTATCCGACCGGAAGCACCGCGAACGCCTTCTCGTTGGCGGGCCGTCCCAGCACCTCCTGGAGGAACCGCATCGGACTGGGCGTGTGCACCAGCGCCGCCAACCCCGACAGGTGCAGCGCGGTCAGCAGCATGCCGACCGCGATCCCCACGGACTCGTCCACGTAGTAGTGCTTGCGCTTGCTGCCGTCCTCGCCCAGCCAGTGCCGCTGCTGGAAGACCACGATCAGCTGCGGCGCGTCGGTCAGATGCGGCTTGACCTCGTCGGTGCCCAGCGGCCGCAGCGCCGCCAGCCACTCCTCGCCCAGCCGGCCCTGGTAGGAGACCCGTTCCTCCGCCTCCGCCGCCGCCCTGATCCGGTGGCGCACCCCGGGGTCCTTGACCAGGACGAACGTCCACGGCTGCTGATGCGCCCCGGACGGCGCGGTGGCCGCGCAGGCGATCGCGTCCCTGACCACCTGCTCCGGCACCGGGTCGGCGGCGAACTGGCGGACCGTGCGACGCCGACCCATCCGCTCCCGCAGCTCGGCTGCGCGGGCCAGCGACTCCGCCGCGGTCATCCGCTCGGGTCGGTACGGCACCGGCCGGTAGGGCTCGCCGTGGGTCGGCTTCCAGCTCCTCGTTGATGGCGACATGCGCCGAGTGTGGGACTCAGTCCGGCAGCAGCAGGTGCAGGTCGCCGAATTCGTGCCACAGGTAGCGCCGCTCCACCGCGGCCGCGTACGCGCGCCGCAGCGCCTCCCCGTCGGCCGTCGCCGACGCCACCGCCTCCAGCATCAGCAGGTGCGAGGCGGTGGGCTCGTGCAGCCCGGTGAGCAGGCCGTCCACCGCCCGCACCCCGCGCTCGGGCGTCACCACCAGGTCCGTCCAGCCGGCCGCGGCCCGCACCCGACCGTCCGGCCCGGCCGCCGACTCCAGCGCCCGCACGGCGGTCGTCCCCACCGCCACGACCCGCCCGCCGGGGCCGCCCCGTGCCGCCCTGCGGCCCGCCCGTACGGCGTTGACCAGCCACGCCGTCGCCGGCGGCACCACGAACCGCTCCGGATAGGGCGGCTCGAACGCCTCCGCCGACGCCACCCCCGTGTGCAGCGAGATCGGCGCGAACTGCACCCCCGTCGCGGCCAGCCGCGCCACCAGCTCCGCGGTGAACGGTCGGGCCGCGCTCGGCATCTCCGCGCTCCCGTCGCCGGGGGAGTCCACCGCGAACACGGTCTGATAGGCGGCCAGCGGCTGGTCGTGGTCGGTGTAGCCGTACCGGATCGGCCGGCCGTGGCGCCGCATCAGCTCGATGGCCGGTGCGCCCGCGAGCCGCGCCCACCACAGCCGGGTGCCCGCCGGGTCCACCGGGGCCTGAAGCGCCAGCCGCGCCCCGCCCGGCAGCCGGACCACCGTGCCGGCCGGGCCGCCGGCCCGCGGCCGGGTGCTGCCCCGGCCGTCGGGGCAGCGCAGCTCCACCGCCCAGTGATCGGCCACCGCCCGGCCCGCCGGGTGCCGGCGGTCCGCCCGGGTGGAGAAGTGCACCACCACCGGCTCGCCGCGCCCCCGGCCGTCGCCGATGCGGCCGTCCACCGCCGCCGGCAGCGTCCGTGAGGTGTTCACCACCAGGACGTCGCCGGCCGTCAGCAGCTCCGGCAGCTCCCCGAAGGCGTGGTGGGCCGGCTCGGCCCCGCCCCGGCTCACCATGAGCCGTACGGCGTCCCGCCCCAGGCCGGGCCCCCGCTGCTCGGCCGGCACCCGGGCGGAGAGCTCCCCGGGAACCTGGAGCGCCTCGGTGATCATCGGGAGCCCACCGTGCCGGAGCCGGCCCGCAGCCCGGCCGCGGTGTACCGCCCGCTGGGCGCCGCCTCGTCCAGCAGCCGCAACAGCGCCGGGACCACCGTCGCGGGCGCCGGCCGCCCGGAGACGTCGTCGTCCGGGACGGCGGCGGCATACAGGTCGGTCCGCATATCGCCCGGATCCACCCACCACACCCGAAGTCCCGGCTCCTCCTCCGCCAGCACCGCCGACTGCTGTTCCAGCGCCGCCTTGGACGCCCCGTAGCCGCCCCAGGTCGGATAGGCCTCGACGGCCGCGTCGGAACTGATCGTGAGGATCGCCCCCGCTACCCCGGAATAAGTGGATGAAACGGACAATTTGGCGTTTTGGGTATTTCCGGAGTAAGGGTGTGGATCGTACGTCTCGCCTTTGCCGGCATCCCCTCCGCGAGGGGCGTCCCCTATATAAGGGGCGTCCGCTCCATACGAGGAGAGATAGGAGAAATTACGCGAACCGCGCAAGAGCGGCATAGCCTCCTTGATCATCCCCAGCGGCGCCACCGCATTCACCTCCAGCGCCCTCCGGAACCCCTCCAGCGGAAGCTCCGCCAGCCGCACCAGCGGCTCCGCGCCCAGTGCGCTGGCGTTGTTCACCAGCAGATCGAGCCCGCCCAACTCCCCGGCCGCGGCCACCAGCGCCGCCCGGTGCCCGCCGTCCGTCACGTCCCCGGGCAGCGCCACCACCCGCGCTCCCACGCTCCGCAGCCCGCGCGCCGCCTCCTCCAGCGGGCCCGCCGACCTGGCATCCACCACCAGGTCCCAGCCCCGTACGGCCAGCGCCTCGGCGAGCGCCCGGCCCAGCCCCTTCGATGCCCCCGTGATGATCGCCACTGGCATGATCGCGTCCCCTCGTCCGGCTCCCGCCCGGGCCGGAGCGCCCCGGGCCCTCGCCCTCACCGTAGGAACGCCGCCGGCACCCGGGCGTCGGCCGGTGGACCTGCCGTGACCAGGGCATTCGGCCTAGGCCGCGGGTCGTAGACGGCAGGCGTCGCCGGACCGATACGGGCAGGTCACCCCGCCGGTACGGTGAAGCCATGACCAACGGACCGGGAGCCGGGATCCCCGCGGTGAGCACCGCGATCCTGGCGATGAGCAGGCATCTGGAGGTGCGCGACGTCCTCAAGACGATCGTGGCCTCGGCCCGCGAACTGCTGGACGCCGAGTACGCCGCCCTGGGGGTGCCCGACGACCACGGCGGCTTCGCCCAGTTCGTCGTCGACGGCGTCAGCGCCGAGCAGTGGAAGGCCATCGGCCCGCTGCCCCGGCAGCACGGCATCCTCGCCGCGATGCTCCACAACGCCACCCCCGAGCGGCTCGCCGACGTCCGCGCGGACCCCCGCTTCGGTGGCTGGCCCGCCGCCCACCCGGACATGTCCGACTTCCTCGGCCTGCCGGTCGCCGACGGCGACGAGATCCTCGGCGCCCTCTTCCTGGCCAACAAGCGCTGCCCCAAGCCCTCCTCCGACGGGAACGGCTGCGGCTTCACCGCGGACGACGAGCGCCTGCTCGGCATACTCGCGCAGCACGCCGCCATCGCCCTCACCAACGCCCGCCTCTACGAGCGCAGCCGCGAGCTGACCATCGCCGGCGAGCGCGCCCGGCTCGCCCACGAACTGCACGACGCGGTCGCCCAGAAGCTCTTCTCGCTCCGCCTCACCGCCCAGGCCGCCACCGCCCTGGTCGACCGCGACCCGGCCCGCGCCAAGGACGAGCTCCACCAGGTCGCCGCGCTCGCCGCGGAGGCCGCCGAGGAACTGCGCGCCGCCGTCGTCGAGCTGCGCCCCGCCGCCCTGGACGAGGACGGCCTGGTCGCCACCCTGCGCTCCCAGGTCCAGGTCCTGGACCGCGCCCACTCCGCCTCCGTCACCTTCGCCGCCCACGGCGTACGGGCGCTGCCCGCCGCCCAGGAGGAGGCCATGCTCCGGGTCGCACAGGAGGCACTGCACAACGCCCTGCGGCACTCGGACGCCGCGCGCGTCGAGGTCACGCTGTCCCGCAACGGCCAGGGTGCGGTGCTGCGGATCGCCGACGACGGCCGCGGCTTCGACCCGGGTGCGGTCCGCCGCGCGGGCCGTCACCTGGGTCTGGTGTCGATGCACGACCGTGCCGGCGGCGTCGGTGGGAAGCTCACCGTGGAGTCGGAGCCCGGCAAGGGCACCGCTGTCGAGATGGAGGTGCCCGGTGGCTGACACCGGCTCGATCCGCGTACTCCTCGTCGACGATCACCAGGTCGTCCGTCGAGGTCTGCGCACGTTCCTGGAGGTCCAGGACGACATCCAGGTGGTGGGGGAGGCCTCGGACGGAGCCGAGGGCATCGCCGCCGCCGAGCAACTGCGCCCGGACGTCGTCCTGATGGACGTGAAGATGCCCGGCATGGACGGCATCGAGGCGCTCCGCAAGCTGCGTGAACTCGACAACCCCGCAAGGGTCTTGGTGGTCACCAGCTTCACCGAACAGCGCACCGTCGTCCCGGCGCTGCGCGCGGGCGCGGCCGGCTACGTCTACAAGGACATCGACCCCGATGCGCTGGCCGCCGCCATCCGCTCGGTACACGCCGGCCACGTCCTGCTACAGCCCGAGGTGGCCGGGGCGTTGCTCTCCCAGGACGAGGCCAACGGCGGCCAGGGGCGCGGCACTTCCCTCACCGAGCGGGAGAGCGAGGTGCTCGGCCTGATCGCGGACGGCCGCTCCAACCGTGAGATCGCCCGGGCCCTGGTGCTGTCCGAGAAGACCGTCAAGACCCATGTCTCCAACATCCTGATGAAGCTCGACCTGGCCGACCGCACCCAGGCCGCGCTGTGGGCCGTACGGCACGGAATCAGCGCCTGACCAGGGCCCGACCGGCCTCTGACCAGCGCCTGACCGGGCCGTTTTGGCGTCGCGGAGCCGTGCGCCGCGGACGTCGGACGGTCCTCCCGTACGACAATGCGTCAAGCCGAACGTCGACTTCCGATCAGAGATTCATACTGTCGTGTAGCCATAGCCCGTTTGGCGTATCCCTCCTCGGGCCGGGCCGTTGTCCAGTGCAGTCGTGGCGGCTGGTCACGGCAACGGCAATGAGGAGCTAGAGAAGTGAAGAACATCAAGCGCGCAGCGGCCATCACGATGGTGGCGAGCGGTCTCGCCCTCGCGGGAGCCGGCGTCGCTTCGGCCCACACCCCGCAGGCCGGCGGCCAGGCCGTGAACTCCCCGGGCATCGTCTCCGGTAACAACACCCAGGTGCCGGTGCACACCCCCGTGAACCTCTGTGGCGACAGCATCACCATCGCGGGCCTGCTCAGCCCCAACTTCGGTCAGCGCTGCGTCAACAACTGACGCGGTGCCGCCGCGCGATCCACCCGGTCCCCGCTCCGTCAGGGCCGGGCGGATCGCGCCGGACCGACCCCGTCGCCCCCTGGACGAGCGGCCGGTCCTCCTCCGCACCACCACCGTCATCCGTGGCCCCGTGCCACCACGTGAGGAACTCTTCCCCATGAACACCGCCAAGAAGGCCGCCCTCGTTCTCTCCGTCACCGGTCTCGCCCTCGGCGCGGCCGCCGGTTCGGCGTTCGCCCACGGTGGCGCACAGGCCGGCGGCGAGGCCAAGAACTCCCCGGGCGTCGTCTCCGGCAACCTCGTTCAGGCGCCGGTGCACGTCCCCGTGAACGCCTGCGGCAACTCCGTCTCCGTCGTCGGGGTGCTCAACCCGACGTTCGGCAACGTCTGCGAGAACGACTGACCGGCACCCACGCAGGTCCCGCCCACCCGGCCGCGCGCGTCATCGCGGCTCCGTTCGCCACCACGTAAGGAACTCACCTCATGAACACCGTCAAGAAGGCCGCCTTCGTTCTCTCCGTCACCGGTCTCGCCCTCGGCGCGGCCGCCGGTGCCGCGTTCGCCACCGATGGTGCGCAGGCCGGCGGTCAGGCCGTGTGCTCCCCGGGCATCGCCTCCGGCAACAACACCCAGGCGCCCGTGCACATCCCGGTGAACATCACCGGCAACAGCGTCGACGCCGTGAGCCTCCTCAGCCCCAATTTCGCCAATTCCAGCATCAACAACTGAGGCGCCGGCCGGTCCTCTCGTCATGCGTGGCCCCGTGCCACCGCGTAAGGAACTCACTCACACCATGAACACCGCCAAGAAGGCCGCGCTCGTCGTCGCTGCCACCGGCTTCGTCCTCGCCGCGGCCGCCGGTTCGGCGTCCGCCCACGGCGGCGCGCAGGCCGACGGCAAGGCCACCCACTCGCCGGGCATCGGCTCGGGCAACCTCGCCCAGGTTCCCGTCCACGTCCCGGTGAACGCCACCGGCAACAGCGCCAATGTCATCGGCGCGCTCAACCCCACCTTCGACAACAGCAGCTCGAACCACTGAGGTTGTCCGAGCGGGGGTGAACAGCTCGCCCTGCCCAGAGCTGTTCGGCCCATCTCGGCAACGGCCCCGTCGGCGACCACACAATGGTCCGGCGGGGCCCGCCCCGTTTCACCCGCTCACCCCCGGTGCCGTTCCCGCTCCTCCGCCGCGGAGTTGTACGCGGCCACCTGCGCCCGCCGCGCCGTACGCTCCACCGGGCGCAGCGCCTCCGCGCGAGCCGCGATCTCCGACGAGCTCACCGCCCCGCCGTGCTCCCCGTCACCGCCCGCGGCGCGTGCGATGTCGATCAGCGCGGCGACCCGCTGTGCCAGCTCCAGCACCCGCACCGCCCGCGGCGGGTATCCGGGAGCCAGTATCTGCCGCCCGGCCTCCGCGCGGGCCCGGTACGCCGCCAGCGCGGCCTCCGCCACCGGACCGGCTCCGGCCACGTCCAGCTTCGAGAGCACCTCGGTCGCCTCCCGCAGCGCCTCCGCCAGCTCCCGCTCCGCCTCACCCAGCGACGGCACATCGGCCGGCGGCGCCTCCCGCACCGGCAGACAGCGCCAGACCACCTCCACATGCACGTCCGGCGCGGCACCCCCCTCGGGCCCGGCCTCGTACGTCTCCGGAACCAGCCCCAGCCCGGCGCCCGCCGCGAGCACCGCCTCCCCGGCCGCCAGCGCCCGGGCATTGAATTCCGGCGGTCCGCACAGCCCCAGCGGATGCCCCGGCACCGGCAGCGCCACCCGCAGGCCGATCGCCCCCAGCGCCCGCAGCCGCCCCAGCGCGAGCGTCAGCCCGACCGGCGCGTCCTCCCCGGGCAGGCCCTCCACGCGGTGCACCGCGTCGTCGTCCGCGATGCGGTGCGCGGCTTCATCAGGTGAGACAAGTCCGGCCAATAGGGCATTTCCCCATGCCGCCAGCAGACCCGAGCGAGGTTCATTGAGCATGGTCCCCAGCCTAGGGAACGGCACTGACAACGAGTGGCGTAGGTTTGCAGGGGGCTGCGCCTACAGGTGTACGCGACGACCGAGATGCAATGGGAGACAACGCGCTCATGAGCGATGTGCTGGAGCTGGTGGACGTATCCGTGGTCCGCGAAGGACGGGCTCTGGTGGACCAGGTCTCCTGGTCGGTCAAGGAAGGGGAGCGCTGGGTGATCCTTGGCCCCAACGGCGCCGGCAAGACCACCCTGCTGAACCTCGCCTCCAGCTACCTCTTCCCCACCAAGGGCGCCGCCTCGATCCTCGGTGAGCAGCTCGGCAAGGTCGACGTCTTCGACCTCCGCCCGCGCATCGGCATCGCCGGCATCGCGCTCGCCGACAAGCTGCCGCGCAGCCAGACCGTCCTCCAGACCGTGCTCACCGCCGCGTACGGCATGACCGCGCACTGGCAGGAGGACTACGAGGACGTCGACGAGCAGCGTGCCCGCGCCTTCCTCGACCGCCTCGGCATGAACGACTACCTCGACCGGAAGTTCGGCACCCTCTCCGAGGGCGAGCGCAAGCGCACCCTGATCGCCCGCGCGATGATGACCGACCCCGAGCTGCTCCTGCTGGACGAGCCGGCCGCCGGCCTCGACCTCGGTGGCCGCGAGGACCTGGTCCGCCGCCTCGGCCGGCTGGCCCGCGACCCGTACGCGCCCTCGATGCTCATGGTCACCCACCACGTCGAGGAGATCGCCCCCGGCTTCACCCACGTCCTGATGATCCGTCAGGGCAAGGTGCTGGCCGCCGGCCCGATCGACCTGGAACTGACCTCCAGCAACCTCTCGCACTGCTTCGGCCTCCCGCTGATCGTGGAGCAGGTGGGCGACCGCTGGACCGCGCAGGGCCTGCCGCTGACCTGACGCCCGCCGGCCCGGCGCCCCCTGGACGTGCCGCGGCGCGCCCCGCGCGTGCTCCGTGCCGCTGACCGGTCGCGCCCTGTCCCGTGCCGCCGCCCGGACCTACCATGAACACCGTGGATCCATGGGTGTGGTGGCTGATCGCCGCCGTAGGGCTGGGTATTCCCCTCGTCGTGACCGCGATGCCCGAGTTCGGGATGTTCGCGGTCGGTGCCGTCGCCGGTGCCGTCACCGCTGCGCTCGGTGGCGGCACCGTTCCGCAGTTCCTGGTGTTCGCCGCCGTGTCGGTCGCGCTGATCGCCGTCGTACGCCCCATCGCCAACCGCCATCGCCGCCAGGGCCCCCAGCTCGCCTCCGGCGTCGACGCGCTCAAGGGCCGCAGCGCCACGGTCCTGGAACGGGTCGACGGCGGTGTGGGCGGCCGCATCAAGCTCGCCGGCGAGATCTGGTCCGCCCGCGCCCTGGACGCCGAACGGGTCTACGAACCCGGCCAGCAGGTGGACGTCGTCGAGATCGACGGCGCCACCGCCGTCGTCATCTGACCTGAACCCACTGCGCGACGCGTCACGTCTCTGAAAGACTGATCAACGGCAATAGCCGGTCGCCGGCCGGCTCGGACCAGCAACGAAGGGCACGGGAACCGCTGTGGCAGGGATCATCATCGTACCGATCATCCTGGTGGTGCTCGTGTTCGTCGCACTCATCAAAACGATCCAGGTCATCCCCCAGGCCAGCGCCGCCATCGTCGAACGCTTCGGCCGCTACACGAGAACGCTGAACGCGGGCCTGAACATCGTCGTCCCGTTCATCGACTCCATCCGCAACCGCATCGACCTCCGTGAGCAGGTCGTGCCGTTCCCGCCGCAGCCGGTGATCACCCAGGACAACCTGGTCGTGAACATCGACACAGTCATTTACTACCAGGTGACGGACGCCCGCGCCGCGACGTACGAGGTCGCCAGCTACATCCAGGCCATCGAGCAGCTCACCGTCACCACGCTCCGGAACATCATCGGCGGCATGGACCTCGAACGGACCCTGACCTCCCGCGAGGAGATCAACGCGGCGCTGCGCGGCGTCCTCGACGAGGCCACCGGCAAGTGGGGCATCCGTGTCAACCGCGTCGAGCTGAAGGCCATCGAGCCGCCGACCTCCATCCAGGACTCGATGGAGAAGCAGATGCGCGCCGACCGTGACAAGCGCGCCGCCATCCTCCAGGCCGAAGGTGTCCGGCAGTCCCAGATCCTGACCGCCGAGGGTGAGAAGCAGTCCTCCATCCTCCGCGCCGAAGGTGAGGCCAAGGCCGCCGCCCTGCGCGCCGAGGGCGAGGCCCAGGCGATCCGGGTGGTCTTCGAGTCCATCCACGCCGGCGACCCGGACCAGAAGCTGCTCTCCTACCAGTACCTCCAGATGCTCCCGAAGATCGCCGAAGGCGACGCCAACAAGCTCTGGATCGTGCCCAGCGAGATCGGCGACGCCCTCAAGGGCCTGGGCGGCGCCATCGGCAACTTCACCCCGCCCACCGGCGGCGGCTCGATCCCCAAGCCCAGTGCGCCGAAGCACGAAAACCCGCCGATCGACTGACGGCCGCGCGCCCCTGGGGCATGATCGGGCGGGACCGTACCGATCATGCCCGGGGGAGCAGCATGAGCATCTGGGAAGCCGTCGCCGTCCTCGCCGCAGGGGTCGGCGCCGGCACGATCAACACCATCGTCGGGTCCGGGACCCTCATCACCTTCCCGGTGCTGCTGGCCTTCGGACTGCCGCCGGTCACCGCCAACGTCTCCAACACCCTGGGCCTGGTGCCCGGTTCGCTCAGCGGCGCCTTCGGCTACCGCCGTGAACTCTCCGGCCAGCGCCGCCGCCTGCTGCGCTTCGGGATCACCGCCATGCTCGGCGGCCTGGGCGGCGCGATCCTGCTGCTGGCGCTGCCCTCAAAGGCCTTCGACGCGATCGTCCCCGGACTCATCGGCCTCGCGCTCGTCCTCGTCGTGGTGCAGCCCACGCTCGCCGCCCGGCTCCGCGCCCGTCGCGAGCGCAACGGCACCACCGCCCACCCCGACGGCGGCGTCGCCCTGCTCGTCGGTCTGCTGTTCGCCAGCGTCTACGGCGGCTACTTCGGCGCCGCACAGGGCGTGATCTACCTCTCCCTGATGGGCCTGCTGCTCAACGAGGACCTACAGCGCCTCAATGCCATAAAGAACGTCCTCGCCGCGATCGTCAACGGCGTCGCGGCGGTCTTCTTCCTCTTCGTCGCCACCTTCGACTGGGAGGCCGTCGCCCTGATCGCCCTCGGCTCCACCCTCGGCGGCGTGCTCGGCGCCAAGCTCGGCCGCCGACTGCCGCCCCTCGCCCTGCGTGCCCTGATCGTCCTCGTGGGGCTCGTGGCCATCGTCCAACTCCTCCGCAAATAAGGGGAGTCGAACGACGGCCGACGCCGCCCCGGCCCCTGGACGGGCCGCGGCGGCGAGCAGCCTCTAGGCCGGCTGCGCCAGCCACTCCGGCAGCGCGTCCCGCACCGACACCCCCAGCGTCGACAGCAGCGCGTCCGCCGGCGTCGGCTCGAACGGCCGCCGCAGCAACTGCATCCCCGCCTGCTCGGGCGTACGGTCCGCCTTGCGGTGGTTGTCCTCCGCGCACGAGGCGACGGTATTCAGCCAGGTGTCCCCACCGCCGTGCGACCGCGGCACGACGTGATCGACGGTCGTCGCCCTGCGCCCGCAGTACGCACACCGGTGCTGGTCACGCACCAGCACGCCCCGCCGCGACCAGGGCGCCCGTCTTCGGAACGGCACCCGTACGTACCGGCTCAGCCTGATCACCTGCGGCACCGGGACGTCCACCGAAGCGGCACGTATCCGCAGCCCCGGGTGCGCGTGCTCGACGACGGCCTTGTCCTGCATGACCAGCACCACCGCACGTCGCAGCGACACCGTCGCCAGCGGCTCGAAGCTCGCATTCAGCACCAGCGTCTCGCGCATCCCGTCCACCTCCCGGACCCGCTCCGCCCCCGTGGCGAAGTTGCTCCACTGTGCAGCGGCAGGTATTCCCCGAACAACGCAATTTCCGCATGCCACAAGGGAAATGGAGAGCGATCGGAAGATGAAGACACGGTGGTCCGGCGTACCCGGCACACCGGGGAACGTGGCGGAAAGGAGATCGCTCCGGGTCCCACCCCCGTGAACACGCGAGACCCGGAGCGAACGACAGCCGGCGAGGACACCCGACACGAGTGCGGGCTCCGACAAACGGCCGGCGACACACCTGCGCCCCACCGCTCCCGCTCATGCGGTACCAGCTGCCCGACGCCCTGATGAAGGGGCGACGGCTCGGGTACCACTCTGCGTGCGAGAAGCGCTGGGGCGCAACGGAATTACGGCGCTCAGCCCGCCGCCGGCACCTCGTACTCGGCGATCAGCTGGGCCCGCCCGAGGGCGTGGAACCGCAGGTGGAACCCCACCACCGCGGGCGAGGCGTCCGCGTCCGGCCCGAGCTTCGCCCGGTCCACCGCGTACACCGTGAACACATAGCGGTGCGGACCGTCCCCGGGCGGCGGCGCCGCACCCCCGAAGTCCCGCGTCCCGTAGTCGTTGCGGACATGAACGGCGCCCTCGGGCAGTCCCTTCATCTCCCCGGACCCGGCGCCGGCCGGCAGCTCCGTCACCGACGCCGGGATGTCGAACAGCGTCCAGTGCCAGAAGCCACTGCCCGTCGGCGCGTCGGGGTCGTAGCAGGTCACGGCGTAGCTCTTGGTCCCCGCGGGCGCGCCGTCCCACCGCAGCTGCGGCGAACGGTTCCCCCCGGCGTAGACCTGCTCCGGCCGGAGCGTCCCGCCCGGTGCCACCTCGTCGCTCGACACCGTGAACTCCGGCACCGGCGGGTGGAAATCGTGCGGGAGCGGCCGCCGCTTCAGCTCGGACACTGCAACACCTCCTGGTCGCTTGCTGACACTCTGTCCGGCCAGGTTAGAGCCAGTTCCGCTTGCCGCCGACCTCCGCCAGCCACTGGTTGAGGTACGCCGCCCAGTCGGTCCCCTCGAAGTCGTGCAGACCCACCGTGAACGACCGGTAGGTGTCCGAGCCCTCGGTGAACAGCCCCGGCTTCTTGTCCATCTCCAGCACGACGTCCATCTCCCGGTCGTCGGCCACGAAGGACAGCTCGACCTGGTTCAGCCCCCGGTACTGCTGCGGGGCGTAGAACTCGATCTCCTGGTAGAAGGGCAGCCGCTGCCGCGTCCCCCGGATGTGCCCCTGCTCCAGGTCGGCGGCCTTGAAGCGGAAACCGAGCCGCCCGAACGCGTCCAGGATCGCCTGCTGCGCCGGCAGCGGGTGCACGTTCACCGGGTCGAGGTCGGTGGAGTCCACCGCCCGCGCGATGGCCAGCTCGGTCGTCACGCCGACGCTCATCCCGTGCAGATGCGTGCCCAGGAACGTGGTGATCGGCGTCTCCCACGGGATCTCCAGCCCGAACGGCACGGTGTGCGCGGCACCCGGCTGCACCTGGAACGCCCCGCCCAGCTGAACGGTGGTGAACTCGACGTTGCGCTTGTACTCCTCGTCGCCGCTCTCCACCTCGACGCGCGCCTGGAGCCCGACCGACAGCCCCTGGATCTCCTGGGCCACCGACCCGCCCTGGATCCGCACCTCACCCTGCACGACCCCGCCCGGGACGACGTTCTCCTCGAAGAGCACCGTCTCCACCGACGCGCCCCCGGCCCCCAGGCTCGCCAGCAGCTTCTTGAATCCCATGCTCGTCCTCCCCAGGCCCAGCGCCTGTGCTCCGTTGACCTACGTGCCGGAACCACGTCCCGGTCCCCGTACACCGCATCCCAGCGATGCGATCCCTGCGGACTGCTTCCTACGACTTCCTACGACGGTGCCGTCTGGAAACGTGGAACCGCGCAGGCCGGTTCCACGGCCCACACCTTCCCAACCCCGACGCCTCCCTGGCCAGCCGCCGCCCACATCGGCTCCACTACCCTCGGACCGCATGACCGACGTACCGGAACGAATGCCGCTCAACCGCGACTTCTTCGCCCGCCCCGTCGTGGAAGTGGCCCCCGACCTGCTGGGCCGCACTCTCGTCCGCCACACCCCCGACGGCCCGATCGAACTCCGGCTGACCGAGGTCGAGGCGTACGACGGCGAGAACGACCCCGGCTCCCACGCCTACCGCGGCCGCACCGCACGCAATGCGACCATGTTCGGCCCGCCCGGCCATGCGTACGTCTACTTCATCTACGGCATGTGGTTCAGCCTCAACGCCGTCTGCGCCCCCGAAGGCCAGGCGAGCGGCGTCCTGCTGCGCGCCGGCGAGATCGTGACCGGCGCGACCCTGGCCGCCGCCCGTCGCCCCAAGGCCCGCACGCTCGACGAACTCGCCAAGGGGCCGGCCCGCCTGGCCACCGCCCTGGACATCGACCGCAGCCTCGACGGCGCTGACCTCTGCCGCGGCGGCGACGCCCCCCTCACCCTGCTGCATGGCCACCCGCCGGCTCCCGAACGGGTACGCAGCGGGCCCCGCACCGGCGTCGGCGGAGACGGCGCCGACCACCCCTGGCGCTTCTGGATCGAGGGCGACCCGACCGTCAGCCCCTACCGCCGGCACGTTCCCCGACGGCGCGTCACCAGCGCTACTTGACTCTGTTTCGTCAAACGCCTAACGTGGCCCGAGCCGCTGGAGACGGGCAGCGCCTTCTGCGCAGACCGTGAGGCGGCGAAACCAACTACTCGAACGATTCCCTGACGGGTCTTTTTTGCGTTGTCAAAATTCGACCCCACCGGCCCGATTATGAGCCGCCAGGGAAAGCCGCTAAAGTAGTAACCCGCCGAAAGGGCAGCGGAAAAAGCTGCTCCGAGGCAAACCCTCCGACGGAAATCGGAACCGGAAACGAAACGAATCCGGATCTGCTAAAGTCGGAACCGCGAGAAAGCCGAAAGGCCGGATCGCACCGGCGAAAATCGGAGCCGCGAGGATCTGATAGAGTCGGAAACGCAAGACCGAAGGGAAGCGCCCGGAGAGCCTGGTGAAACAGGCACAAAGGAAGCGTCCGTTCCTTGAGAACTCAACAGCGTGCCAAAAGTCAACGCCAGATATGTTGATAACCCCGTCTACCGGAAACACTTCCGGTGACGAGGTTCCTTTGAAAAACACAGCGAGGACGCTGTGAACGAACGGGACTATTCCTCCCGCTCGTTCCGCTCAACGCGAGTGTTCACCGGGATAGCCCGGAAGCATTCACGGAGAGTTTGATCCTGGCTCAGGACGAACGCTGGCGGCGTGC